>CAYGLV010000007.1:37092-67247 GCA_964351025.1 uncultured Gaiellales bacterium | reverse complement strand
ACAACATCAACACGACCGAGGGCGGCGCGCACCTCTCCGGCTTCAAGGCCGCGCTGACCGGAACGCTCAACAGGTACGCCCGCGAGAAGGGGCTGCTGAAGGAGAAGGAGGACAACCTCGAGGGCGAGGACGTCCGCGAGGGGCTCGCGGCTGTGCTCTCCGTGAAGCTGCGCGACCCTCAGTTCGAGGGGCAGACGAAGACGAAGCTCGGGAACCCAGGGATGAAGGGCCTCGTCGAGCAGACCGTCAACGCGAAGCTCGCCGAGTTCCTGGAGGAGAACCCGAACGACGGCCGGCAGATCATCATGAAGGCGGTCTCGGCCGCGCGCGCCCGCCAGGCCGCGCGCAAGGCGCGGGAGCTGACCCGGCGCAAGAGCGCGCTCGAGAACTCCGCGCTCCCCGGCAAGCTCGCCGACTGCTCGATCAAGGATCCGGAGGCGGCCGAGCTCTACATCGTCGAGGGCGACTCCGCCGGTGGCTCTGCGAAGCAGGCCCGCGACCGGACCTATCAGGCGATCCTGCCCTTGCGCGGCAAGATCATCAACGCCGAGAAGAACCGCATCAACAAGGTGCTCTCGAACACGGAGATCCAGGCCATGATCACCGCGATCGGCACCGGCTTCGGCGACGAGTTCGACGTCGCCAACCTCCGCTACCACCGGATCATCGTGATGACGGACGCCGACGTGGACGGCTCGCACATCCGGACGCTGATTCTCACCTTCCTGTACCGGAACATGGGCGAGCTGATCGAGCGCGGGCACGTCTACATCGCGGTGCCGCCGCTCTACCTGGTGCGCGCCGGCAACCAGGAGCTGTACTTCGAAAAGGACGGCCAGCTCGAGGACCTGCTCGTGCGCGAGCGCATGAAGGACATCGAGGTCATTGACCGCGCCGGCGAGACGCTGTCGCTCACCGAGGCGCGCTATGCCCGCTTCGCCCGCGAGCTGAACAGCCTGGAAGGCTGGTCGGCAAAGCTCAGGGACGAGTTCCCCGGCCCCGCCGCGGATTTCGTGATCGCACACCGGTTCGTCGAGCAGGAGCTGACGACGGCCGCGGAGATCGAGCAAGCCATCGGAAGCCAGGCCGGAAACGGCTGGGAGATCTCGGTCACCGAGCGACTGGAGGACGGCCTGCGCGTGCGGATCGTCGAGACGGCGACGAGCGCGGCGACCGACATCGAGCTTCCTGCCGCATTGCTCGGCTCCAGCACGTACGCGAACGTGCGTCGCGCGTACGCCAAGGCCGCCGAGGTCGTCGGTCACCCGCCCTTCGCACTCGCGCACGGGAAGAAGAAGCTGACCGCGGAGACGTTCGAGCAGCTCCGGGCCTGCCTGCTCGAGCTCGCGAAGGAAGGGATCCAGATCAGCCGCTTCAAGGGCCTCGGCGAGATGAACCCCGAGCAGCTGTGGCAGACGACGATGGACCCGGCGCGCCGGCTGTTGATCCAGGTCGGCGTGGAGGACGCCGCCGCCGCGGACGGGACGTTCTCGATGCTAATGGGCGACCAGGTCGAGCCGCGGCGGGCCTTCATCGAGGCGAACGCCCGCGCAGTGAGGTTCCTCGACGTCTAGTGAGGACGATGTGAGCACCGTCGGCGAGCCTCTCGGGCGCGGCCGCGTCGAGCCGCGCGAGCTCGAGCAGGAGATGCGCTCGAGCTACCTCGACTACGCGATGAGCGTGATCGTGGGCCGCGCACTGCCCGACGTTCGCGACGGCCTCAAGCCGGTGCACAGGCGCGTCCTCTTCGGCATGCACGAGTCGGGGATGCAGCCCAACCGGCCCTACAAGAAGTCGGCCCGTGTGGTCGGCGAAGTGATGGGCTCGTACCACCCGCACGGCGACCAGGCGATCTACGACACGCTCGTCCGGCTCGCGCAGCCGTTCTCGATGCGCTACCCGCTCGTGGATGGCCAGGGCAACTTCGGCTCGCTCGACGACGATCCCGCAGCCGCGATGCGCTACACCGAGTGCCGGCTGACGAAGCTCGCCACCGAGATGCTGCGGGACATCGACATGGACACGGTGGACTTCGTCGCGAACTACGACGAGTCACGCCGCGAGCCCACGGTGCTTCCGGCCCGCTTCCCCAACCTGCTCGTCAACGGCTCCGCCGGGATTGCGGTGGGGATGGCGACGAACATCCCGCCGCACAACCTGAGCGAGGTGGTGGACGCGGTCGTCGCGCTGATCGACGACCCGGCGGTCAGCGTGGAGGGGCTCACCAAGCACGTCAAGGGCCCGGACTTCCCCACCGGCGCGATCGTCGTCGGCCGCTCGGGCATCCGGGACGCCTACCGCTCGGGCCGCGGCCGCATCGTCGTCCGGGCGCGGGCCCACATCGAGGAGCTGCGCGGCGGGCGCAACGCGATCATCGTCACCGAGCTTCCCTACGGCGTGAAGAAGGGCGGCGACTCCGGCGTGATCAAGAAGATCGCCGATCTCGTCCACGAGAAGGTGCTGCCCGAGATCTCGGACCTCGCCGACCACTCCGACAAGACCGGCATGCGCGTCCAGATCGAGCTGAAGCGCGAGGCCGTGCCGATGGTCGTGCTGAACAAGCTGTTCAAGCACACCGCGCTCCAGACCACGTTCGGGTACAACGCCGTCGCGCTCGTGGACGGCGTGCCGCAGACGCTGTCGCTGCTCGAGCTGATCCGCCACTACCTCGACTTCCAGCGGCAGGTCGTCATCCGGCGCTCGAAGTACGAGCTCGGGAAGTGCGAGGACCGGGCGCACGTGCTCGAGGGCTACCTGGTCGCGCTCGACAACCTCGACGCGGTGATCGACCTGATCCGCAAGTCCGCCGACACAGACGAGGCGCGCGTCGGCCTGATGGCGACGTTCGGGTTCTCGGAGGTCCAGGCGCAGGCGATCCTCGACCTTCGCCTCGCGCGCCTCACGGGCCTCGCGCGCAAGGAGGTCGAGAGCGAGTACGCCGACCTGCGCGAGCGGATCGCCGAGCTCCGCGCGATCCTCGGCGATCCGGCGCGGGTCGACGGCGTCATCCGCGAGGAGCTGCTCGAGGTGAAGGAGATCTACGCCAAGCACGACGACCGGCGCACCGAGATCGCGCTGGGCGAAGACTCGCTCGAGCTCGAGGACATGATCGCGGAGGAGGACATGGTGATCGCGATCACCCGCTCGGGGTACATCAAGCGCCTTCCGGTCACGGCCTACCGCGAGCAGCGCCGTGGCGGCATCGGCGTCATGGGCATGGACCTGAAGGACGAGGACTACATCGAGCACCTGTTCGTCGCCTCGACGCACGACTTCATCCTCTTCTTCACCTCCGTCGGCAAGGTCTACCGGCTGAAGGTGCACGAGCTGCCGCTCGGCTCGCGCCAGTCGAAGGGGCGCGCGATCGTCAACCTGCTGCCCTTCCGCCAGGACGAGAACGTCTGCGCCGTGATCGCGACGCGCGACTTCAAGGAGACGAAGTACCTGCTCTTCGCGACCCGGAAGGGTGTTGTCAAGAAGACCGAGTTCCTCGAGTACAACACGCCGCTGAAGGCGGACGGGATCATCGCGATCAGGCTGCGCGAGGGGGACGAGCTCGTCGGCGTCCGTCTTTCCGACGGCAACGACGACGTGCTGATGGTGTCGCGCGCCGGCCAGGCCATCCGCTTCCACGAGAAGGATGTGCGCTCGATGGGGCGGCCCGCGTCCGGAGTCCAGGGCATGCGCCTCCGCACCGGCGACGAGGTGATCGTCGTGGAGATCGCCGAGGACGACGCCTACCTGCTCGTCGTGACCGAGAACGGCTACGGCAAGCGCACCCGCATCTCCGAGTATCCGGCCAAGGGGCGCGGCGGGCTGGGTGTCAAGACGGTCCAGCTCACGGAGGCGAAGGGGAAGCTGGCCGGCTCGCGCGTCGTCCGCGACGGGTATCAGGTGATGCTGATCTCGACTGGCGGCACGATGATCAAGATGTCGGCCGACGACATCAAGCGCTCGGGGCGCGCGACCCAGGGTGTGATCGTGATGCGCCTGCGCGGGGACGAGATCGTCTCGAGCCTCGCCCCCGTCGTCGAGTCGGAGCGCAAGGACGAGGACTTCCTCGAGGGGGAGGTTCCCGGCAGCCCGCTCGAACCGGGCGCCGGCGACATCGAGCCTGGCGCGGACGAGCTCGAGCCGCTCGCTGAGGGCGACGAGTCGGAGGAGTAGCCCGCGGCCCGCTCCCGCCGGCGACTCTCCGGCGGGGACCTTCCAATCGGTGGACCGGGGCGATATACCTCTCGCAGCAGGCGGGACGATCCCTTTCCTGACGAGGGGCGATATGGCTTACAGCAATCAGGTCGACCTTCTTGAACCGATAAACCTTGCCGAGCATCTGGCCAAGGTCGAGCTCTATCTCGGTCAGGTCTGCCAGGTCGCGGGCATCTCGAAGATGCAGCTCGACTACTGGACGAACAAGGCGCAGATTCCGACAAAGGGGCGCAAGCAGAGGATCTACGACATCGACGCCCTCGAGACGGTTCTGCTGATCAAGCAGGCCAAGGACAAGGGCCTGAACCTCGGGGCCGCGATCGACGCGGCCAAGCGGTTCCAGGAGCTCCACGGCCGCGTGGCCGCGCCGAACGCCTTCCGTTAGCGCGCGCCCGGACGGGCTACGAGCTTCCTCCTTGCGCTTTGCCCATGAAGGCAGTCAGCATGTCGATGGGCGCCGGGAAGACGATCGTCGTCGCGTTCGTGGCACCGATCTCGAGCAGCGTCTGGAGATAGCGGAGCTGGAGGGCCATCGGCGACTTCGCCATCACGTCGGCTGCGTCGGCGAGCCGCTGCGAGGCCTGGAACTCGCCCTCGGCCGCGATCACCTTGGCGCGCCGCTCGCGCTCGGCCTCTGCCTGCCGGGCCATCGCGCGCTGCATGCCGGTCGGGATCTCGACGTCCTTGACCTCGACGATCGACACCTTGATCCCCCACGGTGAGGTCGCCTCGTCGATGATCGCCTGCAGGATGGCGTTGATCTTGTCGCGCTCGGCGAGCAGCTCGTCGAGCATGTGCTGGCCGAGCACGGAGCGCAGCGTGGTCTGGGCGATCTGAGAGGTGGCGACCATGAAGTTCTCGATCTGGACGATCGCGTTCTTCGGCTCGATGATCCGGAAGTAGGCCACGGCGTTGACGCGCACCGGCACGTTGTCCTTGGTGATCACTTCCTGAGGCGGCACGTTCAGCGTGATCGTGCGCAGGTCGACCCGCACCATCCGGTCGACGATCGGGATCAGGATGAAGAGCCCGGGGCCCTTCGGCTCCGGGAGCAGGCGGCCGAGCCGGAAGATGACGCCGCGCTCGTACTCGCGCGCGATCTTGATCGCAGCGGAGAGGAAGAGCAGCCCGATGACGACGATTGCTGCCAGAACGATGAGGGCGGTCACGGCGTGGATCCTTTCGTGGGGTGAGGGGATTCTACGACCAGCAGCCCGAGATCGTCGGCGAGACCCGCGACCTCCACGTGCTCGCCGACCGTGAGGGCGTGGCCGTCGCGCGCCCGCGCGCGCCAGAGCTCTCCTTTGACGAAGACGAGGCCGCCGCTCCGTACCTGGCCGTGTGCGCCGACGAGCACGTGGGCGCCGACCTCGGCGGGCCGGCGCCGTGCCTGAACGGCCTTTGCCATCGCGAGGCCCATGAACAGCGTCAGCACCCCCGCGATCGAGATCGCCGTCGTGAGCGAGACCTGGTAGGCGGGGCCGGCCGGGTCGAACAGCATCAGAGCGCCGATCACGAAGGTGACGCCGCCGGCGGCGGTGAGCGCGCCGTGGCTCGGCAGGAAGAGATCCATCACGAAGAAGGCTGCGGCGAGCAGCATCAGCAGCACCCCGGCGGCCGACACAGGCAGTACCTGGAGCCCGTAGAGGCCGACGATCAGCGAGATCGCACCGACGGTGCCGGGGAAGATCAGCCCGGGGTTCCAGAGTTCGACGACGATCCCGATCAGCCCGATCGAGAGCATCAGCGCGATGATGTTCGGGTCGATGAGCAGGTCGAGCACCCGCTTCCAGCCCGACATCCGGACCTCTTCGATCTGGGCGCCGGCGGTGTGCAGCACGAGCTCCTTCGGAGTGGTCTTGTAGCCGTCGAGCCGTTCGAGCAGCGCTGGCAGGTCGGGGGCGACGATGTCAGCGACGTTCAAGGCGAGCGCCTTGCGGGCGCCGAGGTTGGACGCTTCGCGCACCATCTTCTCCGCCTCGTCGCCGTTGCGCCCGTGCTCGATCGCCAGCTCCCGGATGTACGCCGCGGCGTCGTTCACGATCTTCCGCCGCAGGTCTTTCGAGATGTCCTCGCCGCCGATCGAGATCGGCGTGGAGGAGCCGATGTTCGTCTGCGGGGCCATGGCGACGACGTCCGCGGCCATCGCGATCACCGCGCCCGCAGAGTCGGCGCTCGAGCCGCCGGGGGCGACGTAGACGATCACCGGCACCTGCGCGGCGAGGATCGCCTTGACGATCTTGCGCATCGAGGAGCCGAGCCCACCCGGTGTGTCCATCACGATCACGACCGCGGCGACCTCCTCGCGCTCGCCGCGCGAGATGGCGTCGGTGATGAAGTCCTGGGTGACGGGATTGACGTCGTTCTCGAACTGGACAGCGAGCACTCGCGGGGCGTCGGCCGCAGCCCCCCCTGCGAGCGCGAGGCCGGCGAGGGTCGCGACGAAGAAGGCCATCAGACCACGCGAGGGACGCGTGTTCACAGCCCTGGGAATTCTACTTAGCCTGTGACGGTCACCGGCACGCCGGCGCCGACGCGCGCGGCGAGCCAGCGGATCGCAACGGCGTCCAGGCGCACGCAGCCGTTGGAGGCGGCGGTGCCCAGCACGCCGCCGAGGTTGGCCAGGCCGTGGAGTGCGGTCTGGCCCGGCCCGCCGGCGAACTCCTGGAAGACGTCCGAGCGGGAGCTCAAGGCGAGCGCGAACGGCGCTCCCGCGGCGCCGGCGGGCAGCCGGACGACCTCTTCGACAAACGACTCACCCTGAGGCGTGGGCGTCGAGGGCTTGCCCACGATCGCCTTGAAGGTTGCGACGCGGCGACCGTTGCGGTAGGCGTGCACCTGTCTCGTGGAGACCGAGACGACGACGTGCCAGGGCGTCGACGCAGCTGTCGTCGCGCGCTTGCGGATCCAGCCCGTGAGCCCGTTCGGCCGCCCGGGGAGCCTGACACGAAGCCACTCGAGCCCGTCGGCCCCGGTTCGCCGCGCGATGACGGGCAGGACGGTTCGCTCACCCGTGAGGGGTCGCCGTGCGCGCACGGATCCCACCGGAGCCGACCGCGCACTGGGTGCCACATACGCGCTGTGCGCTCGGAGCAGGATCACCAGCTCCTGGGTCGGCCCCATGCTCGCCGGAGTCGCGCCCGCCGGTGTCGCGGCGAGCAGCACGAGTCCCGTCGCGAGCGCGAGCAGGTACCGGTACGTCGGGGCATTCACCGTCTCGGGTCTTCTACTGGGGTTGGAACAAGGGCCGAACCGAAGGCGGGCAGCTCAGGGCCACCCGCCTTCGGTGCCGTCAGCCCTAGCCGGTAAACCCAGCCCTCGCTGCCGCAGCCTTCACCGCCGCGATCTTCGCCACGTTGGCGGCCTTTGCCGCCTTGGCGGCCTTCACGGCTGCGACCTTCGCTTCAGCAGCCTTCACGGCGGCAACCTTCGCCACCACCTTGGCCTTCGCCGTCGCGACGACCTTCGCCTCCGTCGCGGCCTTCACCGCGGCAGCCTTCGCCTTCGCTGCGGCCTTCGCCGCCGCGACTTTAGCCGCCTGTGCCTTGGCTGCGGCCCGTGCTGCCGCCTCGACCGCCGCGACTCTCGCGGCCTCGACCGCTGCGAGCCTGGCCACCTCGGCGACCCTGGCCGCCTCGACCGCCGCGACTCTCGCTGCCTCGGCCGCTGCCACAGCAGCGGCAGCATCCACGTCGGCTTGCTGGACGCACGTCGACGGCTTCGTGATCGTGTCGTTGATCAATGTCACCGCTCCGGCGGAGCCCTGCCGGGCGGCCAGCAGCCGACCGGCGATGGTCGCGCCGCCGCCGACCGTGATGGTGGCATTGGCAAGAATCGTCCCCTTGAAGAAGGAGTTTCCCCCGAGCGTTGCGGACGAGCCGACCTGCCAGAAGATGTTGCAGGCCTGCGCGCCACGGAGCAGCGTGATCTTGCTGGCCCCGGCGGTGATCAGCGTGGCTTCGGTCTGGAAGATGAAGACTGAGTCCCAGTTGTTGTCCCCGTTGAGAATGAGCTCACCCGTGATGCCGAACGTGTCCGCCCCGACGCTCCCCGATGTGTAGACGCCGGCCACGAGCGTCTTGCCGCCGAGCTCGACGCCCACCGAAGTTGGCGTTCGCCCGGCCGCGTTGTCGTACGCCGTCGCCAGGGCGGTCTTCGCGCTCTGTGTCGCCGCGTCGTTCGGGTCGGGATCGTTGTGGTTCGCACCGGTGAGGGCGATGCAGTTCGCCGCGGGGCAGGGGGTGAATCCCGTCTGGGACGGGGTCGGGGACGACCCGACATCGCCGACGATCGTGCTCGTGCCGGAGTTGGTCATCCCGGAACCGGCCAGCACCGCGTACTGGCCTGCGGCCCCCAGCCCAATCGTGACCGGCGATACGGCCTGGGCGCTGGACCCGAGCGTGAGCGCCATGATCAGCGCGACGACGAGCCCGGCGCTTCCCACCGCGAGCGTGCGGCGTCTGGCGGACGCGAATGCAAGCAGAACGGGCGGTGCGTTTGCCTTGGTTCTCATGTCGGCTCCTTCAGCTCGGTCTACGTTCAAGTCTCTGGTCGTGGGTCTGGGAGCACGGTGCCGGAGCGCCGTGCGGCCGCCTCGGAGGCGGGCTCGTCGCTCGTAGTCGTCCATGCGGTCCACTCCTCAGCTGGAAGCCTCACCGCTGACCGGGGCGTTCAGGTCAGCCAGTCGCTCCGACCTGCGCTGCTGAGGGCGGATCCTTCGCGAAGGCCGGTTGCTCGGCACCTCGCATTCCTGCACGGCGGCCGGTTGTTACGGCTGCGCAGACGTCAGTCTAGCACGGCCTTGAGCCGGTTACGACAAGCTTCCGGGTCGCCGGCGGCTACTCGACAGGCACCGGCGGCAGCAGCAGGAGATGGCTGTCGACGACAGCCTGCGCGACGCCGATCAACTTGTGGCCGTTGTGCTGCGAGTGATCCTTCAGCATCTCGAATGCCTTGTCGGCCGGGAGCCCGTGGCGGGCCATCAGGATGCCCTTGGCCTGCTCGATCACGGCCCGGCGCCCGAAGGCGCCCTGCAGGCTGTGGTACTCGGCGAAGCGCTGCAGCGTGATGTCGATCGCGCTTTGCAGCTCCTCGGGGATGCTGTCCACGATGTAGGCAAAAACCCCACGCCGGGCCGCCTCGCGGACGTAGTCGGGGTCTCTGGACGAGAGGAGCGCGATCACGGGGCAGGACGCCTCGCGCACGATCTTCGAGATCAGCTCGAGCGCATGCTCGGCGCTCTCTCCGAGCCCGACGAGGGCGACGTCGGGCTGCTCCTTCGTCGTCACTGCAGCGACCTGGCTGACCTCGACCTCGCGCGCGATCACGTCGTGTCCCAACCCGGTTACAACCTGCGCCAGCAGTTCGAGCCGGTCGCGCCGCTCGTTGGCGATCAGGACGCGCAGCGGGCTGGAATACGGTTCGGTCATCGATCCTCGAGGCTAGACGTCGAAACTCGCGGCCGAGAGTGGCCGTACACCCCAGATGGTAGCGCCGGGGGGGGCGGTCGTCTACCGGCGGCGCGTGCGCAGGCGGAGGGCCACAAACGTGGCGATTCCCAGGAGCCAGCCCAGAATCGCGGCGGCGACGATGATCCAGACGAGCGAGGCCTCGCTCGAGCCGATCACCCAGCTGATCTCCACGCGGCGTGTGTTCGCGATCACGAGTGCGATCAGCGCGACCAGCATCGCAACCACGAGGAACGCCGAGGTGTAGAGGCGGGCGCTGCGAGCCTGCCGGCGCAGCTGCGTGCCGCGGGACTCGACGGGTTCCGTGGCCGCCGCCGCCGGCGGCGGCGGGCCCGCTTCCGGTTCCTGTTCTGGCGACTCCGGCTCTGGCTCCACGTCGCCTTTCAGTATGACTCCGCGAAGGAAGGGTCGCTACCCTCATGGGCGAAGACTGAGGTCTGCCACCCCAGACTCGCGCGCCCCGTATGAAAACTCTCCGCATCGCCCTGCTCTGCCTGCTCGCCTTCCCCGCGCTCGCGCGCGCGGAGGCGGCGACGATCACCTCCCGGGAGGTGCCGCTGCACGGCGAGCGCGCCCTGGCGGCCGCGGCGCCGTCCCGCTTCGATCTGGTCGGCCTGCACTGGCAGGGGCCGGGCACCGTCTCGTTCCGCACGCGCTCGCTCACCGGGCGCTGGAGCGCGTGGCGGCAGGCCGCGCCGGAGGCCGAGGACCTGCCCGACCCGCGCAGCTCCGAGGTCGCCCGCACGCGCGGCTGGCAGGTCGGCAATCCCTGGTGGACGGGGCCGGCGAACCGGATCGAGTACCGGCTGAGCGGCCGCGTGACGCGCTTGAAGACGTGGTTCGTCTCGAGTCCCGAGGTGCGGGTGCCTCCGCGCTCTCTCTCCGTCGCCAACTCACCGCCGGTCGTCGGCCGTGCCGCCTGGGGGGCGGACGAGTCGATCGTCCGGAGCCCGCCTGCCTACGCGGAGACCGTCCGCTTCACGGTAGTTCACCACACGGCAGGCGCAAACGACTACTCCCCAGCCGAGGCGGCGGCGATCGTGCGCGGGATCGCGCTCTACCACGTGAAGGGCAACGGCTGGAACGACGTCGGCTACAACTTCCTTGTCGACAAGTACGGCACGGTCTACGAGGGCCGGGCCGGCGGAGTCGAACGGAACGTCGTTGGCGCGCACACCGAGGGCTTCAACACCGGCTCGGTCGGCGTGGCGGTGCTCGGCGAGTACGGCCACGAGCTGCCGGCGAAGGCGGCCGAGGACTCGCTCGCCCGCCTGCTCGCCTGGCGGCTCGACGTGGCCCACCTCGACCCGCTCTCGACCCTCTCTGCGATCTCGGGCGGCAACCAGCGCTTCCCAGCGGGCCTGCCGGTCTTCCTGAGGGCGATTTCCGGCCACCGCGATGCGGGCTTCACCGAGTGCCCGGGCGACACGCTCTACCGGCGCATCGGTGCGATCGCCGGTGCTGCGGCAGCGCTCGGGCTGCCGAAGCTCTACGAGCCGAAGATCGAGGGCAACGTGGGCGCTCCCGTCCGTTTCCGCGCCCGCCTGTCGAGCGAGCTGCCGTGGACCGTGACCGTGACCGACGCCGCCGGCGCGACCGTCGCCACCGGCTCCGGAGTGGGCCCGACCGTGGACTGGACCTGGAATGCGAGCGCCGTCACGCCGGTTGCGTACGCCTGGACGATCTCGGCCGGTACGACGGTGCGCGCCGCCGCAGGCGTGATCGGCGGCAGGGCGCTGCCCGTCGTGATCACCGGTCTCGCCGCCGACCCGGAGACGATCAGCCCGAACTTCGACGGCCAGGCGGACGAGTCCACGATCACCTACGGCCTCACGAAGCCGGCGACCGTGTCCATCCAGGCGCTTGACCTGATCGGCCAGCCTGTGGCGCTGTTGCAGCGGCCGCGCAGGCAGCGAGCGGGCGAGCACTCCTTCCGCTTCACGGCGAGCGAGCTTCAGGATGCGTCCTACCAGCTCCGGATCAGCGCCTTCGGCGACGACGGCAAGGAGGCGGTCGGCCTCGTCAACGTCGCGGTGACGCGGACGCTCGGCGGGCTCGAAGTCGAGCCCGTGGTCTTCTCGCCGAACCGCGACGGCCGGCTCGAGCGCGTCACCTTCTCCTTCGAGCTGGCCGCGCCGGCCGCCGTGCGCGTGCGGGTCCTCCGCGACGGGAGATGGGTGGCGACGCCCTTTGCCGGCCCGCTGCCCCTCGGTTTCCAGCGGGTCGTGTGGGACGGCTCGAAGCGCGTCGGCCGGCTGCGGGACGGTGGCTACGAGGTGCTCGTCGAGGCCACCGACGCGGTCACCAGCGCGTCTATCGGGGCGACGTTCGATGCCGACTCCACGCCGCCCAAGGTCAGCGTCCTGCCCGGTCTGCCGCTACGGGTTCGGGTGAGCGAGCCGGCGGCCCTGACGCTGCTCGTGAACGGGAAGAGCGTCAAGCACGTGGCCTCGGAGGCCGGCGAGGTGACGATTCCCTGGGATGGCCCTGCGGGACGGGTGCGGGTCGTCGCCTGGGACGCGGCGGGCAACAAGAGTGCCCCGGTGCGCCGCCCTCCGTCCAGGTAACACGGTGTTGCTTGGCCGGCGTCGGCCGGGAAAGCCTGACCTGCCGTCTAGACTGCCCGTGTGCAACCGCCTCTCCGCTCGGGCCGTCCAATCTCCCGTGAGCTGCGCCACGAGGCGCCGCTCGACTACGAGAGGCTGAGCGATCCGATCTTGGTGAGACGGGCAAAAGACGGTGACCGAAGGGCGCTCGACGCGCTCTGCGAACGCCATGCGCCTCGCGTGGAGCGGCTGTCGCGCCACCTCCTGCGCGACCCCGAGGACGCTCGCGATGCCGCCCAGGATGCGCTCACGCGCCTCTGCACGAGCATCGGCCAGTTCCGCGGCGAGGCCGCGTTTGCGACGTGGGTGCACCGGCTGACCGTGAACGCCTGTCGCGACATCGCCCAGCGTCGGCTGGCCCGCCGCTGGGAGCCGCTGGACGAGGACACCCGCGCCGCCCCGGACGGCGATCCGGCCCGCGCCGCGCTGCTCGCCGAGCTGCGCCGTGAGCTGCGCGCGGAGCTGCGCAGGATCCCGGCTGCACAGGCTCGCGTCGTCGTGCTCAAGGACGCCTTCGGCTACTCGTTTCCGGAGATTTCGGCCGCGTCGGGAATGCCGGTCGGGACGGCAAAGTGCTATGCCCACCGCGCGCGCGCGGGCCTGCGCGGGCTGCTCGACGGGGAAGACTCCGCAGTCGCATGAGCGTGATCAGCGCGCCGTTCGGGCGGGAGGAGATCGAGCAGATCATCCCCCACCGAGAGCCATTCCTTCTCCTCGACGAGGTGCTGGAGCTCGAGCCACGACGACGCGTCGTCGCGCGGCGCGAGATGCGGCCCGAAGACGTGTGGTTCGCGGGGCACTTCCCCGGTCGCCCCGTGACCCCGGGCGTCGTGATCGTCGAGGCGATGGCCCAGGCGGGCGCGGTGGCCGTCCTCGTGGAGGAGGAGTTCCGCGGCAAGATCGCGTTCTTCGCCGGAATCGACGACTGCCGCTTCAAGCGCGTCGTCGTCCCCGGCGACGTGCTGACCCTGACCTGCGAGATCGATCAGCTTCGCGGGCCGATCGGCCGCGGCAAAGCGACCGCGTACGTCGGCGACGAGTTGGCCGCCCGAGCCACCCTGACCTTCGCCGTGGAGCGCTGACGTGATCGGCCGCGCGGATGGCGTCAGGATCGGCATCACGGGCCTCGGCGTGCACGTGCCGGCGCGGATCGTGACGAACGACGATCTCGCGCAGTACGTGGAGACCTCCGACGAGTGGATCCAGGAGCGCACGGGCATCCGCGAGCGCCGGATGGCGAGCAAGGACGAGGCGCTCACCGACATCGCGCTTCCCGCGTGCCGTGAAGCGCTGGAGGCGGCCGGTGTCGACGGCGGCGATCTCGACCTCGTGATCGTCGCAACGGTGACACCCGATATGGCGTTTCCCGCGTCGTCTGCGCTCATCGCCGACGCGCTGGGCGCCAAGAAGGCCGGCGCCTACGACCTCTCGGCCGGCTGCACGGGCTTCATGTACGCCGTCGCGCAGGCGTACGGAATGCTCGCGACGGGGCTCGCCCGGCGGGCGCTCGTCGTTGGCGGCGACGTGCTCTCGAAGATCCTCGACTGGGAGGACCGCTCGACGCTCATCCTCTTCGGAGACGGCGCCGGAGCGGTGGTGATGGAGCCGGTCTCGCAGGGCGGCTTCCTCGGCTTCGAGCTCGGCGCCGACGGCGCCGGCGGCGTTCACCTCTGGCTGCCGGGCAGCGGCTCGCGCGCCTTCGACGACCCCGACGCGCATGTGAAGATGAACGGACGCGAGGTGTACAAGTTTGCGACCCGGATCATGGTCTACTCGGCCGAGAAGATCCTCGCCGAGTGCGGGCGCAGCGTGGACGAGGTGGACGTGTACGTGCCACACCAGGCGAACAAGCGCATCATCGACCACGCCGCGCACAAGCTCGGCATTCCGCCCGAGAAGGTGGTTGTGAACGTCGAGCGCTACGGAAACACGTCGTCCGGCTCGATTCCGCTCGCCCTGGCGGACGCCCGCGCGGAAGGGCGCCTGCGCGAGGGCGAGCTCGTCCTGATGACCGGCATGGGAGCGGGCCTCACGTGGGGCTCGGCATTGATGGAGTGGACGGAGAGGAGAGCGGCATGAGCAAGGTCGCCTTCTGCTTCCCGGGCCAGGGCTCGCTGGAGGCGGGAATGGGACGCGACATCGCCCAGGCGGTGCCCGAGGCGATGGAGGTCTTTCGGATCGGCAGCGAGGCTTCCGGGCTCGACCTCGTCCGGCTCTGCTTCGAGGCCGAGCTCGACGAGCTCGTCGAGACCGAGGTGCAGCAACCTGCGCTCGTGGCGACGAGCCTCGCCATTCTCGCGGCTCTGCGCCAGCGCGGGATCGAGCCCGACGTCGTCGTCGGGCACTCCGTCGGCGAGTTCGCAGCGCTCGCATCTGTCGGCGCGTTCTCGACCGCCGAGGCGATCGGCCTCGTGCGCGAGCGCGGGCTCGCCATGGCCGAAGCGGCGCGGCAGCGCCCAGGCGTGATGGCAGCGATCCTCGGGCTCGAGGACGAAGAGGTCGAGAACCTCTGCCGCAAGATCGTCGGCGTCTGGCCGGCGAACTACAATTGCCCGGGACAGATCGTGATCTCGGGCGAAAACGAGGCCGTCGAGGAGTGCTGCGCCGAGGCCGAGAGCCTCGGCGCCCGACGAGCGATCCGCCTCAAGGTGTCGGGGGCCTTCCACAGCCCGCTCGTGGCGCGCGCTGCGGACCGCCTGCGCCCCGCCGTCGATCGGATCAAGTTCGCGGAGCCGATCGCGCCCTTCATGTCCACCGTGACCGCTCGCATCGAGCCGGCGGCTCGGCTCGGGACGCTCCTCATCGACCAGCTCACTGCGCCCGTGAGATTCACGCAGTCGGCGCGCGAGCTGGTGAAGCAGGGCGTCTCGACCTTCGTCGAAGTTGGTCCGGGCAACGTCCTCTCGGGCCTGGTGAGGCGGATCGACCGTAGCGTCAAAGCGGTTTCGGTCAACAATCTCGAGAGTCTCGACAAGATCGAAGAGGCGCTCTCCGCTGCCTGAGTTCTGTTCGCTCGAAGGGCGCACGGCGCTGGTCACCGGGGCCTCGCGCGGGATCGGCCGGGCGATCGCGCTCGAGCTGGGACGTGCAGGCGCCTCGGTCATCGTCGGCTACCGCTCCGGCGCCGACGAGGCGCAGGCGGTGGCGGTGGAGTGTGGCGGCCGCGCGGTCCAGGCCGACGTCTCCGATCCGGAGTCGGCGAAGGCGCTCGTCGAGGCGGCGGGCGACCTCGACATTCTCGTCAACAACGCCGGCCTGACCCGCGACGGCCTGCTGCTGCGCATGTCCGACGACGATTGGCACACCGTGATCGAAACGAACCTCTCCTCGGTCTTCTACACCTGCCGTGCCGCCGCGCGCGGGATGATGAAGAAGCGCGCGGGGGCGATCGTGAACGTCTCCTCGATCGTCGGCGTTCACGGCAATCCGGGCCAGGCGAACTACTCGGCGTCGAAGGCGGGGATCATCGGCTTCACGAAGTCGCTCGCCCGTGAGCTCGGGAGCCGCAACGTGCGCGCGAACGTCGTCGCGCCGGGCTATGTGAAGACGCAGTTGACCGAGGTGCTGCCGGAGGAGGCGACGAGCGCGATGCTCGGCGCGACGCCGCTCGAGCGGCTTGGCGACCCGGAGGACGTGGCCGGGGCGGTACGCTTCCTCTGCTCCGACGAGGCCGCGTTCATCACGGGCGCTGTGCTCCTCGTCGACGGCGGCCTCGGAATGTGAACCACACGTTGAGCTCCTCAAACGGCAGACGCAGGGTCGTGATCACCGGCCTCGGGGCGGTGACGCCGCTCGGCAACGACGTCGAGTCCACCTGGGCTGCGCTGATCGCGGGCGCGTCCGGCGCCGGGCGGATCACGCAGTTCGACACCACGGGCTTCGCGGTGGACTTTGCCTGTGAGGTGAAGGACTTCGACCCCGTGCAGTACGTGGACTACAAGGCCGCGCGCCGGATGGACCGCTTCACCCACCTGGTGCTCGGCGCGGCCCGCCAGGCGGAGGCCGACGCGGGGCTCGATATCGCTTCCGAGGCCGAACGCGTCGGCGCGGCCGTTGGCACGGGCATCGGCGGCCTCAAGTCGTTCCAGGACTGCACGGACACGTTGCGCGAGCGTGGGCCCGACCGCGTGAACCCGTTCGCGATTCCGGCGATCATCCCGAACCTCGGCGCGGGGTGGGTGTCGATGGAGCTCGGCACGAAGGGCCCGCTCTCGGCCCAGTGCACTGCGTGCGCCGCCTCGAACATGGCGATCGGGGAGAGCGCGGACGCGATCCGGCTCGGGCGTGCGGACGTGATGCTCGCGGGCGGCGCCGAGGCGCCGATCACGCAGGTCGGCATCGCCGGCTTCGCAGCGATGCGGGCGCTCTCGCGTCGGATGGACGATCCCGCACGCGCATCCCGTCCGTTCGACGCCGGGCGCGACGGCTTCGTGATGGGCGAGGCCGCCGCGATCCTCGTGCTCGAGGAGCTCGAGCACGCGCTCGCCCGCGGGGCGAAGATCTACTGCGAGCTGCTCGGCTACGGGCTCTCCGCGGACGCCAACCACATCACGGAGCCCGACCCGACCGGGGTCAGCCCGGCGCGGGCGATGACGATGGCGTTCGCCGACGCGGGCATCGAGCCTGCGCAGATCGGCTACATCAACGCGCACGGCACCGCGACCCCGCTCGGTGACACCGCCGAGACGCGCGTGATCAAGCTCGCCCTCGGCGAGGAGCTCGCCTACACCGTCCCGATCTCCTCGACCAAGGGCGCGACCGGCCACTGCCTCGGCGCCGGCGGCGCGATGGAGGCGATCTTCACCGTGCTCGCCGTTCAGCGCGGGGTGCTGCCGCCGACGATCAACTACGACACGCCGGACCCGACCTGCGATCTCGACGTGATCCCGAACGAGGCGCGAGAGGCAACGATCGACATCGGTGTCTCGAACTCCTTCGGCTTCGGCGGCCACAACGCCTCGATCGTCGTCGGCCGTTACTCCGCGTAGCAAGTCGTACCCGCGCCGGGAGCCTCTGCTCTCGGACTAGAGTGCATGCTTGTGACTGCGCCGAGATGGGCGACCTTCGACTGCTACGGCACGCTCGTGGACTGGAACGGGGGCATCGGCGGAGAGCTCGAGCGGCTCTTCGGAGTCGAGCAGGCGCCGCGTCTGCTCACGCGCTACCACGAGCTCGAGCCCATCGTTCAGGCCGAGGCCTACCGCAGCTACCGCGAGGTGCTGACCGAGACGCTGGTCAGGCTCGCCTCCGAGCACGGGCTCGCGCTGCCCGAGGGCGAGGAGGGCGCGCTCGCCGACTCGCTGCCGAAGTGGCCCTCGTTCCCCGAGGTGTCCGCTGCGCTCGACGAGGCACGGGCCCGCGGCTGGCAGCTCGCAATCCTCTCGAACAGCGACCGCGACCTGATCGCCGCGTCGCAGGCGCAGATCGGCGTTCCGTTCGACGAGGTCGTGGTCGCGGAGGAGATCGGGTCGTACAAGCCCGCCCATCGCCACTGGGAGGCACTCGGCGAGCGCGTGCGCGTGCGAGGTGAGCGGCACGTGCATGTCGCCGCGAGCCTCTTCCACGACATCGCGCCGGCGAACGAGCTCGGCCTCACATCGGTCTGGATCAACCGGCTCGACGAGCACGCGCCCCCTGGAGCGATCCCGACACGGGAGCTGCCCGACCTGCGAGCGCTGCCCGACACCCTCGACGAGCTCGTCCCGGCATGAGGGCGGCGTGATGTCCCGCCTACGCGCCCGCTGCCCTGCTTGCGAGACGCTCACCGTGGTCGCGGTGAGCTCCCGCTACGAGTGCCACGTCTGCGGGCACGTGTTTGCCGCGGGGCTCGTCCGGGTACCGCGCGCCTGGGGCGTCGGCGGTGAGGCCATGGCTGACGCGGCCGCGCTCGAGCTGCCCTACCCGGAGACCGGGAGCATCGAGGAGGACACGCTCGCCGCTCAGTCGCTGGCGCTTGCTGCCGCGCTGCCCGAGCGGCCCCTCGTCCTCGGCGGCTGCTGCTGCGCTCACATCGGCGCGGTCGAGGGGCTTGCCGTGCGCCGGGACGGCCCGCTCGCGGTGGTCTGGCTCGACGCGCACGGCGATCTCAACACCCCTGAGTCGTCCCCGTCCGGGAACCTCTGGGGGATGCCGCTGCGGATGCTGCTCGACGACGGGGCCGTTGCGCCCGGGAACGTCGCACTTATCGGCGCACGCAACCTCGACCAGCCGGAGGAGGAGTTCATCGCCACGAGCGGCCTGCGGGTGGGCGCCGAGGGTGTGGCTGCCGCGCTCGAGGGCGCCGAGCGGGTGTACGTCGCGCTGGACTGCGACTCCCTCGACCCGTCCGCGATCGCCTGCTTCATGCCCGAGTCCGGCGGCCTCTCGCTCGAGGCGGCCGAGCAGGTGCTGCGCGAGGTTGCCGCGCGCGCCGCCGTGGTGGGGGTGGGCGTCACGGGCCTCCTGCCCGACCCCGCGAACGTCGCCCCGGTCGCGCGCCTCCTCGCTGCCCTCGGGTTGTAACCCCGTTCTGGAGAGGCAGGTCTAAGATCTCGTGGTGTCCAGCAGCCGGACCGATGTCTCGATCGAGCACAAGAACGCCCCGGCCGCTCCGGCCGGGAAGGCTCATCCGAACACGTGCCCGGGCTGCGGCTCGCACTACCGCGACAACGAGCTGGAGGCGTCGCTCCGCGTCTGCCCGCAATGCGGCCACCATTTCGCCGTCCATGCCTGGGAGCGGATCGCGCAGCTCGTCGACGAGGGCAGCTTCGCCGAGGAGGCCGCTGAGCTGCGCTCGGCGGACCCGCTCGACTTCTTCGACCTGAGGCCGTACGCAGAGCGGCTCGCCGAGGCGGAGCTGGCGACCGGGCTCGGCGACGCGATGGTGATCGGTCGAGCGGCGATCGAAGGGTTGCCGTGCGAGCTCGCAGTCATGGACTTCTCGTTCATGGGCGGGTCGATGGGCAGCGTCACGGGCGAGAAGTTCGCGCTGGCGTGCGAGAGCGCCGTCGAGGCCAGGCTCCCCGTCGTCTCGGTCTCCGCCTCGGGCGGGGCGCGCATGCAGGAGGGGATCCTCGCGCTGATGCAGCTGCCGAAGACGGTGTGCGCGGTCGAGGAGCTGCGGGACGCCGGCTGCCCGCTGATCAGCGTCATGACCCATCCGACGACAGGCGGCCTGCTCGCGAGCTTCGCGAGCCTCGGCGACGTCCTGATCGCCGAGCCGGGCGCGCTGATGTCGTTCGCCGGGCCGCGGGTCGTCGCACAGACGACGCGCGAGAAGCTGCCCGACGACTTCGGCCGTGCCGAGCAGAACCTCCGCTTCGGCCACCTCGACGCGGTCGTTCCGCGACCCGAGCTGCGCGCGACTCTCGGCCGCCTGCTCCGGCTCTTCGCGAAGGCCTGATGGCGCGCGACGCCGAGATCCGCCTGCGCGAGAAGCTCGCCAAGCTCGGCGGCGTCAGCCTCCTGCGGGGCACGAAGGTCTCCGGTGAGGTCGAGCGGCTGCAGCGGCAGCTCGAGCGGCTGCAGTCGGAGACCACCGACGAGGACATCTGGCGCTCCGTCGAGCTGGCTCGTCACGAGGACCGCCCGTACACGCCCGACTACGTCGAGCGGATCCTCGAGGACTGGTTCGAGCTGCACGGCGATCGCGGCCGTGCGGACGATGCGGCGCTGGTGACGGGGCTCGGCAAGCTCGCCGGCCGGACGGTGGCGCTGATCGGGCACCAGAAGGGGCGGGACATCAAGGAGCGCACCGAGCGCAACTTCGGCATGGCGTACCCGGAGGGCTACCGCAAGGCGATGCGCGTGATGGAGCTCGCCGATCGGCACGGCTTTCCCGTGGTGACGCTCGTGGACACGCCGGGCGCGTATCCCGGCGTGGCCGCCGAGCAGCACGGCCAGGGCGGTGCGATCGCCCGCTCGCAGGCCGTGATGGCGCGGCTCGGCGTGCCGACCGTGGCGTGCATCATCGGCGAGGGCGGCTCGGGCGGTGCGGTTGCGATCGCGCTTGCCGATCGCGTGCTGATGCAGGAGAACGCGATCTACTCGGTGATCTCTCCCGAGGGCTGCGCGGCGATCCTCTGGCGTGACGCCTCGCAGGCGCGCAAGGCCGCCGCCGCCTTCAAGCCCGACGCCGTCCACTGCCTCGAGCTGGGCGTGATCGACGGCATCGTGCCCGAGCCGCCGGGCGGGGCCCACGCCGATCCCGACGGTGCCGCCCGCCTGCTCGGCGAGGCGCTTGCGCTTGCGCTCGACGACGTGGCGGGGATCCCCTCCGACGAGCTGCGGCGGCGGCGGCGGGCGAAGTTCCGGACCATGGGCGTTCTCGCCTGATCCACAGTATCCACAGGCTTATCCCCGACCTGCGACATCCCTGCGAGCAGGGATTTCTCTCGTGCTGCCAAGCACTTTGGGGAGAATGCCGACATGCCGAGCCTTGGTGAGTACCGGCGGAAGCGCGACCCGGCGCGCACGTCCGAGCCGTTCGGGGGCGCCAGCGGTGGTGGGGCGCCGGTCTTCGTCGTTCAGCGGCATGCCGCGCGGCGGCTGCACTACGACCTCCGGCTCGAGCGCGCCGGCGTGCTCGCGAGCTGGGCGCTGCCGAAGGGGCTGCCGCTCGAGGCCGGCGCGAAGCACCTCGCAGTCCAGGTCGAGGACCATCCGCTCGACTACGCGGACTTCGAGGGCGAGATCCCGGCCGGCGAGTACGGCGCGGGAACGGTCGAGATCTGGGATCGCGGCACGTACGAGCTGGTCGAGGAGAAGCGTGACGGCGGCCTGACCGTGCGGCTTGCCGGTGCGCGCGTCGCCGGCAGCTGGACGCTTGTGCCGGCCTCGCTCGGGGGCGACCCGAAGAACTGGCTGATCCTGCGCAAGTCGGGATCCTCGGCCGCGCGCTCCGACTACCGGCCGATGCTCGCGAGCGCCACGGCGGAGCCGCCGCGGGGCGAGGGGTGGCTGCACGAGGTGAAGTTCGACGGCTTCCGCGCGATCGTCACGATCCGTGGTGGAGAGGCGCGGCTCGCCAGCCGCAACGGCAACGACCTGACGGCTCGGTTCGCGGAGATCTCCCAGGCAGCCGGCCGGGCGGTGAAGTCGCCCGACTGCGTGCTCGACGGCGAGATCTGCGCTCTCGACGAGGCCGGCCGGCCGAGCTTCGACGCGATGCAGCGAGGAAGCGGTCCGTTCGCGCTCTACCTCTTCGACGCGCTCGAGATCGAGGGCGAGCAGCTGCTCGAGCTGCCGCTCGCGCAGCGGCGGGAGCGGCTGCGGGCGATTCTGGACGCGGACTCCCCGGCGGTCGTGCTCTCCGAGGCGTTCGGCGACGGTGCGGCGCTGCTCGAGGCCGCGAGCGCACAGGGTCTGGAGGGCATCGTCAGCAAGCGTGCCGAGTCCCGGTATCTGCCGGGACGGCGGAGCCGCGACTGGCTGAAGGTGAAGAACCACAGTCGCCAGGAGCTCGTGATCGCCGGCTACACGAAGGGGCAGGGCCGCCGCGTCGGCACCCTCGGAGCGCTCGTGCTCGCCGTCCACCAGACGGGCGGGCTGCGCTGGGCCGGAAACGTCGGCACGGGCTTCGGCGACGCCGAGATCGAGCGGCTGCTCGGGTTGCTGCGCCCGCTCGAGCGCTCCGACTCGCCTTTTGCCGAGCCGCCGAGGATGCCGCGCGTCCGTGCCGGAGATGTCGTCTGGGTCGAGCCGGTGCTCGTCGCCGAGGTCGAGTTCGCGGAGTGGACGCGCGAGGGCCGCCTGCGCGCGCCGTCCTACAAGGGGCTCCGCGAGGACAAGCCCGCCGGGGACGTGCGGCGGGAGCGGACGCCGCTTCCGGGTGAGCTGCGGCGCGGGTCACGCCTGCCGAAGCTCTCCAACCTCGACAAGCCCTTCTGGCCGGAGGAGCGGATCACGAAGGGCGATCTGCTCTCGTACTACCGCGACGTCGCACCGGCGCTGCTGCCGCACCTGCGCAACCGCCCGTTCACGATGAAGCGCTACCCCGACGGCTGGCAGGGGAAGCACTTCTTCCAGAAGGACGCGCCCGCGCACATGCCGGAGTGGATTCCGCGCGTGCCGCTGCCGTCGGTCTCGCGCGCGATGCGCGAGCCGCGCACGATCTCGTATCCGCTCGTGAACGATGAGCTCACGCTGATCTGGATGGCGAGCATGGGCTGCATCGACCTGAACGTTCCCGCGTCGCGGGTCGACCGGCTCGACCGGCCCGACTGGGTGCTCTTCGACCTCGACCCCTCCGAGGGGAGCGGCTTCGCCGAGTGCGTGCGCGTGGCGCTGCTCGTCAAGGAGGCGCTCGACCTGCTCGGGCTCGCGAGCTACCCGAAGACGAGCGGCTCGCGCGGGATCCACGTGCTCTGCCCGGTCGCCCGCCGGCATACGTGGGAGCAGGTGCGCGAGCTGGCGACGGTTGTCGCGGGCGCGATCGCCGCCGCGCATCCGGGGCTCGCGACGGCCGAGCCGGCGTAGGAGGTCGGCCCGCGCCGAATGGAGGAGGTGGTAGCCGGCGAGGCCCTCGATCGCATCGAGGAGCTCGAGCCCGCGCTCCGCGCCCTCGGCCATCGCCACGGCGACGGCGCGGTTGAGCTCGACCACCGGGGAGTGCTCGACGCGCAGCAGCTCGCCGTAGAGGAGTGCGATCTGAGGCCAGTCGGTGTCCTCGGGCCGCTTCGCCTCGGCGTGGCAGGCGGCGATCGCCGCCTGGAGCTGGTACGGCCCAGCCCGCCGGCGGGAGAGCGCCCGGTCGAGCGCCCGCAGCCCCTCGGCGACCCGGGTGCCGTCCCAGCGCGCGCGGTCCTGGTCCTCGAGCAGCACGAGACCGCCGTCCGGGCCGAAGCGGGCCTCCCGACGCGAGTCCTGAAGAAGCATGAGGGCGAGCAGCCCGAGGGCCTCCGGCTCGTCCGGCATCAACACCGCGAGCAGCTTCGCGAGCCGGATCGCCTCGTCGCAGAGCTCCCGGCGCAGGGGCTCCTCGCCGCCGGTCGCCGAGTAGCCCTCGTTGAAGACGAGGTAGAGCACCGCGAGCACCGATCCGAGACGCTCCGGGAGGAGGTGGTCGGGCGGCACGCGGAAGGGGATGCCGGCCTCGCGGATCTTCCGCTTGGCCCGCACGAGCCGCTGCGCCATCGCCGGCTCGCCAACGAGGAAGGCTCGGGCGATCTGCGGGGTCGCCAGGCCGCCGACCTCGCGCAGCGTCAGCGCGACGCGTGCCTCGGCGGCGAGCGCCGGGTGGCAGCAGGTGAAGACGAGCGCCAGGCGGTCGTCGGGGATCGCGCTCACGTCGTCCTCCTCGTCGTGGGTGGGCAGGCGCTCGAGCGCGGCGAGGAGCTGCTCGCGCTTGCGCGCCAGCGTGCGCTCGCGCCGGATGCGGATCGAGACTGCACGTCCCCACTCCTCGCGGAAGACGCGGGCAACCTCGCTCAATGCTCGACGATCGGCCTGACCTCGATCGAGCCGTACGCGGCGGCCGGGATCAGCGCAGCGAGCCGGATCGCCTCGTCGAGATCCGGGGCATCGAGGATGAAGACGCCGCCGATCAGCTCCTTCGTCTCGGCGAAGGGGCCGTCCGTGACGAGCCGCTCGCCGTTGCGCACGCGCACGGTGCGAGCCTCGGCCCCTGCCTCGAGCTCGCTGCCGTCCACGCCCGGGTCGACCTTTGCCAGCTCCTCGAAGAGGGCGATCCATTTCGGCATCGAGGCCTCGCGCGCTGCGAGCGCCTCCTCCTCGGTCATACGGAGCCAGGCGGACTGGTCGCTGTAGACCATCAGTGCGTACTTCACGACCCTGCCTCCTCGGCGACGTGAACCGCTCGCACCTCAACGGCGCCGTGCTCGGCGCCCGGGACCTTCGCGGCCCAGTCGACCGCCTCGTCGAACGTGGCGCACTCGAGCAGGAAGTAGCCGCCCAGGTGCTCCTTCGCCTCGGCGTATGGGCCGTCGGTGACCAGGGTCTCGCCGTCCCGGACGCGCACGGTGGTCGCGCTCGCGACGGGTGCGAGCTCGTTGCCGCCGAGGTTGACGCCCGCGGCACGCGCGCTCTGCGCGAATGCCATGTACTTCTCCAACACCGCGGGCTCGGTGCCTCGCCCGTCGGTGTAGATCAACGCCATGTACTTCACGGAGACCTCCTGTTGCGTGCTTGCAGCAGGACGACGAACGGCTGCGCCCGAAATCGACAATCGGTGGGATGTTCCCTTCACGGCAAGTAACCCACACCTTCAGGTTGAACTGTGAGTGGTTTGGCCTGAAAGCTTGAGGTCCGGCATTTGCAGGGGTTTTGTCCGGGTCCTCAACAGGGAGACAGCGCATGTTGAGTTCGTCCGTCCGGAGGTGCGAGTACCCTCGTCCAGATGAAGCTGCACCAACACGCAGAGCTTGAACATCCGCAGGATCTTCCGATCGGGCATCTGGAGGCGCAGCTCGACGACTGGGTGGGCTCGTTCCCAATCGCCTCGATCCGAGCACACCTGAAGGCCCTTGAGCACCAGAAGGGGACGATTGAAGCTGCGATCGAATCGCTGAATCGCCGTCTTGCCATCTGGCAGGCAATGCGCGCTCACGAGGCTGGGCAGGGTGACCTGGTGCCGAAGCCGTCGAAACGGGATGCCGTTCTTGGCCTTCTCGAACGCGACCCGCACCGGGAGGTCGCCCATTCGGAAATCCGCTCCCGGATGATCGAGGACGGTTTGCTGGAGGACTCGCGAAAGGCGCGTCACGCGCTGGAGATGACTCTCAGCAACATGACGAAGCGCGGCGAGGTCACACGCGTTCGCAAGGGGTTCTACAAGCTCGCCCCGCAGCAAGGGGCACGAAGTGTTCTGCCGACGAACGTCCAGAGTAGGGACGGCGAGGTGGAACGGCCGGGAGAGGGTCCGGGGAACGTAGCCCCGGACCCCTCCCTCTCAACGGAGCGGGTTGCCACTCGGTAGCGGACCCGGTCTTAGAGGCTGAAGCCACCACCTTCGTGGTGTGCGGTTCGACTCCGCCCCGCTCCGATTCTCATTTGTCGGCTGTTTCCAGGGTTTTCCACAGGTCCAACAGAACCCACAGGCATCATGGCATTCGATCCGGATGACGTCCGGGGAGCGTAAGCTAACCCTCGCGGCGCCGCGAAGCAAACCGGCACCACCATCGAAGGCCGTGACGGAGAAGAAGGGCTCGGCGTGCTTCCGCGCGGACTTCCAGCACGATCTCGAGAAGGCTACGCGCTGACAGCTGACCCTCGTCAACCCGGTCGAGGACCGCCCAGTACATAGTCCGCGGATACTTCCCGCAAATTGTCAATCGGCCAGGAGGCGCTGGAGGAGGAGCAGCGCGCCGGCCTTGTCGAGCGGCTCGTTGAGGTTGCCGCACTTCGGGCTCTGGACGCAGGAGGGGCAGCCGCGCTCGCAGGGGCAGCCTTCGAGCAGCCGGGCCGTGTCGGCGGCCCAACCCTCGAAGCGGTCGAAGCCGCGCTCGGCGATCCCGACACCGCCGGAGTGGCCGTCGTAGACGAAGATCGTCGGCCGGCCCGTCTGGAAGTGGAGGTTCGTCGAGAGGCCGCCGATGTCCCAGCGGTCGCACATGGCCCAGAGCGGCAGGAGCGCGATCAGCGAGTGCTCCGCCGCGTGCAGCGAGCCGAGCAGCTTCGGCATCGCCTCCAGCCCCTCGAGCATCCAGCCCTCCGGGGAGAACCAGACGGCCTCGGTGTCGAAGGTCGTCTCCGGCATCAGCAGCGGCACGGTGTCGAGCGTCTTGCCGCCGGCGACGGACTTCCGCTGGTAGGCGACGACCTGCTCGGTGACGCTGACGCGCCCGAACGTGAGGTCGAGCCCGCAGCGGCGCTCGACGCGCAGCTGCTCCTCGATCGCGGTCTGCGTCTCCCTCTTCGCCTGCGTGTACCAGTCGGCCGCGAACGGCGTCACGAGCGCCGCCTGTGCGTCGAAGTCGAGCGCCTGCACGAGGTACTGCTCACCGAGGTGGAGGTAGACGGCCCCCTCATGGACGGTCGAGTACGCCCGCTCGCGCTCGACGAGCCCGAGCACGTCGCCCGTCTCGCCCTGCACGATCGTGAAGGCGTCGGGGTCGCCCGAGCGGAGCGAGATCCGCGCCGCCGGGTAGTCGCGCCCCGACCAGACGAAGCCGGCCGGCGTGGCCTCGAGCTCCGGCAGCGCGGCGGCGCGAACGAGCGCTTCGGGGCCGAGGATCGCCGCGTCGTCCCCGGTCAGCGGCCCCTCGTAGGCAGCCGCGTGGACGTGATGGTCGAGAATGCGCGGGTTTGCGTGGTCGAGGATCGCGGCCTCGACGGTGCGGGTGAGCATGGCCTCGGGCTCGCGCATGAAGAACTGGTCGAGCGCGTCGTCGCTCGCGATCAGGGCGGCCAGCCCGTGCCCGCGGCGGCCGGCGCGTCCCCACTGCTGCCGGAGCGAGGCGACCGTGCCGGGGAAGCCGACCGAGATCGCCGCGTCGAGTGAGCCGATGTCGATTCCCAGCTCGAGCGCGTCGGTCGCGGCGACCCCCAGCAGCTCCCCCTCGACGAGCCGCCGCTCGAGCTCGCGCCGCTGCTGCGGCGTGTAGCCCGCGCGATACGGGGCGAGCCGCGCCGCCGTCTCGCGGTCGACGCGCTCGGCCGTGAAGCGGTGGATGAGCTCGGCTGCGCGCCGGCTCTTGGCGAAGCAGATCGTCCGTAACCCGCGCGTGACGAGCGCGGCCATCAGCCGCGAGGCCTCGCCGAGCGCGCTCGCCCGCAGCCCGAGCTCGGTGTCGAGCAGCGGCGGGTTCCACAGCGCCACGGTGCGCAGCGCCTTCGGCGCGCCGTCGTCTGCGATCACCGTTGCCGGAACGCCGAGCAGCGCCTCCGCCAGCTCGCCGGGGTTCGCGATCGTCGCCGACGCGAGCAGGAACTGGGGGTCGGCGCCGTAGGCGCGGGCGAGCCGCCGCAGGCGCCGCAGGACGTTGCCGACGTGCGAGCCGAAGACGCCGCGGTAGACATGAGCCTCGTCCACGACGACGTAGCGGAGGTTGCAGAGCACGTCGCCCCAGCGGTCGTGGTGGGGCAGAACGCCGACGTGGAGCATGTCGGGGTTCGTGAGGATCGCGTTCGACCACTTGCGGATCCGCCACCGGCGCTCCGCCTCCGTGTCACCGTCGTAGATCGCCGGCCGCAGCGCCTTGAGCCGGAAGGCGGCGAGCGCGCGGGCCTGGTCCTGCGCCAGCGCCTTCGTCGGGTAGAGGTAGAGCACCCGGCGCTTCGGATCCGTCGCCAGCGCGTCGAGCACGGGCAGGTTGAACGCGAGGCTCTTGCCGCTCGCCGTTCCCGTCGTGACGATCACGTGCTCGCCGCGGGCGGCCGCCTCCCAGGCCTCGGCCTGGTGAGAGTAGAGGGAGGTGATCCCCTGGGCGACGAGGGAGGAGGCGACGCGCGGATCGAGATCGTCGGGAAACGGCTCGGAGCGCGCCGCGCGCGCCGGCTCGGTCGTCAGGTAGGCAAGCTCCTCGCCCTCGAGCAGGCCGTCCCAGGGCGCGGCGCCCGCCGCCAACTCAGCGGTCGACGAGGAGCTCGAGCGTGCTCGGCTCGAAGCTCTCGAGCACCTCGTGCAGCCGGGCGACGCGCTCGTGGAAGCCCGGCTCGTGCCGCCAGCGCCGGATCGCGTCGAGGCTCTCCCACGGCCCGAAGCTGACGAAGCGGGAGGGATCCTCTGTGTCGCGCAGCAGCTTGGCCGCGGCGGCAAGACCCTGCAAGGCCGTCCAGTCGGCGAACTCCGTCCAGCGGCGCACGAACTCCTCCTCTTCGCCGGGCTTCACGCGCCACACCGAGTAGGTGTACGGCTGGCCCACCGCTACTCCGCCGGCCTGAAGCCGGAGCAGACGAGGTTGAGGACGGAGATCGCGTTCTCCTCGACCTGGAGATAGCCGGTCTGCTCGACCGTCACCCAGCCGTCGTCTGCGTCGTGACCGCGGAGGCAGTAGCGGAGCCGTACGCGGTCGACCAGCGGCTCGAGCTCCGACTCGACGAGCTCGACGTGATCGAGCCCTTCCCACCAGAAGCGAAAGCGGGACTCGATCGCCGCCGGCCCCTCCTCTTCGCGCAGGGCCGAGGGCACGAGGGCGCGGAGCCGGGCGGCCGGGGCGAAGCAGGCCTCCAGCGCGGCGAAGTCCTGCGCGCCGATCGCAGCGAGTAAACGGGCTCCGACGCCGAGCGCGGTGGTCATCGTCGCCTCCATGTCTGCAAGATACAACCGATGGGCTTCCCGCACGTTCCGCGCTGCGTGACGATCGCCGGCTCCGATTCGGGCGGCGGTGCCGGCATCCAGGCCGATCTGAAGGCGTTTGCCCGCGCCGGGTGTTTCGGAATGAGCGCGATCGTCGCGCTGACGGCGCAGAACACCGTCGGCGTGACCGCCGTGCACGAGGTGCCGACCGAGTTCGTGCACGCGCAGCTCGACGCGGTCTTCTCGGACATCGGTGTGGACGCTGCGAAGACTGGGATGCTCTTCTCGGCGGGCATGATCGAGGCGGTTGCCGAGTTTCTCGCGGCGCATCCCGTACCCCTTGTCGTCGACCCGGTGCTGCTTGCGAGCTCGGGGGCGCGCCTGCTGCGCGACGACGCTGTCTCGACGCTCGTCGGGCGGCTCTTCCCGCTGGCCACTGTCGTCACGCCGAACCTGCCCGAGGCGAAGGCGCTGACCGGAAGCGACGGGACACGGCGCTCGCTCGCCGAGCGCCTGGTCGAGCTGGGCGCTCGCGCTGCCGTCGTCACCGGGGGCCACGGTGAGGAGCCGGTGGACCACCTCTTCGATGGCACACGGCATGTCGAGATCGCCGTTCCACGCCACGACCGTCGCTCCACGCACGGCGCGGGCTGCACCCACTCGGCCACGCTCGCCGCCGGTCTCGCGCGCGGGCTCGACCTCGAGGCGGCCGCGCGTGAGGCCGCCCGCGTCGCCGCCGAAGCGGTCGCCCACGGGCTCGTGGGGCTCGGCGCAGGTGACGGACCCGTCGACGTGCTCGGACTCGATGCGACTCGCTGACCTCGGCGAGCGCGGGCTGCTCGGAGAGCTCGAGCGGCGCGGTCTGATCGTCGGCGTCGAGCACGACGCCGCGCAACTCGCCGGCGGCGTCGTCGTGACGCAGGACGCGCTCGTCGAGGGCGTTCACTTCCAGCTCTCCTGGACCAGCTGGCGCGACCTCGGCTACAAGGCCGGCGCCGTCAACCTCAGCGACCTCGCCGCCTCGGGCGCGGAGCCGGAGGCGTTGATCGTCAGCCTCGGCCTGCCACCCGCGACAGCGGTCGCGGACGTGCTCGAGCTGTACGAGGGGCTGGCGGAGACGCGCGTACCTGTGCGGGGCGGCGACCTGACCGCGGCCGAACGCGTGTACCTCAGCGTCACGGCGATCGGCCGCTCGGAGCGCGTGCCCGGCCGCGCGGGCGCCCGGCCGGGTGACCGGGTCGTCGTCACCGGCCCCCTCGGCGCTTCGGCGGCGGGCTACCGCTGCCTGCAGGACGGAATCGAGAGCCCACTCGCCGCCGCCCACCTGCGGCCGCCACTCCGGCTCGTGGAGGGCCGCCGCCTGGGAGCCGTCGCGACGGCGCTGCTGGACCTCTCCGACGGCCTCGCCGCCGATGCCGCTCGGATTGCCGAGCGCTCGGGCTGCCGCCTGGTGGTCGAGCTCGAGCACGTTCCCGTCGCCGCCGGTGTGGCCGAGGTTGCCGAGCGAGCCGGCATGAGCGTGTGGGAGCTCGCCGCCGGCTTCGGCGAGGACTACGAGCTGCTCGCGACCGTGCCGGAGCCGGTCGAGGGCTGCATCGAGATCGGCCGCTGCGAGGCGGGCGAGGGTTCCGTGCTCCTGCTCGCGGGCCGGCCGGTCGCGCTGCGCGGCCACGAGCACTTCCGTTGACGCCCAAACCG
>CAYGLV010000007.1:0-36992 GCA_964351025.1 uncultured Gaiellales bacterium | reverse complement strand
CGGCAACCTGCTCTTCAGCTCGCTGGCGCGCCGTGACATGCCTGTGATCCTGGGCGCCAACCTCGTGGTGGACCTGCTCTACGCCGTGCTCGACCCGCGCGTATGCGTCCACGAGCGCTCGCCTCGGCGGTCGCGCGCAACGGCGCAGGCCAGGGCCGAGACGACCCGTGCCCCCGCGGTTGCCGCCCCGTGAGCTGCTAGGGGAGCCAGGGCGCGAACTCTCGCTCGTAGCGGGCTCGCGGGTGGGCGCCGGCCACAGTCGCCCGGGGCTCGCCGTTCACGAAGAGGATCACCGTCGGCAGCGCCAGCACTCCGTACCGCGCCGGCACGCCGACGTGCTGGTCGATGTCGAGACGGACGAGCCCGACCCGCCCGTCGCTCGCGGCGGCGATCGCCTCGAGCACCGGCTCGATCGCCTTGCACGGACGGCACCAGGGGGCCCAGAAGTCCACGATCACTGGTCCCTCGGCCAGCAGGACGGCGTGCTCGAACGTCGCGTCAGTGACCTCAATCACCGACGCCGCCCCGGTAGCGGCGCTCGGCCCGCCGGCGGCGAACCGCGGCGCGCGCGAGCAGGGAGAGCGGGAAGATCGCGGCCAGGGCGAGTACGCCGAGCGGGATGAGCAGCCACCTCGCATCGAGCTTGCCCTTGGTGTACGGGCTCTCCGGCACGGCCGCCTGCGTGACCGCCGGCTTTGGCCGCGTGGGCGTTCCGCCCGGCGCCAGCGTTGCCTGCGGGAACCATGTGTCCACCAACCATCGTCGCGTCGTGCCCACACCGTAGTCGGTCAGCTCGACGCCGTAGACGATCGTCCGCTGTGCGAGCCCGGGCTGCGGCAGCACCATCACGTCGATCACGACGGTGCGGTCGAACGAGTAGCGCAGCCGCCAGTCCTCGACCCGGAACGCCTCCCGCGGAAACGGGAACACGGGAAGGTCGCCGGCCCTCCAGCTCGCGCGGGTGCCGCTCGCGCGCAGCTTCGGCGACGCGAGCTTCCAGGCCTCATCGAGGTCCTCCCGCAGGACGGCGCTGTGGACGAACCGCTCGACCACGATGGCGATCTCGCGCCGGATCGCCGGCGTGACCTTCAGCGGCTTCACGTCCGCCGTCGCCGTCCCGGCACCGTCCGGGCGGAGCTTGCTCTCGGGTAGTCGCTCTCCCCGGGGCAGGAAGACGGCGAGGGTCGTGATGATCGCGGCGGCGGCGAGCGCGCCCAGGCTCCTGGCGAGGCGCCGGCGGCGGCGCGGCGAGGCGAGCAGAGGCATGCCCTAATCGTGCCTACGACTGCAGCGGGGGATGCCGCAGCCGCATTGCGGGCACGCGCCAGACCGCCTCGAGCACGATCCGGCGCGACATCTTCGAGCCGCCCGCTCTCCGGTCGGCGAAGAGGATCGGCACCTCCACGACGCGGAAGCCGGCCCGCAGCGCCCGGTAGGTCGTCTCGATCTGGAAGGCATAGCCGCGCGTCGTGATCGACTCGAGCCCGATCCGCTCGAGCACGTCGCGGCGGAAGCACTTGAAGCCGCCGGTGAGATCGCGGACGCCGACGCCGAGGAGCGTGCGCGCATACCACGAGCCCCCGGCGGAGACCGCGCGCCGGATCGGGCCCCAGTTCTCGGTCCCGCCTCCCGGGACGTAGCGCGAGCCGAGCGCGAGGTCGGCCTCGGCGCAGGCGGCGAGGAGGCGGGGCACGTCGGCCGGGTTGTGGGAGAAGTCGCAGTCGATCTCGACGACGAGGTCGGCGCCGCCGGCGAGCGCGCGCCGGAAGCCCGCAAGGTAGGCCTGTCCAAGCCCTTCCTTGCGCTCGCGGTGGAGCACCTCCACCCATGCGAGCTCGGCGGCCAGGCGGTCGGCCAGCTCGCCGGTGCCGTCCGGCGAGTTGTCGTCGATCACGAGCACCCGGTCGCGTTCGATGTCGATCACCTCCCCGAGCGCGCGCACCATCGGCTCGAGGTTCTCACGCTCGTCGTACGTGGGCAGGCAGATCCAGACGGCCATCGCCGTATCATCGCGGCGTGGCCAAACCGCTGCTGCGAAACGGGGACGTGGCCGAGCAGCTCGAGCTGCTCGCCGATCTGTCGGAGCTGCTCGGAGACGAGGGGTTCCGCGTGCTGGCGTACCGGCGTGCGGCGGCACGGGTGCGGGAGACCCCCGCCTCGATCGCCGAGCTCGCGCTGGCCGGCACTGCAAAAGACCTGCCCGGGATCGGCAAGACGATCGAGGGGAAGATCGTGGAGATCGTGGAGACCGGCGAGATCGCGGCGCTCACGAAGCGCAGGGAGCTCGTGCCGCCGGAGGTCGTCGCGTTCCTTCGCCTCCCGGGCCTCGGGCCGAAGACGGCGGCCCGCATCTGGCGGGAGCTGGGGGTGACGACGCTCGTGGAGCTGCGGGAGGCGGCCGAGTCGGAGCGGCTGCGGACGCTCTCGGGGCTGGGCGCCCGCAGCGAGGAGAAGATCCTGAAGGCCCTGGCGGCGGGCGTGGGAGCCGACGAGGAGAAGCGAGGCGTGCTCGGGACCGGTCTACCGGCCGTGCTCGCGGTGGTGGCGGAGCTGCGTGCGCACCCGGCCGCGATCGAGGTCTCGGAGGCCGGAAGCGTCCGGCGACGCAAGGAGACCTTCCGAGACCTCGACATGATCGCCGCTGCGACCGACCCTGCCGCTCTGACCGGGGCCCTCACGCGTCTCCCGCTCGTCGCGGAGATCGTCGCCCACGGCGACACGAAGGCGACCGTGATCTCCCACGACGGCCTCCGCTTCGACCTGCGCGTCGTCCCGCCGGAGTGCTTCGGCAACCTGCTCCAGCACTTCACCGGCTCGAAGGAGCACAACGTCGCGATGCGCGAGGAGGCCCAGCGGCGCGGGCTCTCGATCTCCGAGTACGGCGTCACGACCGTCGAGACCGGCGAGGTCGTCACGGCCCGCACCGAGGAGGAGCTGTACGCCTACCTCGGCTACGCGTTCATTCCGCCCGAGCTGCGCGAGAACGCCGGGGAGCTCGAGGCCGCTCGCGCGCAGGCGCTGCCCGAGCTCGTCGAGCTCGGCGACCTGCGCGGCGACCTGCACACCCACAGCACGTGGTCCGACGGCAGGGCGACGATCGCGGAGATGGCCGCCGCGGCGAGCGCGCGCGGCTACGCCTACCTAGCGGTGTGCGACCACTCGCAGCGCCTGCGCGAAGGGCGGCTGCAGGCTCAGTGGGAGGAGATCGACGCTCTGAACGAAGGGTTGCCGCGGTTCCGGCTCCTGAAAGGCGTCGAGGTGAACATCCGGGCCGACGGCTCGCTCGACCTCGCCGACGAGGAGCTCGCCGCACTCGACTGGGTGATGGCCTCCGTCCATTCCTCCTTCGACCGCGACCCGACCGGTCGCGTGCTTGCCGCTATGGAGAGCCCGCACGTGGACTGCATCGGTCATCTGACCGGGCGCAAGATCGGCACGCGGCCTCCAGCCGACGTGGATCTCGAGCGCGTCGTCGAGAAAGCGCTCGAGACCGGAACCTTCCTCGAGCTCAACTCCCAGCCCAACCGCCTCGACCTGCGCGACGTCCACGCGCGCCTCGCCGCGGAGGCGGGGGTGCCGCTCGTCGTCTCGAGCGACGGCCACAGGCCGCACGAGCTCGCCTTCGTCGAGCTGGGCATCGCCCAGGCCCGCCGCGCGTGGCTGACCAAGGCGAACGTCGTCAACACGCGCCCCTGGCGGGAGATCGAGAGAATGCGCAAGTGACCTTTCGCGAGGACGGCGCCGAGGCGCTCGAGTGGGCGGCTCGCTACCTCGAGCGGGTCGGCGAGCTGCCGGTGCTCGCCCAGGTGCGGCCGGGCGAGATCCGGGCCAGGCTGCCGGCGTCGCCTCCGGAGACGGCCGAGCCGTTCTCGGCCGTTCTGCGCGATCTCGAAGACGTGCTGCTCCCCGGGATCACCCACTGGCAACACCCGCGCTTCTTCGGCTACTTCGCGGTCACCGCGTCGGAGCCGGGAATCCTCGCCGAGCTGCTCGCGGCGACGCTCAACAGCGTCGCGATCATGTGGCGCGCGGCGCCCGCGTCGTCGGAGCTCGAGGAGCACGTGCTCGACTGGCTCGCGCAGCTGCTCGGCCTGCCCCCCGGCCTGCACGGCCACATCGAGGACACCGCGTCGACCTCCACAACCGCGGCGCTGATGGCCGCGCGCGAGGCGACCGGCCGCCGTGTCGTCGTCTTCTCCGACCAGGCGCACTCGTCGGTTGCGAAGGCCGTGAAGCTGCTCGGGATGATTCCGCGCGAGGTGCCGTCGGACGCCGAGTTCCGCATGCGCACCGACCTGCTCGAGCTTGACGACGCGGCTGCCGTCGTCGCCACCGTCGGCACGACATCGTCCACATCCGTCGATCCGGTACCCGCGATCGCAGATGCAGCCGAGCGTGCCGGCGCCTGGTTGCACGTGGATGCCGCCTACGCGGGCGCGGCCTGGGTGTGCCCCGAGCTGCGCTGGTCGCAGGCGGGTGTCGAGCGCGCCGACTCGGTTGTGGTGAACGCGCACAAGTGGCTGCTGACGCCGATGGACTGCTCCTGCCTCTGGACGCGCCGGCCTGCCGACCTGCGCAACGCGTTCTCGCTCATTCCGGAGTACCTGCGCTCGCGCGACGAGGTGGACAACCTCTCGGAGTACGGGCCCGCACTCGGCCGGCGCTTCCGCTCGCTGAAGCTCTGGGCCGTGATCCGCTGCTACGGGCGCGAAGGGCTGCAGGCCGTGATCCGTGAGCACGTGCGGCTCGCGGAGCTGTTCGAGGGCTGGGTGCGCGCCGAGCCCGGCTGGGAGCTGTGCGCGCCGCGGACCTTCTCCGTGGTCTGCTTCCGGCGTGAGGGCGAAGACGAGGAGAATGAGGCGCTCCTCCAGCGCGTCAACGCCTCGGGCGAGGCGTTCCTTATCCACACGAAGCTGCACGGCCGTTACGTCATCCGGCTCGCGATCGGCAACGCGTGGACGACAGAGGACGACGTGCGCCGGGCCTGGGACGCCCTTCGCCGCGAGGCGGCCGCCTGATCCCCCGTGATCGCGCGGATGGTCAGAGAGGCCGAGGCGAAGGGTGCGAACGCGATCGTCGCGATGCGTTTCGACACCTCCGAGATGGGCTCAACGTGGACCGAGATCTGCGCGTACGGAACTGCGGTGCGCGCCCGGCGCCTGTAAGAACTCGTTTCAGTCTGAAACGAGTTCTGTAAGACCCGGCAAGACCTGGAAGAGCGGCGGCCCGCGCGACGTTGACGCCAGTATCTGCTCAACCCTCACCGCGTGAAAGGAACCGTGTTTATGGTCGTCTCTGCCAGGCTCAAATGGGCTGGGCTTGCGCTCCTGAGCGTCGTCCAGTTCATGGTCGTGCTCGACATCGCGATCGTGAACGTGGCGCTGCCCTCGATCCAGGTGGACCTGGGCTTCTCGCAGGAGAACCTGCAGTGGATCATCAGCGCGTACGCACTCGTGTTCGGCGGCTTCCTGCTGCTCGGGGGGCGCACCGCCGACCTGCTCGGCCGCCGCCGCGTCTTCCTCGCCGGCCTCGTCGTCTTCTCCGCCGCCTCGCTGCTCGCAGGCCTCGCCTGGTCCGAGGGCTCGCTGATCGGCGCCCGGGCCCTGCAGGGGCTGGGCGCGGCGATCATCTCGCCGGCCGCGCTCTCGATCCTGATGACGACCTTCACCGAGGGGCGCGAGCGCAACGTCGCGCTCGGCGTGTGGGGCGCGGTCGGCGGCTTCGGCGCCGCAGCCGGCGTCCTGTTCGGCGGGATCCTCACCGACACTCTCTCGTGGCCCTGGATCTTCTATGTGAACGTGCCCGTCGGCCTGGCCGCGGCGCTGATCACGCCGATTCTGCTCCGCGAGAGCCGCGATGCGCGCGCGAGACGCTTCGACGCGCTCGGAGCCGTGCTCGTCACCTCGGGGCTCTCCGTCGCTGTCTTCGGGTTCACGCAGGCGAACGACTACGGCTGGGGCTCGGGCAAGACGATCGGCATCTTCGCCGCCAGCGTGGGGCTGCTCGCAGCCTTCGGTGTCTGGGAGACGCGGGTGAGCGACCCGCTGATGCGGTTCTCGATCTTCCGCCTGCGCACGCTCACGGGCGCCAACGTGGCCGGGTTCATCCTCGGCTCGGCGCTCTTCGCGATGTTCCTGATGTTGACGCTGTACATGCAGCAGGTGCTCGGCTACTCGCCGCTGAAGACGGGCTTCGGCTATCTGGCCGTCGCCGGGACATCGATCGTGTGGGCGAACGTTGCCGCGCAGCTCGTCACGCGCATCGGCGTGAAGCCGGTCCTGACGGCCGGCATGGTCATTCTCACCGCGGGCCTCGTCTTGTTCGCCCAGGTGCCGGCCGACGGCTCCTACGCGGGGGACTTGCTGCCGGGCTTCCTCCTGATCGGGATGGGGATGGGCTTCTCGTTCGTGCCGATCTCGATCGCCGCGCTCGCGGGCGTGCACCCGTCGGAGGCGGGCCTCGCCTCCGGCCTGTTCAACACCTCGCAGCAGATCGGCGGGGCACTCGGGATCGCCGTGCTCTCGGCGCTTGCGACGGGGCGCACTGCCGATGCGGTCGCCGCCGGAACGGCGCTGTCCGACGCGCTCACCGAGGGCTTCCAGGTGGCGTTCTGGGGCGGCGCTGCCGCCGCCGCCGTCGGCGTGATCGCCTCACTCGCACTCATCCGCGGCTCCGAGCTCGGCCCGGCAGCCGAGCCGGCTGCGGAGCCGGTGTTCGAGACCCTCTAGCCGGCGCGACGACGAGCCGGAGCCCCGCCTACCATACGGCGGTGCTCCGGCTCGTCCTCATCGGTCTCGCCGCGGGGTTCTTCTCGGCCCTCTTCGGCGTCGGCGGCGGGATCCTGATCGTGCCGCTCCTGATCCTCGCTGCGGGCTTCCTCGAGCGGCCTGCGACCGCGACCTCGCTCGCCGCGATCGGAATCACGGCGCTCGCCGGCACGATCACCTACGCCTTTCACGGGCATGTCGACGTCGGGTATGCCGCGCTCGTCGGGCTGCCGGCCGCCGCCGGAGCGATTGCCGGCTCGACGCTCCAGCAGCGGATTCACGCTCGTGTTCTCTCCCTCGGCTTCGCAGCGCTCCTCGCCGGCGTCGCGGTCTGGCTGCTCGCCGGATGAGTCCGGAGACGATCGCTGCGGCAATCGCGCTCGGCTTCGCCGCCGGTGTGCTCGCCGGCCTCTTCGGCGTCGGCGGCGGCATCCTCTTCGTGCCGACGTTGCTCGGGCTCGGACTCGGCCAGCTCGACGCGGAGGCGACGTCGCTGCTCGCGATCCTGCCGACGGTGGCCGCCGGCGTGTGGCGCCAGTCGGGCTACGGGCACGTGCGCTGGCGTCCGGCGCTGTGGCTCGGGCTCGCCTCGATCGCGGGCGTGCAGCTCGGCGTTCTGATCGCCACGTCGCTGCCCGAGCACGTCTTGCGCCGGCTGTTCGGCGTGCTCGTGCTCGCCGTCGCCGCCCAGCTCGCGCTGCGGGCATTCCGTCCTAGTGGCCCGCCACCAGGCTGATCAGGAGCACGGCTCCGAAGCCGGCGAGCGTCAGGGCGACCCGCTTCGCGGAGGGGTGCTCGTGCGCGTGCGGGAGCAGGTCGGTGGCGCCCATGAAGAGGAAGAAGCCCGCGTACACCGCGAGCACCGCTCCGAGTGTGTGCTCGGAGACCGACAGCGACGTGCCGACGATGGCGCCGAGCAACGGGGCGACGGCGTCGATCGAAAGCCAGCGCAGGGCGGCCTTGCGGTCGCCCGACTGGCGGAGGATGAAGCTGACCGTGTTCAGACCGTCGGCGAAGTCGTGGGAGATGACCGCGAAGAAGACGAGCAGCCCGGTCTCGGTCGAGATGCCGAAGGCGAGCCCGATGCCGAGGCCGTCGATGAAGCTGTGCAGCGAGAGGCCGGCCGCGCCGAGCGCGCCGACGCGCGCGTGCGCGCGCACGTGCTCCGTGTCGTCGCGATGGTGGAGGACGAGCAGCCGCTCGGCGAGGAAGAAGAAGACGAAGCCGGCGCCGACGAGCAGCCCGACCTCGCGTGGGTCGCCGAGAGCCTCGATGGCCTCCGGCAGCACCTCGAAGAGTGCGACCGCGACGACGACGCCTCCCGTGAGGGCGATCGCAGTCGTGAGCTCACGCGCGATGCGCATCGCGACGAGGCCGCCGGCCAGGGTGGACAGCACCGTGAGCCCAGCGAGTGGGATGGCCCAGCTCACGGGCTAACCCTAGTCGAGAGCGCCCGCGTCGCCGGGACCGTCAGGCCCGTGCCGGATACTCCCGAGTGACGATGACCGACAGATTTGCCAGTGTGCGGCTGCTCGCTCTCACGGCCGCGGCCTCGGCGGCGGCCGTCATCGCGGTTCAGCGGCCGGCGGTTGCGCCCGCTCGGGTCGCTGTGCCGGCGCCGCCCGTCACCGGCGATCAGCCCGCCGAGCGCCCGTCCTATCCCGACGGGCCTGTGCGCGCGCTCCCCGCGAACCTGCGGCCGGAGCTCACGCCGGGCGGCCGTGCCTTCCCCGTTGCGGGCCAGGCCTCGTTCGGCGGCACGTTCGGTGCGGACCGCGCGGGGGTCGGCTGGCACCACGGCGAGGACCTCTTCGCCGCGCAGGGAGCGGCGGTGCTCGCCGTGGCCGACGGCGCCGTCTTCTCGGCCGGCTGGAACGATCGCGGCGGCTACCGCCTCTGGCTTCGCGACCGCGACGGCACGGAGTACTACTACGCGCACCTGTCGGCCTTCTCCCCACTGGCGGTGAACAGCGGCTTCGTGCGCGCCGGCGACGTCGTCGGCTTCGTCGGCGCAAGCGGCGACGCGGAGGGAACGCCGCCGCACCTCCACTTCGAGATCCACCCCGCCGGCCTACGTGCTCTCGGCTACGACGGCGTCGTGAATCCCGCGCCGTTCCTCGCCGCCTGGAGGCGGCGCGCCGATCTTCCGCTCCCGCAGGCGGCGCCGGCGCGGTCGCTCGCCTTCAACGGGCCCGGCTAGACGTCGTCCGCGGTCGCCGGTGGCTCGAACTCTCCGCCCTCGATGAGATCGAGCAGCCATTTGCGCGTGGCCGGCCCGGTCACCGGGTTGAAGAGGACGCCTGCCGCGATCCCGGCGAGCAGGAGCATGCGATTGCGGGCGGCATGCGACTCCTTGCCCTGCAGCCGGTCGGCCGCGTTGCGCAGCTCGTCGATCGCCTTGCGCAGGTTCTCCTGGACGTCCTTGTCGGAGACGGCCTTCGAAGCCGCTCCGCCGATGCCGTTGCCGGACGTCAGATCGCCGTAGATCTCGCGCGCGGCGGCGAATGCCTCGCGCAGGTTGTCGCGCAACTCGTCGTCGTGAAGCGCGCGGTCGACGTACGGCCGTACGGTGTCCACACCGTCGAAGAGCTTGTCTTTTCGCTTGGCCATGGGCCGTCCTTTCGCTCGCTGATTCACCTTGAGTTGTACCGCACGTAGAGTGTTTCTGTGAGGATCGTCAAGCGTGTTCTCAGGATTCTTGCCGCCGTACTCGCTCTCGGCACCTACCTCTGGTTTGCCGCCGTGCGCTGCGTGCCGGCGGTGAAGCGCCGCAAGGCCGCGCGCCGGAGCGGCTAGGCATGCTCGCTCCTCCAGCGATCCGCGGCGGGCTCGCCGTCCGCACGGCGAGCCTCGTCTTCGGCCTGTTCCTGTTCGCGTTCGGGATCGTGCTGCTGCTCGAGTCGGAGCTCGGGCTTTCGCCCTGGGACGTGCTCAGCCAGGGCCTCTCCGAGCAGACCCCGCTCAGCTTCGGTACCGCCAGCATCGCGATCGGCCTCACCGTGCTCGTCCTCGCCTGGCGCCTCGGGGCGCGGATCGGCGTCGGAACGGTCGCAAACGCTGTTCTGATCGGGCTCTTCATCGAGGGGCTCGTCCGCGTCGAGGCCGTGGCCGACCTCTCGGAGTCGTCGCTCGCGACGCGTGTCGTCCTCATGCTCGCGGGAATCTCCGTCATCGGGCTGGGCTCGGGCTTCTATATGGGCGCGGCGATGGGAGTGGGTCCCCGCGACTCCCTCATGCTCGTGCTGTCGCGCCGGACAGGAGTCCGGATCGGCGCGGCCCGGACCGTGCTCGAGATCGGCGCGACCGCCGCCGGCTGGGCGCTCGGCGGCACGGTCGGCATCGGCACGCTTGCCTTCGCCTTCCTCGTCGGCCCCTCGGTCGAGCTCGCCTTCCTCGGGCTCGTGCGCTCGCGGCTGACGACGGCCGAAGTACCATCCCCGGCATGAGCGCCAAAGGGCTGATTTGCGCGGGCGGAGAGGCGACGCGGCTCGCCGAGCTGACACGGGTGACGAACAAGCACCTGCTCCCGGTCGGGCGCTGGCCGATGGTCTACTACCCGCTCCAGCTCCTGCAGGCAGCCGGCATACGTGAGGTGCTGATCGTCACCGGCCAGGGTCACGCGGGCGACTTCATCGACCTGCTCGGCGACGGCAAGGTGCATGAGCGCTCGGGTGACGGTCTCCTCTTCGACCTCGATCTCACCTACAAGGTGCAGACCGAGCCGGGTGGGATCGCGCAGGTGGTCGGCATGGCGGAGAGCTTCGCCGCCGGCGAGAAGCTCGTCGTCTGCCTCGGCGACAACCTTTTCGAGGTCGCCGAGGTGTCGGCGATCCAGAAGTGGGCGGACGACGGCGACGGCGCGCTCATCTTCGTCAAGGAGGTGCCCGACCCGGAGCGGTTCGGCGTCGTCGTCTACGGCGACGGAACACGGGTCGTGGATGTCGTCGAAAAGGCGGGCGTCGTGGACCTGCGTTACCCAGCGCCGCCGACGAACGACGCCGTCGTAGGGCTCTACTGCTACGACGCCGGCGTGTTCGACGTCATCCGCGGGCTCGAGCCGTCGGCCCGCGGCGAGCTCGAGATCACCGACGTGAACCGCGCCTACGCCGAACGCGGGCGGCTCGAGGCGACGCGCGTGAGCGGCTGGTGGCGCGACGCGGGCACCCACGAGGCGTTGGCGGAGATCGGCGCGCTCGTCGATCGCACCGGAGCGAACCGGCCCGCGTGATCGACGGAGTCCAGCTCATCCCGCTGCGGCGCTTCGAGGACGAGCGGGGCTGGTTCAGCGAGCTGCGGCGCGACTCGCTGCTGCCGCGGCCGACGACGCAGACGAACGTCTCGTTCTCCCGCAAGGGTGTGATCCGCGGCCTCCACTATCACGAGCGCGGGCAGGACGACCTCTTCGTCTGCCTCCGCGGCAACGCGCGCGTCGTCGTGCTCGACCGGGGCAGCGGCGAGGCGATGACCGTGGACATCGGCGAGGACAATCCCGTCGCCGTCTACGTTCCCGGCCACCACGCGCACGGCTTCGAGGCGCTGACCGACGTGCTCTTCCTCTACCACGTCACCGAGGAGTACGACCCCGCCGATCCCGACGAGCACACGATCGCGTGGAACGACCCGCGTATCAGCCACCTGTGGACGAGCACCGAGCCGATCCTCTCCGAGCGGGACGCCGCCGCGTCCTGATCACCGGCGCCGGCGGCCAACTCGGCCGCGCGCTGGTCGAGGCGTTCGCGGGCGACGACGTGGTCGCGCTGGACCGGGCGGCATGGGACGTGACGAACCCGGCGCCTTCCGGCCTGCCCGTGCCCGACCTCGTCCTGCACGCCGCCGCCTGGACCGACGTGGACGGCGCCGAGGACGACCCGCAGGGCGCGGCGGCTGTCAACGTCGGCGGGACGGCCCACGCGGCCGGGCTCGCTGCTCCGGTCGTCTACTTCTCCTCCGACTACGTCTTCGACGGGCGCAAGAGCGTGCCGTACGTCGAGTCGGATGCGCCCAACCCGCTGGGCGCGTACGGGAGGACGAAGCTGCACGGCGAGGCGGCCGCCGGCGAAGGCGCCTGGATCCTGCGCAGCTCATGGCTCTTCGGGCCGGCCGGGCACAACTTCGTGCGCACGATGCTCCGCCTGGGCGCCGAACGGGACGAGGTGGCGGTCGTGGACGACCAGCACGGCTGCCCGACCTACGCCGGCCACCTCGCAGCGGCGACGCGGGAGGTCGTCGAGCTGCCGGCCGGGATCTGGCATCTCGCAGCGGACGGCGAGTGCTCGTGGGCCGACTTCGCGGAGGCGATCTTCGCGGAGGCCGGGCTCGACTGCCGCGTGCGCCGGATCTCGACGGTCGAGTACGGCGCGAAGGCGCCGCGTCCCGCCTACTCCGTCCTTCGCAGCGAGCGGCCCGATGCACCGCGCCTACCGCACTGGCGCGACGGCCTGCGCGAGTGCCTGGCCGCGATCCGGGCCGGCTGAAGCTGCCGCTACCCTTCGCTCGATGCGCGTGCTCGTCACCGGCGGTGCCGGCTTCATCGGGTCGCACTTCGTCAAGCGCCTGCTCGCGGGCGGCGACGACGTCCGCGTGCTGGACAAGCTCACCTACGCGGGCAATCCGGCCAACCTCGAGGGTGTGGAGCACGAGTTTCACCACGGTGACATCGCGGATCCGGACGCGGTTGCGCGCGCCGGCCGGGGCTGTGACGCCGTCGTCAACTTCGCCGCCGAGACACACGTCGACCGTTCGATCCTGACGCCGAGGGACTTCATCCACACCGACGTGCTCGGCACGCAGGTGCTGCTCGAGTGGGCCCGCGAGACGGGGGCGCGCCACGTCCAGGTTTCGACCGACGAGGTGTACGGCGACCTCGAGGCCGGCGGCTCCTCCCGTGAGGACGACGTGCTGCGCCCCTCGAGCCCGTACAGCGCCTCGAAGGCAGGCGGCGACCTCCAGGTGCTCGCCTACGTTCGCACGTACGGCGTGAACGCCTCGATCACACGCGGCGCGAACACGTTTGGGCCGAATCAGTACCCGGAGAAGCTGATTCCGCTCTTCGTCACGAACGCGTTCGAGGGGCTTCCGCTCCCCGTCTACGGTGACGGCCGCCAGCGGCGCGAGTGGCTCCACGCCGAGGATCATTGCGCGGCCGTCGAGCTCGTCCTGCGCGAGGGCGGGCCCGGCGAGGTCTACAACGTCGGCGGCGAGGAGCACGAGAACATCGAGGTCACGCGCCGCATTCTCGAGCTGACCGGCGGCGACCCTGCGCTGATCAGGTACGTCGAGGACCGGGCGGGCCACGATCGTCGCTATTCACTCGACGACACGAAGGTCCGCGCCCTCGGTTGGTCTCCCCGCCACTCTTTCGGCGAAGGCGGCCTGCCCGGCACGGTCGAGTGGTATCGCGAGAACCGCGCCTGGTGGGAGCCGCTCAAGAGCGGGGAATACCGCGCGTACTACGAGCAGCAGTACGCGAAGCGGCTTCGCGGGTAGTAGCGGAGTTGAGGGTTTCGTAAAGAACCCTGGTCTTTGTGAGGAACTCAGCTAGCCTCAATCCGGGGTCTGCAATGCGGCGCACGCTCGTCTCCCTCATCGCGATCGGCTCGACGCTCCTGCTCGCGGCGTCGGCTTCGCCACAGGCCGAGCCGCCCAAGCCCGTCGTCGCGACGACCTTCCTGATCAGCGGCAAGGGCTGGGGCCACGGCGCGGGAATGGCCCAGTGGGGCGCGCGCGGCTTCGCGGAACAGGAGGCCTACACCTACGACCAGATCCTCGCTCACTACTACCCCGGCACCGAGCTAAAGCAGGCAAGCCTGGCCCAGGTGCGCGTCCTGCTCGCCGACGGGGTCAAGCGACTCGCGGTCTCCTCGGAGGTGCCGTTCCGGGTACGCGATGCCGCCGCGACGACCTACGACCTGCCGGCGGGCGAGCTGACGCTCGGTCCGGATCTGACCGTGCCGCTCGGCGGGACGCAGACGCAGCTCCTGGGGCCGCTCGTCTTTCAACCTGGCAAGGGCGCCTTTCTCGAGCTCGACGGCAAGCCCTACCGTGGAGAGCTTCAGGTCACCTCGACCGGCAAGGCCCTGACCGCGATCGACTACGTGGGCCTGGAGCAGTACCTCTGGGGCGTCGTCCCTGGCGAGATGCCCGGCGACTGGCCGCCGGAGGCGCTCAAAGCGCAGGCGGTTGCCGCCCGCAGCTACGCGCTGGCATCGTTGCTGAAGGGCAGGAGCTTCGACCTCTACGCGGACGTCCGCAGCCAGGTCTATCTCGGCCCTTCGGGCGAGGACCCCCGCACGACCGCCGCCGTGAAGGCGACCGCGGGTCAGGCGCTCTTCTTCGCCGGCAAGCCGGCGATCACTCTCTTCAGCTCGAGCTCGGGCGGTCGGACGGCCGACGGGGCCGAGGTGCTGAACGGGCCGCAGCCGTATCTCGTCTCCGTGCCCGACCCGTACGACTCGTTCTCACCCTGGCATCGCTGGGGCCCGGTCACCGTCACGGCTGCGAAGGTGCGCAGGGCGTTGAAGCTCGGCGTGCCCGTGCTCGACGTGAAGACGGTGCTCGGCCCGTCGGGCCGTGTGCGGGCGGTCAACGTGACCACCTCCACAGGCGGGGCGACGGTCTCGGGCAGCAACCTGCGCTTCGCGCTCGGCCTCCGCTCGACGTGGATCTCGATCGTCACGCTGTCCCTGCAGCGGCCCGCCGGCCCGGTCGTCTACGGCTCGAAGACCACCTTGAGCGGATCGTTCAGGGGCGTCAAGACCGTCTCGCTCGAGGCCCGAGGGCTCGGCGCCCAGCCCTGGACGCCCGCCGACATCTCGCCGGCTGCCGACAGGACATTCTCGCTCGTGGTCAAGCCGGCGACGACGACGATCTACCGTCTGGTCTCCGCCGCCGGCGGCCAGACAGTGCTGAGGGTGCCCGTCGCCCCGCGCGTTCGCCTCTCCCGGGTACAGGAGCCGGGCGGGCTCAGCGGTACCGCGCGGCCGCTGCCGCCCGGCGCGGTCGTCGAGATTCAACTGCTCGAGGGAGAGCAGTGGCTGTCCGTCGCGGAGGCGGTCGTCGGCGAGAAGGGCGCATTCCGGGCCGAGTTCGACGCCGCGCCCGGCACGTACCGAGCCCGAGTCGCACCGGCCGGGGGCTTCGCCGAGGGGCTCTCTCCCGGGCTCGAGGTCGGCACGCCGTGATCCGCACCGGCCTCGCCGTGCTCGTGCTCGCGCTCATCGGGGCAGCCACAGCCGCGGGCGAGCGCTCAACGGCTGCGTTCGCCCCAAACGACCCGCTCCTGGCCCGTCAGTGGTACGTGGCGCAGAACCGCGCCTTCGACTTCTGGACCGAGCTCCCCCTGCTGCCGCCTGTGCGCGTTGCCGTGATCGACTCCGGAATCGATGCCGGACATCCGGAGTTCGCGGGGAAAATCGTCGCTGCCAAGAGCTTCGTCGGCGGCTCGGCTCTGCGGGACGAGCACGGCCACGGGACCTTCGTCGCGGGTCTCATCGCCGCCGCCGTCAACAACTCCGAGGGGATCGCGGGGCTCGCGCCCTCCGCCGAGCTGCTCATCGCAAAGGTCGTGACAGCCGATCGCAACATCTCGGTGGAAGCCGAGGCGAAGGCGATTCACTGGGCGGTCGAGAACGGCGCCCGCGTGATCAACATGAGCATCGGCGGCGTGCGCGACCCACTCGACCCGGGCCGCGACACCTTCTCGCCGCTCGAGGCGGCGGCGATCGCCTACGCGGTGAGCAAGGGCGTCGTCGTCGTGGCCGCGGTCGGCAACTCCGATCAGGCGCCTGCGGTGCCGTGGCGCTACGCGAGCTACCCGGCCGCGCTGCCGCACGTGCTGGGCGTGAGCGCGCTCGGCAAGGACGGCTCCGCACCGGACTTCTCCAACCGCGACGCGATCTACAACGACATCGCGGCGCCGGGCGAGGATGTCCTCTCGACTCTGCCGCGAGCGCTGACCGCCGAGAAGCCGGCCTGCGCCGAGCAGGGCTACTCCTCCTGCGGCCCGGACGAGTACCGCGAGGCCGAGGGCACCTCCTTCGCGGCCCCGCAGGTGAGCGCCGCCGCCGCCGTCCTGCTTGCCCTTCGGCCCTCGCTCCAGCCCGACCAGGTGACCGCGATCCTCGAGCGCAGCGCGGTGGACGCCACCCCGGCGAACGGCTGCCGGCGCTGCCTCTCCCTGCGCGACTCCTACACCGGCTGGGGCCGGCTGGATGTCACGGCGGCGCTGCAGCTCCTCGCGGAGCCGCTGCCGCAGCCGGATGCCTTCGAGACGAACGACGACGCGGGCGAACGTGCGTACCGGCTCTTCTTCCGTGGCGCCTCGCGCCGGGTCGACGCAACGCTCGACTACTGGGACGACCAGAACGACGTCTACGCGGTCCGGCTGCGCAAGGGTCAGGCCGTGTATGCGGGCCTGAAGGGCGCGGCCGGTCTGGACCTCAACCTCGCTGTCTGGAGCCCCGCCACGCAGAGCGTGGACGACCTACGCCGCCAGGGGCTGCGCGAGCGGGAGTCGTCCCGCACGGGGCCGCGCGAGTACCTTGCCTACCGAGCTCGCGCGACCGGCTGGTACTTCGTGCAGGTGAAGCTCGTCGCGCCCGGCACAGGCGGCTACCAGCTGACGCTCGTCAAGAGCTAGGCCGGGCTACGGGCTCTCGAGCAGCTCGTCGTCGGGCACGTTGCGAAGAACGCGCGCCGGGTTCCCGACGACGACGACGCGCGGGGGCACGTCCTTGGTCACGACCGCGCCCGCGCCCACGAAGGCCTCCTCGCCGACCTCGATTCCCGGGCAGAGGATCGCGCCGCCTCCGATCCGGGCGCCCTTGCGGATCGTCGGCCCTTTGACCAGCCCGTGGCGCCGCTCGGTGCGGCCCATGAAGTTGTCGTTCGTCGTCACGACACACGGTGCGATGAACACATGCTCCTCGAGCGTCGAGTAGGCGGTGATGTAGGCGTCCGCCTGGATCTTGGTCATGGCGCCGACGGTCGTGTCGTTCTCGACGAGCGAGCCGCGTCCGATCACGACGTCGTCACCGATGACGCAGCGCTCGCGCACGCAGGCCTGGTCACCGACGATCACGCGCGCCCCGAGCGTCGTCCCGGCGAAGACGATCGCGCCGGTGGAGACGATCGTTCCCGGGCCAAGCTCCACCGGGGGCAGCGGCTCTCGCTTTGCGGTCGAGCGGGGCGAGAGCACGGGTTGCTTGCCGACGACGGCCCCCTCGAGCACCTTCACGCCCTCGCCGAGCACCGTCCCCGCGTAGACGATCGCACTCGGGTGGACGTCAGGCATGCAGCGACTCCGTCAGCCGTTCGAGCGCGCGCACGACGACCGCTCCCTCGGCGGCCACCTGCCTGCGGTTCCCGTCGCCCGCGATCAGGCGCAGGAACGCCTGGCACTCGAGCTTGAGGGGCTCGTCGTTCGAGATCTTCGGGCAGTAGATGTCGCCGGTGCGGGTCACCCACTCTCCGTAGCTCTCCGCCTGCTGGAGCGGCGCTTTGTCGTAGACGGTGATCTTGCGCTCGAGCTCCATGTCGTCGAACACGGCCATCTTCTCGCGCCCGACGACGGTCATCTTCCGCATCTTGTGCGGGTCGAGCCACGAGAGGTGCATGTGCGCGATCTTCCCGGAGGGGAAGCGGAGGTAGCAGAAGACGACGTCCTCGACGCCCGGTGTGAGGAACGAGTTGCCGTGCGCGACCGCCTCGACCGGCTCCTCGCCGATGAGGTAGAGGATGACCGAGAGGTCGTGGACGCCGAGCGACCAGAGTGCGTTCTCGTTCGTGCGCACGATCCCCAGGTTCTGGCGGTTGCCGTAGACGCAGAGCACGTCTCCGAGCGTGCCGGAGTCGACAAGCTCCTTCAGCTTCAGCACGCCCGGGTGGTAGAGCAGGAGGTGGCCCGGCATGAGCACGAGGTCGCGCGCGCGGGAGAGCGAGACGAGCTCCTCCATCTCGGCGCCGGTCATCGCCGGCGGCTTCTCGACGAGCACGTGCTTCCCGGCCTCGAGCGCGCGCTTCGCGAGGTCGTAGTGGGTCGGCACCGGGGTCGCGATCACGACCGCGTCGAGGTCCGGGTCGGCGAGCAGCTCGTCGAAGTCGCTCGTCGCCCGTGCGCGCGGGTGGCGCGCCGCGAAGCGCTCGCGCTTGTCCGGGTCGAGCTCGCAGAGCCAGGCGAGCTCGGCGAGGTCGTCGAAGTTCCGCGCGAGGTTCGGCCCCCAGTAGCCGAGCCCCGCCACGGCGACCCGCGTCACAGCTTCCAGACCTTGCCGTTGCCCGTGCCGTTGCGGCCGGTGGCGTTGCGGAAGTCCACGACCACGTTTGCCTGCTCGACGAGCGCCTCGTAGTCGATCCCCGAGTGCGCCGTGACGATGACGACGCAGTCGTGGGCAGCGGGGTCGAGCGGCACCGAGCGCAGCTCCAGCCCGTGCTCGCGCAACTCGGGGACGTAGGGGTCGTGGTAGGCGACGCTGGCGCCCGCGTTCGTCAGCAGCTCGATGATCTTCAGCGCCGGCGACTCGCGCATGTCGTCGATGTCGGCCTTGTAGGCGACACCGAGCACGAGCACCTTCGCTCCCTTCAGCGACAGGCCGGCGCCGTGGTTCAAGGCCTGCGAGACGAGCGAGCGGCAGTGGTAGGGCATGTTGTTGTTGACCTCGCCCGCGAGCTCGATGAAGCGCGTCGTGAAGTCGAACTCACGCGCCTTCCAGGTCAGGTAGAAGGGATCTATCGGGATGCAATGCCCGCCGAGGCCCGGTCCCGGCTTGAAGCTCATGAAGCCGAAGGGCTTCGTCGCCGCCGCCTCCACGACCTCCCAGACGTCGATCTTCATCCGCTCGCAGAGCATCGCCAACTCGTTGACGAGCGCGATGTTGACCGAGCGAAAGATGTTCTCGAGCAGCTTCGTCAGCTCGGCGACCTCGGGCGAGGAGACACGGTGCACCGTCTCGATCGCCAAGCCGTACAGCTCCGCGGCGCGCTCGGTGCAGGCGTCCGTGATTCCCCCCACGATCTTGGGGACGTTCTTCGTCGTGAAATCTGTCCGGCCCGGGTCCACCCGCTCGGGCGAGAACGCCAGGTGGAAGTCGCTGCCGACCTTCAGGCCGGTGCGCTCGAGGATCGGCAGCACCTGCTCCCGCGTCGTGCCGGGGTAGGTCGTGGACTCCAACACGACGAGGTGGCCGGGGCGGAGGCGCTTTGCGATCTCCTCTGTCGCGGAGAGCACGATCGAGAGGTCGGGCTCGCGCTGCCGGGAGAGCGGCGTGGGGAGCGCGATCAGGATTGCGTCGGCCTCGCGCAGGGCGTCGTAGTCGGTGGTCGCCGCCAGGCCGTTCTCGACGAGTCGCTTGAGCGCCTCGGAGGGAACGTCCCCGATGTAGCTCTCGCCGCGGTTCAGGCGCTCGACCTTGCTCGCGTCCACGTCCACGAGCAGGACGGACGCCCCTGCCTCGGCGAAGACCTGGGCAAGGGGCACGCCGACGTAGCCGGCACCGACTATCGCTACGGCGTAGCTCATCGGGGGGGAAGCCTAGCTAGCAGGGTGGCCGCGACCCGCTCCGAAGCGTGCCCGTCGCCGTAGAGGGGCGGCCGGTGCGCGGGCATGCGGGCGGCGGCGACGGCCGCGGCGAGCGCATCCGGGTCGTCGTCCACGAGCGTGTTCGCGCCGGCCTCCACCGTGTCCGCCCACTCCGTCGAGGGACGCAGGGTCACGCAGGGGACCCCGTGCCAGTAGGCCTCCTTCTGCAACCCGCCCGAGTCGGTGAGAATGACGCGCGCCTGCCGGCAGAGCGCCGAGAGGTCGAGGTAGGCGAGCGGCGCGCAGAGGAGGACGTGCGGCCCGAGCGCGAGCCCTTCGCGAGAGATCGCCGCGGCTGTGCGCGGGTGGGCCGGAAAGACGATCGGCTCCGTGAGGCGGTTCAGCCCCTCGACGATGCGGCCGAGTCGTGGCTGCACGACGTTCGCCTCGCGGTGCACGGTGCAGACGAGGTACCCGCCCGACTCGACACCGAAGCGCTCGAGCGCGCTGGACCTCCGGGCCGCGAGCGGCGCGAGCGTGAAGCAGGCGTCCGCCATCACGTCGCCGACGACCTCGATCCGTCCGGTTACGCCCTCGGTGCGCAGCGTCTCGGCGGAGCGCTCGTCGGGGCAGAGCAGGAGCGCCGCGAGCCGGTCGACCTCGATCCGGTTGCGTTCCTCCGGCATGGCGAGATCGCCGCTGCGCAGGCCCGCCTCGACGTGGGCGACGGGAACGCCGGCCTCGGTGCCCGCCCGTCCGCCGGCGGCGGTCGAGTTCGTGTCTCCGTAGACGAGCACCCAGTCCGGCGCCTCGGCGCCGATCGCTGCGAGGATCGCCGGCCGCATCGCCTCGATGTCGGCCGTGCGCAGGTCGAGCCGGTAGGCCGGCTCTGCGAGCCCGAGCTCCTCGAAGAAGACCCGCGAGAGCTCGTCGTCCCAGTGCTGCCCGGTGTGAACCATGACCTCGTCGAGCCCGGCCGCGCGCAGCGCGACCGAGAGCGGCGCCGCCTTGATGAACTGCGGCCGGTTGCCGACGACGGAGAGCACTTTCATTTGAGCGCAGCCTAGATGGGCCGTGAAGGATTCGAACCTTCGACCTTGGGATTAAGAGTCCCCTGCTCTACCAACTGAGCTAACGGCCCCGGGCGGCCGGAAGTGTAGCCCCTGCCAAGCTGCGGGGAGCCGGAACCCGTGGTCCAGATTGCTCTTGCACCGTCGTGTAGGCTCGCACCCGGTGCGCAGGGGCTCGATTCTCCGCATGGTGACGATCGGCGTCGTCGCCGGTGTCGTAACCGCCCTCGTGGCGGTCCTCGTCCCGTGGCTGCCCACATCGGCCTCGAAGGAGATGGATCGGATCGAGTTCGTCTTCTGGTTCGCGACCGTGATCTCGGTCGCGATCTTCGCGCTCGTCACGGCCGTGCTGGTCTACATGGTCGTCAAGTTCCGCGCGGCCCCCGACGACGAGTCGGACGGGCCGCCGATCCACGGTCATACAGGCCTCGAGATCGCCTGGACCGTCGTCCCGGCTGTTCTCGTGACCGCGATCGCCGTCGTCTCCGCGATCGCCCTCTCCCGGAACAGCGACGCCGGCCCCAACCCCGTGCAGGTGCACGTCGTCGCGCAGCAGTTTGCGTGGAAATTCGAGTATCCCGGCTCCGGCGTCACGAGTGGCCGGCTCGTGCTGCCCGTGGGCCGCTCGACACAGCTCGAGCTCGCCTCCCTGGACGTGATCCACTCCTTCTGGGTGCCCGAGTTCGGACAGAAGTCGGACGCGGTGCCGGGGATCACCACGCGCCTCGTGATCACACCCACGCGGCTCGGCACCTTCCCGGTGATCTGCACGGAGCTGTGTGGGCTCGGCCACGCGACGATGCGCTCCGAGGTGCAGGTCGTGCCGCAGGAGGAGTTCGACGCGTGGCTCGCCGAGCAGAAGGGCGGCGCGACCGCGGGCGGTGGAGCGGCCCTGTTCACCGCACAGGGCTGCGGCGCCTGCCACGCCCTCGCGGCCGCGGGGACGGACTCTCAGGTCGGCCCGTCTCTCGACGACGTCGCGAAGGCAGCCGCCGGTGCCGGCCTGCCGGTCGACGAGTTCGTGCGCGAGTCGATCCTCGAGCCGGACAAGGTGATCGCCGCCGGCTACGCCAAGGGCGTGATGCCGAGCACGTTCACCGGCCTGCCGCAAGACCAGCTCGACGCTCTCGTCGGGTTTGTGGTCAGCGGGAAGGGGAGCTAGGACGTGAAGGGCCTGCGCTTCCTCACTGCCCCGGGCCTGATTCGGGCTGCCTGGATGACGCCGCTCTTCTTCGGGATCGGCCTCTGCATCGTCACGTTCTTCCGCTGGCTCGCCGGCTGGGACCCGGTCTACGACTGGACGATCATCGTCGCGGTCGGCGCGCTCACGACCGCTCCGCTCGGCTTCCTGGGCGGGATCGGCGTCTTCGACTACTGGCTGCACTACGTCAGCGGCGCTCCGACCCGCCCGGAGGACCACTCGAGCCACGGCGCGCGGCGGTGGCAGGACTACTTCCGCGTCAACACAGACCACAAGGTGATCGGCGTCCAGTACCTCGTCACGACGTTCGCCTTCTTTGTCATCGGTGGCCTGCTGGCGATGTTCTTCCGCGCCGAGCTGGCACGGCCGGGCCTCCAGTACGTCGACTCCCAGACGTTCAACGGGCTCGTCTCGGCCCACGCGGTGCTGATGATCTTCCTCTTCATCATCCCCGCGTTCGCGGGCCTCGCGAACTTCGTCGTGCCGCTCATGCTCGGCGCCCCGGACATGGCCTTCCCGCGGCTGAACGCGCTCTCGTTCTGGCTGCTGCCGATCGCCGGGATCATGTTCATGGCGAGCTTCCTCGCCCCCGGCGGCGCCTTCGCCGCGGGCTGGACGGGATACCCGGCCCTGGCGTCCGGAGCACCGATCGGCCAGACGATCTTCAACCTCGGCGTCCAGTGGGCAGGGGCCTCGTCGATCCTGACCGCCCTCAACTTCCTGGTCACGATCATCACGATGCGTGCGCCGGGGATGACCTTCTGGCGGATGCCGCTGCTCGTCTGGGCGAACTTCACGACGTCGCTGCTCGTCGTGATCGCAACGCCGTTCATCGCCGGCTCGCAGTTCTTCGTGCTGTTCGACCGGGTGCTGCACACGAACTTCTTCAACCCGTCCGAGGGCGGGTACGTGCTCGGCTACCAGCACATCTTCTGGTTCTACAGCCACCCGGCCGTCTACATCATGATGCTGCCCGGCTTCGGGATCGTCTCCGACGTGATCGCCGTCTTCTCGCGCAAGCCGATCTTCGGCTACCGGCTGATGGCGCTCTCGCTGATGGGCATTCTCGTGCTCGGGTTCTCCGTCTGGGCGCACCACATGTTCGTCGCGGGCATGGCCGACTGGCTGCGCACGCCGATGATGGTCTCGACGCTCCTCATCGCCGTGCCGACGGGGATCAAGATCTTCTCCTGGCTCGCCACGATGTGGGAGGGGCGGCTGCACTTCAACACGCCGATGCTGTTCGCGCTCGGCTTCATCTCGATGTTCGTGCTCGGCGGCCTCTCCGGGATCTACCTCGGCGCGGTGCCGATCGACATCCATGCGTCGGACACGTACTTCGTCGTCGCGCACATCCACTACGTGCTCTTCGGCGGCTCGGTGCTGACGATCTTCGCCGGCGTCTACTACTGGTTCCCGAAGATGACCGGGCGGATGTACAACGAGCGACTCGGCAAGCTGCACTTCTGGTTGACGTTCGTGAGCTTCAACGTCACCTTCTTCCCGATGCACTGGGTCGGGCTGCGGGGGATGCCGAGGCGCGTGTTCGACTACGCGGACCGGTTCGGCGACCTCAACATGGTGATCTCGATCGCCTCGTTCGCGCTCGGCGCCTCGACCATCGTCTTCTTCTACAACATCATCACGAGCTGGGCGCGCGGCCCCATCGCACCGTCGAACCCGTGGCGCTCGATGACCCTCGAGTGGCAGGTCAGCTCGCCGCCGCCGATCTTCAACTTCGACGAGATCCCGCAGGTCGTCGGTGGGCCCTACGAATACGGTGTGCCGGGCGCACGCCACGCGATCATGTCCGGCGACGCGGCCGGGGCACTCCAGGAGACGAGCACATGAGCGCGCACGTGGACGTGACAGAGCATCACCACGGGCCGCCGGTCGCGAACCAGAGCTCGCGCGTCAGCCCGACCGTGCTCGGGATGTTCCTCTTCATCGCCTCGGAGGCGATGCTCTTCGGCTCGTTCTTCGCCGCCTACTTCTTCGTCCGCGTCGTCAATCCGAGCGCCGAGGCGTGGCCGCCGGAGCCCTTCCACCTGCCGGTCTTCGTCGCGGGCGTGAACACGGCGATCCTGTTCACATCGAGCTTCACGATGCACTGGGCCATGCAGTCCATCAAGCGCGGCAACCGGGCGGGGATGAAGGCGGGGCTCGTGCTCACCTTTGCGATGGGCCTGGCCTTCCTGCTGACGCAGATGATCGAGTACGCGCACGTCGGCTTCAACACCGGCGATCGCGCCTTCGCCTCGGTCTTCTTCGGGCTCACGGGCCTGCACGGCGCTCACGTCCTGATCGGGCTGACGCTGCTCGGGATGGCGACGGTGCGAGCGTTCCGCGGGCATTTCACTGCGGAGCATCACCACGGCGTCGAGCTCCCCGGCATCTACTGGCATTTCGTCGACATCATGTGGGTGGTCGTCTACGCGACGATCTACCTGCTATGAACTAGTCGTGCGCAACCCGTTTCGCAGCGAGGCAGAGGCCTACCGCTTCCTGCTCCTGACGGTGGGGGCGTTCACGCTGATCGTCGCCGGTGCATTCGTGAACCGGTGGCTCGGCGTCGCGGTCTGGCTCGTGGTCAGCGCTGCCGCAGTGCAGTTCTACTTCCGCCAGCGCACCGAGCCGCCGCCGCGGGCGCACGTCGAGCACGTCGGGCCCGAAGACGAGCGTCGGATCCTCGTGATCGCGAACGAGACGCTGGGCGGCGACGCGCTGCAGGTGCTCATCCGTGAGCGCGCCGAGGGCGTGCGCGAGCAGGTGCTCGTCGTGTGCCCCGCGCTGAACTCCCCCGTACGCCACTGGGCCTCGGACGAGGATGACGCCCGCGCAGGCGCGCAGGCCCGGCTCGACGACTGCCTCGCGGCGCTGGCGGCCGCTGGCGTGGAGGCGCGCGGCGAGATCGGCGACCCCGACCCGTTGCAGGCGATCGAGGATGCGCTTCGCACCTTCGGTGCGGACGAGATCGTGATCTCGACCCGCCCGGAGGGTCACTCGCACTGGCTCGAGCGCGAAGTCGTCTCGCACGCCCGTGGGCGCTTCGACGCGCCGATCACGCATGTCGTGATCGATTCGGCGCCCGCGAGCTAGCGAGCGACACGGCGCAGGGGTCGGGGCATTCCGTTCCTCACGCCGCCTCCAAGGGTCAGACCCCTTGACGTGTCCGATATGTGACGAGCGTTTGTGAAATCCGGCGCAATCGGCGCCTCCGGCCGCGCTACTGTCGTCGCATGCCGAGGCCATCTCGCCACCAAGCCCCGGGCTTCTACCACCTGACGCAGCGAGGAGTCGCGCGCGAGCACGTCTTCCTCGATGACCTGGATCGGCTCGAGTTCACCCGCCTGCTCGAGAAGACTGCGTCTCGCCACCGGTGGCTGCTCCACGCGTACTGCCTGCTGTCGAATCACTTCCATCTTGCCGTGGAGTTTGGGGAGCCGACGATGGCGCGCGGGATGCAGTACCTCACCGGCCAGTACGGGCTGCGCTTCAACGAGCGGCACGACCGCCGAGGGCATCTGTTTCAGGGTCGCTACCGCTCGACGGTGATCGTGAGCGAGGAGCATTTCGCCGCGGCGCTTCGCTACATCGCCTACAACCCGGTCCGCGCAGGTCTCTGCGAGCGGCCCGGCGACTGGCCGTGGAGCAGGTATCCGCCGAACGCTGTGTCGTAGACCGGTGGTCAGCCTCTGCCATGGCTTGCGAGAACACGTCCAGGTGCCATGGTTTGCAAGAACACGTCCAGGGGTCTGACCCGTCGTCGTGTCCTAACGCGGCGGCGGGCGAGGGGGCGGCGCTACTTGGCGGGCGCCTGGCCCGCGATCGCGGCGACATAGGCGGCGACGTCGTTCGCGTCCTGGCCCGTGACGATGTCGGCGGGCATGCCGGGCGACCCGGTGACGGGGTTCGTGACCGGGAAGGCGATCTGGCCGCGCACGACCTGGCGTACCGTCGCCTCCGTCATGCCGTCCACCCGGGCGCGGCGGAACCCATCGTCGAGGTTGGGGCCCACGGTGCCCGAGGTGCCGGCGTCGGCGAGCGTGTGGCAGGAGCCGCACTTCTGTGTGAACAGCTCCTTGCCGTTGGTGCGGTCGCCACCGACCTCGGAGTAGCCGACTGAGCCGCAACCCACGAGGACGAGCGTGACGACTCCGAAGACGAACAGGCCGGCGAGTCTCCGCACGCTAGCCGGCCGACTCGCCGCCGCCGAGGGCCTCGTCGCGGGTGCCGTGGATCGTCAGTACACGGTCGAGCCCTGTGATCTCGAAGATCTTGCGAATGCTGCGGTCGCCGCAGACGATTGACAGCTTCCCGTCGCGCTCCCGCAGCCGGCGCACCGCGCCGACGAGGACGCCGAGCGTCGCAGAGTCGATGAATGTCGTCCGCGTCAGGTCGACGACGATCTCCGTTACGCCGCCCAAGATCGCGTCGAGCAGCTCCTGCTTCAGCTCGGGCGCGGTGTAGAGGTCGAGCTCACCTACCGGCGAGATCACCGCCTGCGCTTCGCCCAGTCGCTCTGTGGTGACGTCGAAGTCCATGGCTGCCCGGGGGCTCGGTGAGTCTAACCCGCCTCGGTGGCCTTGAGCTGCTTGATCTGCTGTTTGACGATCGGCGCGCTCGGGTCGTCGGGAGCGAGCTCGAGGAATCGCTCGTAGGCGGCGATCGCACCCGGCCTGTCGCCCGTCTGCTCGGCGACCTGCGCCAGCTCGAGCTGGATGTTCGGGTCGTCGGGTGCCGCCTTGCCGAGGCGCTCGTACGTTCCCTTCGCGCTGGCGTACGCTTCCTGCGCGGCCGTGTACGACGTTGTGAGCTGGCCGCCTACGATCGTCTCGATTGCCTGCCGGATCGGATCCTGGCCGAGCGTCTGGCCGTCTCCGAGCTTGAGCGGCTCGCCGAAGGCCGAGCCGGTCAGGTACTGGGCGCGGAGCTGGGCGATCTGCCCGTTCTGCTGAAGCCGGCTCCCCTTCGCAAGGTAGAGGCCGGCGAGCTCACGCAACGCGTCGGTGTCCTTCGGCTTCAGCGCCGTGTATTGCTCGAGCGGCTCGATCGACTCGTCGCCGTTGCCGCTCGTCTGGAGCGCCGTTGCAAGATCGCGGTAGGCCTGCGCGTTCTGCTTGTTGGCGGCGATCTTCGCGCGCGCCTCCTTCACGGAGGGGGTATCGGAGCCACTCGCCCCGCCGCCGCCGCGGAAGACGTCGCCGACGCCGATGCCCCCGGCCCCGACCCCGAAGACGACGAAGCCGAGCCCGAAGACGAGCGCGAGCAACACGAACATCCACTTCGCGTGCCGACGGAGCTTGGGAAAGAACATGGTGTCTTCGATCGACGGCGTGCCGCTCTTGCGGCTGCTGCCGCCGCCCGCGCGACTTACGGGAGCAGGTGCCTTCGTGCGCTGTGCGCGGCGTCTGTCAGCTCGTGCCATGCCATCCCTCCCCTCTCGTATCGGGTCTCGCCAGCTACGAGCGTAGCGAGGACTCGCTCGGGAGACCCGCCGAACACGACGGCGGCGGCCGGATCCTCCCACGGCAGGAACGCTGACGCGGCGAGAGAGACAACCGCCAGGTCGGCCTGCTTGCCGGGAACGAGGGAGCCGATCTCGGCCTCCATCCCGAGCGCCCGCGCCGACCCCAGCGTCGCGAGCTCGAGCGCCGCGGAGGCCGGAAGCGCCTCCGGGCGCCGCTCGCGGGAGCGTGTTGCGAAGACAGCGGCGCGCAGCTCGTCGAACATGTCGAAGGACGGGGTCGAGGCCGGGCTGTCGGTACCGAGCCCGACGCGGATGCCCGCCTCGTGCAGCGCCGCCAGCGGAGCGATGCCGCAACCGAGGTAGGCGTTCGACCGTGGGCAGTGGGCGACCGCGACGTCGTGCTTCGCGAGCAGCGCGATCTCCTCGGCGTCCACCGTGACGCAGTGCGCAGCGACCATGCGGGAGTCGAGGAGCCCGTGCCGGGCCAGCAGCCGGATCCCGCTCGTCCCGGGCGGCGGCGGCAGCGTCTCGCGGAATTGCTCCCACGGGCCCGTGCCCGCCGTCAGCCACTCGTGCTCGTCGCCGCTCTCGGCGAGGTGTGTGGCGACCGGCAGGTCGAGCTCGAGGCAGGCGGCGTAGAGCTCGACCCCGCAGCTGTAGGGCGCGTGCGGCGAGACGCCGATTCGCACCCGGTCGGAGAGAGACCCCCGAACCCGCTCGAGGTTCGTCTCGAAGCGTGTGGAGAGCTGCTCGGCCGTCTCCCCGAAGACCTCGAGGTAGACGATCGCGCGCAGTCCCAGCTCGGCGCATGCGGGCACGGCTGCGCCGCTGAAGCTCGCGTCGGCGACCGTCGTGATCCCGGAGCGGAGACACTCGGCAGCCCCGAGGAGGGCGATCGCCTCCATCTCCGGCAGCCCGATCCGCGCCTTGCGCTCGATGTGCGTGAGCAGCCAGGGCGCGAACGGGAGCCCGTCACCGAAGCCGGCATAGACCGCGTACTCGAGATGCGAGTGGGCATTGACGAAGCCCGGGAGGATCACGGCGTCCTCGAAGTGCCGGCCCTTCCCGAGCTCGGCGACGGTGCCGACGGCGACGATGCGGCCGTCTTCGATCGCGACCGCTCCCTGCTCGATCGGCGGTCCCTCGACCGGCAGCACCCAGTCCGCCGAGAGCAGGTTCACTACGGCTGTTCGGGCTCGGCCCAGAGGCCTTCGTCGGCTCGCTCCCAGCGGCGCTCCATCAGCACGGCGGCCCAGATCGACGCCTCGAACAGGACCAGGAGCGGGACCGTCTCGAAGAGCAGCGAGACGGGGTCCACGGTCGGCAGCAGGATCGCGAGCACGACGACGAGCACGAAGCCGATGCGGCGGTTCTTTCGGAGCTTGTCGGCGGTCAGCACCCGCAGGCGCACGAGCGCGAGAATCCAGATCGGCAACTCGAAGACCATCCCCATCGCGAGCAGCACGAGCGCGGCGAACGAGTAGTAGTAGCTCGCCCGGACCTGGATGTCGTAGAGGTTCTCGTCATAGGTGGTCAGGAACTCGACCGCTCGTGGCAGCGCGATGTAGTACGAGAAGGCGACGCCGCCCGCGAAGAGGGCGGTTGCGATCACGACGAAGACCGTGACGACCCGTTGCGCCTTCTCCTCGAGCGCCGGCGCGAGGAAGCTCCAGACCTGATAGAGGAGCACCGGCAGGGCGACGGCGAGCGCCGCGTAGAAGCTCACCTTGACCGATGTGAAGAACGGCTCGGTGACGCCGAACGTGACGAGCCTCTTGTCGTCGGGGAGCGGCGCGCTGAGCCACTCGATCAGTCGCCCGTGGAACGCGAAGGCGACGATGAAGGACGGGACGAGAGCGAAGATGCAGATGAGGAGACGCGTGCGCAGCTCGCCCAGATGCTCGATGAGCGTCGCCTCTTCGCCGTGGCGAAGACGCCGCGGCAGCAGGCTTCGCCACATGACCGGACTGGGCTAGCCGACCGTGTCGCGCTCGCGCGACTCGGCCGTGACGGAATCGTCCACCGGCGCAGGCGGCAGCTCGGCGGCCTGTGCGACGTGGACGGGCTCGTCGTCGTCCTTGCCCGAGATCGAGTCCTTGAACTCACGCATGCCCTTGCCCAGCGAGCGGCCCATCTCCGGCAGCCGCTTCGGGCCGAAGACGAGCAGCAGGACGAGCAGCAGGATGAGGAGCTCCCAGACGCCGATTCCGAAGGGCATGGCGCGAGAATACCACTCCCTTCGAGCCTGCTGTCGGGATCTGGTCGAAATTGCCTAGGCGCCGGCCCACATCGGCTACCATGTGTCACAAGCGGGCCCTCCCGGCTCCGAACCGTCGAGGAATAGAGGCGCACGAAGTGGCACTGCTCGAGATCAAGAACCTGCACGTCGCGCTCGAGGACGGCACCGAGATCGTCAAGGGCGTCGACCTCTCGGTCGGCCTGAACGAGAAGCACGCGGTCATGGGCCCGAACGGCTCGGGCAAGTCGACGCTCGCCTACGCTCTGATGGGTCACCCGGCCTACGTGATCACCCAGGGCGAGATCCTGCTCGACGGCGTGGACATCGTCGAGCTGGGCGCCGACGAACGCGCGCAGCGCGGCCTCTTCCTCGCTTTCCAGTACCCGCACGCCGTCCCCGGCGTGACCGTCACGAGCTTCCTGCGCAGCGCGATCAACGCGATCCGCAAGGCGCGCGCGGGCGGTACGGACAATCCGATTCCGATCCCCGAGTTCCGCAAGGAGCTGCTCGGCGCGATGGAGAGGCTGAAGGTTCCACGCGAGCTTGCGTCGCGGTACCTGAACGACGGCTTCTCGGGCGGCGAGAAGAAGCGGGTCGAGATCCTCCAGATGGCGCTCCTGAAGCCGCGCATCGCCGTCCTCGACGAGACCGACTCGGGCCTCGACATTGACGCGCTGAAGATCGTCGCCGGCGGCGTCAACGACCTCGTCGGGCCGGAGATGGGCGCGCTCGTGATCACGCACTACCAGCGCATCCTCGACTACGTGAAGCCCGACTTCGTGCACGTGTTCGTCGACGGCCGCATCGTCGCCGAGGGCGGTCCCGAGCTCGCGCACACGCTCGAGGCCGACGGCTACGAGGCGTTCATTCCGGTGGCGGAGGCCGTATGAGCACCCAGCACGAGACCGACACCGTCAAGGAGATCCGCAGCGAGTACAAGTACGGCTTCTCGAACCCGGACGAGGCCAAGGACTACTTCTTCAAGTCCGGCCGCGGGCTCTCGCCCGAGCTCGTCGCGGCGATCTCGGCGCACAAGAACGAGCCCGAGTGGATGCTCAAGTTCCGGCTCAAGTCGCTCGACTACTTCAACGCGCGCCCGCTTCCGGCCTGGGGCGGCAACGTCGCCGAGATCGACTTCGACAGCATCTTCTACTACATCAAGCCGACCGAGAAGCAGGTGGACCGCTGGGAAGACCTGCCGGCCGACATCCTCGACACGTGGGACAAGCTGGGCATTCCGGAGGCGGAGAAGAAGTACCTTGCCGGCGTCGGCGCCCAGTACGAGTCGGAGGTCGTCTACCACAAGCTGCAGGCCGACCTCGAGGCGAAGGGCGTCATCTTCCTCGACATGGACTCGGCGCTGCGCGACCACGAGGACATCGTCAAGCAGCACATGGGCACGATCATCCCGCAGAACGACAACAAGTTCGCGGCGCTCAACTCGGCCGTCTGGTCGGGCGGCTCGTTCATCTACGTGCCGCCGGGCGTGCGCATCGAGATGCCGCTCCAGGCCTACTTCCGCATCAACGCGGAGAACATGGGCCAGTTCGAGCGGACGCTGATCATCGTCGACGAGGACGCCTACGTGCACTACGTCGAGGGCTGCACTGCACCGATCTACTCCTCCGACTCGCTGCACTCGGCGGTCGTCGAGATCATCGTCAAGCCGCGCGGCCGCTGCCGCTACACGACGATCCAGAACTGGTCGAACAACGTCTACAACCTCGTCACCAAGCGGGCCATCGCCTACGAGGACGCGACGATGGAGTGGGTGGACGGCAACCTCGGCTCGAAGCTGACGATGAAGTATCCGGCGATCTGGCTGATGGGCGACCGCGCCCACGGCGAGGTGCTCTCGATCGCCTTCGCCGGCAAGGGCCAGCACCAGGACGCGGGCGGCAAGTGCGTCCACGTCGCGCCGAACACGACGTCGGTGATCACCTCGAAGTCGATCTCGAAGGACGGCGGCCGGGCGGGCTACCGCGGGCTGCTCGAGGTGGCGAAGGGCGCGCACGGCGCGCGCTCGAAGGTCGTCTGCGACGCGCTGATCCTCGACGAGGAGTCGCGCTCCGACACCTACCCGTACATCCGCATCGACGAGAGCGACGTCAACATCGGCCACGAGGCCACGGTTTCGAAGATCGGCGAGGAGCAGCTCTTCTACCTGATGAGCCGCGGCCTCTCGGAGGCCGAGGCGAGCGCGATGATCGTCTCCGGCTTCGTCGAGCCGATCACGAAGGAGCTGCCGCTCGAGTACGCCGTCGAGATGAACCGGCTGATCCTGCTCCAGATGGAAGGGTCGGTCGGTTGATCGAGGTCGAGCGGACCGACTTCGTGTCGGTGCCGGTCACGGATCTCGAGCGCTCGACGCGGTTCTACGCGGACACGCTCGGCCTGCCGCAGATCGGTCACGGCGCCTGGCCCGAGTTCCAGCTCGGCGAGAACGTGAGCCTCTACCTGCTCGACCCGACGAACATCGGGCAGGAGTTCAGCGGGCCGCACACCTCGTCGATCGCGCTGCGCGTGCCGAACGTCGCCGGGGCGAAGCGCGCGCTCGAGGCGAATGGCGTCGAGTTCCGCGGCGACGTCTTCGACACCGGCGTCTGCCACATGGCGGTCTTCCATGACCCTGATGGGAACGCGCTCATGCTCCACCGGCGATACGCGCCGAATGACTAGGCAGCAGGCGCTCGAGCGCTACCTGGCGCTGCCGGTTCCGGATACGACGGAGGAGGCCTGGCGCTTCACCGACCTCAAGGGGTTCGATCCGGACTCCTTCTCGGCGAACGGGGCGACGACGGTCGCGGACGCGCCCGCGCTGCTCGAGCTGGACGCCGCGGGCGTCGCGCACGTGTCCGAGGGCGGGCTGGAGATCGTCTCGGCGCCCGACGGCGTCCGCTTCGAGCTGCTGACAGACCACCCGCTGCTCGGCGAGCTCGTCGGCACGGACGAGAAGTTCGCCGCCCACAACGCGGCCCGCTGGGTCAACGGCCTGCTCGTGCACGTGCCCAAGGGCGTCGTGCTGGAGAAGCCCCTCTACGTCCGCGTCGCGAACGCGGTCGAGGGCGGCTCGCTCTTCTGGCGGCTGCTGATCGTGGCCGAGCCGCAGAGTCGCTTCACGGTGATCGAGGAGTACGCCTCGGCCGACCCGGCGCTTGCCGGCTACTCGAACGCCGTGGTCGAGATCTTCGTCGATCAGGGCGCGAAGGTCGAGTACGTGTCCGTGCAGAGCCTGTCGCGCGAGACGTGGCACTTCGCCTCGCACCACGCGAGGGTCGGCCGCGACGCCGAGCTCGACTGGGTCGCGGGCGGCTTCGGCTCGAAGAAGGGGAAGATCCGGATCCAGAACGACCTCGCCGGCCCCGGCGCCACCTCGCGCGTCACCGGCGCCTACTTCGCCGACGGGACCCAGCACCTCGACTACGACACCTTCCAGGAGCACATCGCGCCGAACACGACCTCCGACTTCGCCTTCAAGGGCGCGCTCCGCGACGACTCGAGCGCCGTCTGGCGCGGGATGATCCGGGTCGAGAAGGACGCGCAGAAGACGAACGCCTACCAGGAAAACCGAAGCCTGCTGCTCTCGAAGACGGCCCATGCCGACTCGATCCCGGGCCTCGAGATCCTGGCGAACGACGTGCGCTGCACGCACGGCGCGACGCTCGGCCAGGTCGACCGCGAGCAGCTCTTCTACCTGATGGCGCGCGGCCTGCCGCGCAGCGAGGCCGAGCGCCTGATCGTCCGTGGCTTCTTCCAGGACGTGCTCGACCGGATCGAGCTCCAGCCCGTGCGCGAAGCGCTCGGCGCCGCGCTCGAAGCCCGCATTCCGCAGGCGTAGCGTCTACCCAGGGGGGCCGAGCCCGACGAGCGCCGCGACGGCCGCCTCGAGCTCGCTGCAGACCGCGGCCGCGACGTACACCGTCCACGGGTGCGCCGGCGTGCCGCCGGTGTAGGCGACGACGGGCTTCCCGCGGCCGTGCGCGTACCAGGCCTCCATCGCCGTCCCCTCGTCGGGCGCGGTGAACGCGGCGAGCACGGCGTCGCAGGCGTCGATCTCGGCGAGGTCGCCCTCGACGATCTCGGCTTCGTTCCCCTCCGTCTGACCGCGGAAGTCCCGCCGCATCGGGTCGACGGGCTCGAGGCCGCTCTTCCGCAGCAGTGTGGCCGCGCGCCGGCGGTACTCGTCCGCGTAGGGCGGCCCGGCGAGATAGACGCGCCTCATGAGGGCGTACAGTACGAGCTATGAGCGACGAGCAGCTGCCGGGGTTCGTCGCGCTCGGCCACGCCGGTTCCGGCCACTACGCCGGGCTGGAGACGTTCCCCAACCCGGGTGTCGTGAACGTGGAGCTGACGAGCGACGAGCTCGCGGCGATCTGCCCGGTCACCGGCCAGCCGGACCTCTACGTCGCGACGATCGAGTACGAGCCGCAGGATCTCTGCCTCGAGTCCAAGGCGCTGAAGCTGTACCTCGCGACGTTCCGGAACGAGGGGCACTTCTGCGAGGCCCTCGCCGTCCGGATCCGCGACGACGTGGCGAAGGCGCTGAAGCTCGGCCCCGAGCGGGTCACCGTGACGCTCGAGCAGAAGGCCCGCGGCGGGATCACGATCGTCGCGACCGCATAGGACCAGCGACCCCGTTAGACGAACATACGTCTGTAACATACGGATGGGTATGTTGTAAACATACCCATCCTCGTGGACAGCGATTCGAACTGACGCATCCACCGGTGAGGGTATCTCAGCAGCATACGCTGGAGTATGCTGCTGACATACATGCTGACCGACCTGAACCCGTTCGTCTACTCCCACCCGCTCGCGCCCGAGGACGTGATCGACCGGGACGAGGAGACGACGAAGCTGCTCGCCTTCGCCGCCGGCGGTCACTTCGTGCGCCTCTACGCGCCTCGGAAGTTCGGCAAGACGAGCCTGCTGCGTCGCGTGCTCCGGGATGCCGAGCGCGAGGAGGGCATGGTGCCGATCCTCGTCGACCTCTACGGCGTGCTGTCGCTGGCGGACGTCGCCGTGCGCGTCGAGCGGGCCTATGCGCATCAGCTCAAGGGCAGGGTGCGCGCCCGCGTCGACGAGCTCTTGCAGAGCACCGGTCTCGGACTCTCGCTCAGCGCCATGGGAATCGGCGCCAGGCTCCAGATCGACCCGAAGGCCGATCCCTTGCCGGCGCTGCACGCGCTCCTCGACCTGCCGTTGCGCCTGGAGGCGGGCGGCGGGCGGCGGGCGCTGATCGTGTTCGACGAGTTCCAGGACATCACGAAGGTGAGGGAGCTCGACGCCATCCTGCGCGGGCACATCCAGTTTCAGGGCGAGGTTGCCTCATACGTGTTCTCGGGATCCGAGCCGACCCTGATGCGGCGGCTCTTCGAGGAGAAGGAGCGCCCGCTCTACGGTCAGGCGGTGCCGCTGCGGCTCGGCCGCCTGCCGGCCGCGGATATCGCCGCGTACGTCGTCGAGCGCTTCCGGGGCACGGATCGCGAGGTTGGAGCAGCGCTCGGGCCCTTGCTCGATTCCGCCGAGGGACACCCACAGCGCGCGATGCTGCTCGCCCACCGGCTCTGGGAGGACGTGAAGATCGGCGAGACTGCGACGCTCGCGCACTGGCGGCGGGCCTTCGAGCGGGCGCTGGACGAGCTGCACCCGGAGCTCGGCGCCCACTGGCAGCGCTTCTCGGTGACCGAGCAGAAGACGCTGCGGGCTGTGATCGCGGGGGGCGGCTCGCCGTATCGCACGCGCGTTCTCGAGCGGCTCGATCTGAACAAGCCGAGCGCGCAGGAGGCTCTGAAGAACCTCGCCGCCCAGGCGGAGGTGGAGCTCGTCGATCGGAAGCACCGCCTCGTGGACCCGCTCTTCTCTGCCTGGATCGAGCGGCTCGCGGACGTCACTTGAGCTGGCTCTACGCGCGTACGAGCGGCTTGTACTTGATCCGGTGAGGCTCCAGGGCCTCCGGGCCGCGCGTCTCGCGCACCCACTCGGCGTACTCCGCGTACGAGCCCTCGAACCACGTCGCCTGCGAGTCGCCCTCGAAGGCGAGGATGTGCGTCGCGATCCGGTCGAGGAACCAGCGGTCGTGCGAGATCACGACGGCGCAGCCGGCGAAGTCGAGCAGGCCGTCCTCGAGTGCGCGCAGCGTGTCCACGTCGAGGTCGTTCGTCGGCTCGTCGAGCAGGAGCACGTTGCCGCCGCTCCGCAGCACCTTGGCGAGGTGGACGCGGTTGCGCTCGCCGCCGGAGAGATCCTTGACCCGCTTCTGCTGGTCGGGGCCGCGGAAGTTGAACCAGGAGACGTACTGGCGCGAGTTGAGCTCCCGCGGGCCGAGCAGGATCGTGTCGAGGCCGCCGGAGATCTCCTTCCAGACGGTGCTCTCCGGGTCGAGCGACTCGCGGCTCTGGTCCACGTAGGCGAGCTGCACGGTGTCGCCGACGCGTAGCACGCCTGCATCCGGCTGCTCCTCGCCCGCGATCAGGCGGAACAGCGTCGTCTTGCCGGCGCCGTTCGCGCCGATCACCCCCACGATTCCGTTCGGCGGCAGCGTGAACGTCAGGTTTTCGAACAGGAGGCGGTCGCCGAAGCCCTTCGCCACGCTCTCGGCCTCGACGACGACGTCGCCGAGCCGCGGTCCGGGCGGGATGTGGATCTCGACCTTGTCGAGCTTCACGTCGGCCTCCGCGGCGAGCATCCGCTCGTACGCGCCGAGCCGGGCCTTTGACTTGTCGTGGCGGGCCTTCGGGCTCATCCGCACCCACTCGAGCTCCCGCGCGAGCGTGCGGCGGTGCGCCGACTCCTGCTTCTCCTCGACCGCGAGCCGGGCCTGCTTCTGCTCGAGCCAGGAGGAGTAGTTGCCCTGGTACGGGATGCCCTTGCCGCGGTCGAGCTCGAGGATCCAGCCGGCGACGTTGTCGAGGAAGTACCGGTCGTGGGTGACGGCGACAACGGTGCCCTTGTAGGCCTCGAGGAAGCGCTCGAGCCAGGCGACCGACTCGGCGTCGAGGTGGTTCGTCGGCTCGTCGAGCAGGAGCAGGTCGGGGGAGGAGAGGAGCTGCCGGCAGAGCGCGACACGCCGCCGCTCGCCGCCCGACAGCGTCGTCACGTCCCGGTCGCCGTCGGGTACGCGCAGCGCGTCCATCGCCTGGTCGAGAGTCGCGTCGAGGCTCCAGGCGTCGTGCCGGTCGACCAGCTCCTGCACCTTGCCCTGCTCGGCGAGGAGCGCGTCGAAGTCCGCGTCCGGCTCCGCGAACGCCGCGGAGATCGCGTTGAAGCGGTCGAGCAGGTCGCGCAGCGGGCGCACGCCGTCCTCGACGTTGCCGCGCACATCCTTGCCCGGGTCGAGCTCGGGCTCCTGCGGCAGGAAGCCGACCGACGCGCCCGGCGCGAGCTCGGCGATCCCGCTCGACGGCTCCTCGAGCCCGGCCATGATCCGCAACAGCGTCGACTTGCCCGCACCGTTCGGCCCGAGCACGCCGATCTTCGCCCCCGGCAGGAACGAGAGCGAGATGTTGGCGAGCACCTGCCGGTCGTGGCCGTAGTACTTGTCGGCCCGGTACATCGTGAAGACGTAGTCGCTCACGCGTGTCCCTCGCCGCCGCCGGCTCCGGCCGGGCGGAGCCCGGCTCCGCCGCCGCCTGACGCCGCTCGCGGCACCGTGCTCTCCGGGGCCGTACTACCCGTACTGTCCCCTCCGGCCCGGCACCGCGAGCGGCGCCCGAGGAACGCGCGGGCGTT
>CAYGLV010000006.1:54566-69450 GCA_964351025.1 uncultured Gaiellales bacterium | reverse complement strand
ACCCCTTGCTGGTGAAGGCCGCCGCGGGCGGCGGTGGGCGCGGCATGCGCATCGTTCGGGCTCCCGCGGAGCTCGACGCGGCGCTCGCGGCGGCCCGCCGCGAAGCCGAATCCGCATTCGGAGACGGCGCGGTCTTCTGCGAGCGCTACCTCGAGCGTCCCCGCCACGTCGAGGTGCAGCTGCTCGCCGACGCGCACGGAACCGTGCTCGCGCTCGGCGAGCGCGAGTGCTCGGTGCAGCGGCGCCATCAGAAAGTGCTGGAGGAGTCCCCCTCGCCTGCGCTCGACCCGGAGCTGCGCGCGCGCATGTGCGACGCGGCGGTCGCCTTCTCTCGTGCCATCGACTATCGCGGCGCCGGCACCGCCGAGTTCGTGCTCGACGGCCGCGAGTTCTTCTTCCTCGAGCTGAACGCCCGCATCCAGGTCGAGCACCCCGTCACCGAGCTCGTCACGGGGATCGACCTCGTGGCCGAGCAGATCCGGGTTGCAGCAGGCCTCCCGTTGGACTTCACGGCGGCGCCGCCGTCCGGACACGCGATCGAGGTGCGGCTCTACGCCGAGGACCCCCGCACGTTCCTCCCTCAGGCCGGTCGGATCGAGCGCCTGCGACTCCCTGACGGCGTGCGCGTCGATGCGGGGGTCGCGGAGGGCGACGAGGTCGGTGTCGGCTACGACCCACTGCTCGCGAAGCTGATCGCCCACGGGGCGACGCGCGCCGAATCGCTCGACCGGCTGGCCGCGGCACTCGACGACACCAACGTAGCGGGCATCGCGACGAACCTCCCGTTCCTGCGCTGGCTCGTCTCCCATCCCGCACTGCGGGCGGGCGAGACCACGACGGCGTTCCTCACCGAGTTCCCGCCGCTCTCCACACATCCGCCGCGCCTGCCGGACGGCCCGTGGCGCGGCCCGTTCCGGCTGAACCTGCCCTTTCCGGCGCCGGCCGCTGCCCCCGACGTCGACGAGGCAGCCCACCACCACGGCCCGGCCGCCGGCGGCAGCGACGTGACCGCGCCGATGCCCGGCACGGTGATCCGCGTCCTGTGCTCCGTCGGCGACCGCGTCGCAGCCCGGGCGCCTCTGCTCGTGCTCGAGGCGATGAAGATGGAGGTGCCCCTCGCGGCGCCGTTCGACGCGACGGTGAAGGCCGTGCACGTCGCCGAGCGCGACCAGGTCGCCCTCGGCGCAGTCCTGGTCGAGTTGGAGGCCTAGTCGAGACGGCGCGAGGCTCTACACCATGTTTCTGAGCGTCCTGGCGCGAGCGGCCCCGGAGGCCGGCTGCGCCGGCCGGGAGGGGTCGCAGCCAGGGCGCTCAGAACAGCTTCTGCAGCTTCATGGCGGCGCCCATGTCCCCCTTGATCTTCAGCTTGCCGGTCATGTAGGCCGTGGTCGGGTTCTGCTCGCCGCGCACGATCTTCATGAAATCGGCCTCGCCGGTGGAGATGGTGCAATCGGCCGCGTCGCCGCCCTCGCTGACGCTCACCGAGCCGTCGGCGACCGCGACGGTCCACGTCCCGGCACCCTCGATCTCGAACAGGTACGTGCTGCTCATGCCGGCAGTCTTCGCGGGATCCACGCCCGCGGCCAGCCCGTCGAAGAACTCCTGCACATTCTCGGCCATTGCTCTCTCCTTTGACTGACGGTTCAATCGGGCCGGGTCATTCTACGGGGCGACGAGCTCGGGCGCGAAATCACGCGGCGTACGCGGCTTCGGCAGGAAGAGGCAGATCCCGGCCCCGAGCGCCGGAGTCGCTGCGCAGACGAGCAGCGCGGTGCGGAGATCGACCGCATCCGCGACCGCGCCGAGGGCGACCGCGGCCACTCCGCCGACGCCCATGGCCATTCCGATCGAAAGCCCGGCCGCAGTGCCGAGATGCCGTGGCAGGTACTCCTGGCTCAGGACGATCGTGACGGTGAAGCTGCCGACGACGAAGGCACCGACGAGCGCCAGAGCGACCGCGCCGGGCACGCCGCCGACGAGCACGAAGACGAGCGCGAGCGGCGCCAACGCGGCCTGCGTCAGTTGCATCGCTCGCCGGTGGCCGATCCTGTCCGACACCGGCCCGACGACGAGCGTCCCGATCGCGCCGGCGACGAGCATCAGCGAGAGCAGGTGGTTCCCGTCCGCCTCCGAGTGTCCGCGCTCGACCATCCAGAGCGGCACGAAGGTGAGCAGCCCGAACCAGGCGACGCTGCGCAGGGCGACCACGGCGAGCAGGAGGACGAGCGCCCCGCGCTGGTCCTCACCCGCCTGCGCCCGCACAGTCGGCCGCTCCGGCACGAATCCGCGCAGGTACGGCAGTGCGTATGCGAGCGCCGCCGCCGCTGCCAGGGGCGGCACCGCGAGCAGCAGGCCGCCCTTCAGGCCGAGCCAGACCACGAGCGGCGTCGCCACGATCGGCCCGAGCGCGTAGCCCGAATTGCCGCCGATGTTGAAGAGCGCCATCCCGCTCGCCCGCCGTGGGCCGGAGACGTAGTTCGCGAACTTCGAGCCCTCCGGGTGAAAGGCGGCGACGCCGACGCCGCCGCAGAAGATCAGAGCCACGACGAGCGGGTAGCTCGACGCCCCCGCCGCGAGCGCGATGCCGACCCCGCCAAGCGCAACGCCGCCGGGCAGGAGCCACATCGCGCCGCGTCTGTCGGAGAGGAGCCCGAAGACCGGCTGGACGACAGAGGACGATACGAGCGCCGCCAGCATCAGCACGGCCGCCTGCGTGTAGCTCAGGTCGTAGCGCACGACGAAGAACGGCAGGAGAGCCGGCACCGCACCGGAGGCGAAGTCCGTTGCGAGGTGCCCGCTCGAGAGTGCGACCATGGCGCGCCGATCGATTCCTGGTCGCATGAGCGGAGCCTAGCCCGGAGCCGGAAGCGCGGCCGCTGGGATACGATCGCCGCCGGTGGACTTCGACCTCGCGCCCGAGCACGAGCTGATCCGGGACACGGTGCGCGAGTTCGCCCGCGAGCGGGTCGCTCCGCTCGCCGCCGAGCTCGACCTCGAGGCGCGCTTCCCCTACGACCTCGTCGCCGAGCTCGCCGGGCTTGGCCTGATGGGGATGCCGATCCCCGAGGAGTACGGCGGCGGCGGCGCCGACACGCTCTCGTATGCGATCGCGATCGAGGAGTTGGCCCGCGTGGACTCGTCCGTCGCGATCACCGTCGCGGCCCACACCTCGCTCGGGACGATGCCGATCTTCCTGTTCGGAAGCGAGGAGCAGAAGCGCGAGTGGCTGCCGGACCTCGCATCGGGCCGGCGACTCGCCGCCTTCGGCCTCACCGAGGCGGGCGCCGGCTCGGACGCGGGCGCGACACGCACGACGGCCGAGCTACGCGACGGCCGCTGGGTCGTCAACGGCTCGAAGCTCTTCATCACGAACGCGGGCACCGACATCACCGCCTGCGTCACGATCACCGCACGCACCGGGCCCGACGAGATCTCGAACCTCATCGTTCCGAACGGCACGCCCGGTTACACGATCGCCGCGCCGATGCGCAAGCTCGGCTGGCGTGCCTCGGACACCCGCGAGCTCGCCTTCGCCGACTGCGCCGTTCCCGAGGGCAACCTCCTCGGGCCGGCCGGCGAGGGCTTCAAGCAGTTCCTCGAGATCCTCGACGGCGGCCGCATCTCCGTCGCCGCGATGGGGGTCGGGCTCGCCCAGGGCGCCTACGACCTCTCCTCGGAGTACGCACGCCAGCGGCAGCAGTTCGGCAGGCCGATCGCGAGCTTCCAGGCCGTCCGGTTCCAGCTCGCGGACCTGGCGACGGAGATCGAGGCGGGCCGCCACCTTGTCCACAAGGCCGCCTGGCTCAAAGGCCTGGGACGGCCGTTCGCCCGGGAAGCGGCGATGGCGAAGCTCTATACCGGCGAGCTCTCGAACCGGGCCGTCAACTCGGCGCTCCAGATCCACGGCGGCTACGGCTTCATGGAGGAGTCTCCGGTCGCCCGGCTCTACCGCGACCAGAAGGTGCTCGAGATCGGCGAGGGCACGAACGAGGTGCAGCGCATGGTCATCGCCAAGCACCTCGGGCTCTAGCGCCCCTGGCCGCGGACGCAGAGCGCCGCGAGATCCATCGCGTAGATCGGCTGGTAGACCTGGCAGCCGATCCGTGACGAGAAGAAGTCGCGATCGTTGTCGTTCACCCATGCGGCGAGCGGCGCCGCGTCGCGGGCAAGCTCGACGTCGAGGTCGCCGTACGCCCGGAGCCGCTCGTCGCCGGACAGCCGCGCGGCGGCGTGCATCTTCTCGATGAAGACCGGATCGTCGAAGTACGAGAAGTTGACGTTGTTGGCCGCCTGCAGTCGCGATCCGTCGAGCAGCACGTTGACGAAGTCGTACGGGTCGGCGTAATCCGCCTGCCAGCCGTCGAAGGCGATGTCGAACGGCTCGCCCCGGACCCCCTGCCGCTGGAACTGGACGGCGCGCTCGAACTGCCTGATCTGGACGGTCACGCCGATCGCCTTCAGGTTCGCCTGGATGATCTGGGCCGTCTCGGGGCACGGCGCCTGGTTGCACGTGTAGAGCACGGCTTTGCCCTTCGTGCCGGCAGCGAGCCGCTTCGCGGTGGCGACATCGGCGCGCGCGAGCGGGTAGATCTGCTCGTCGCGGAAGCCGGCGAGCCCGTACGGGAGGTACTGGTCGGTGGGACGCCCCGCGTACGCGCCGCGCTGGCGGATCAGCAGCGCCCGGTCGAACGCGTAGTTGACCGCGCGACGCAGCTTCGCGTCGGCGAAGAGCGGCCGCTGCGTGTTGAGCGCGAGGTAACGGAACGCGAGCGTCGGATTGACGAAGTACTGCTGAGCCCCCTCCTTCGCCGCCTGGCTACCCGGACCGAATGCCGGTCCAAGCTCGCCATGGGCCGACGGCGGAATCCCGTCGGCTGCGTAGTCCGCCTGCCCCTTCTTGATCTGCAGGAGGCCCTGGGCGGGGTTGACGCCCACGGTGTAGACGATGCGATCGGCATTCGCAGGCCGGTCACCGCCGTAGTTCGGGTTGCGCGCGAGCACGAGTTGCCGCTTTGGCACCCACTTTTGAATGAAGTACGGGCCCGCAGACGGGATCTGCTGCTCACCGGCCGGGTTGAGGGGCGTCGAGACCGGGATCGCTGCGAAGAACGGCATCGCGATCCGGGAGAGGAAGTCGGGGGCCACGTCCACGAGCGTGATGGCGAGCGTGTCGCCGTCGACCTGGATCCCCGAGACCGACTTCGCCTTGCCATTGCGGAACGCCTCGGCGCCGGCGATGTCGCTCAGAAACGAGGCGCCGGGAGACTGCATCTTGGGGCTCAGCACGCGTACGAGTGCTGCCCTGAAGCTCGCCGCGGTGACAGGCTCGTTCGACGGCGGCGAGAAGCGGAAGCCGCTCCTGATCGTGAAGGTGTACGTCTTGCCGTCCGGTGAGATCCGAGGCAGCGCCGCCGCGGCCTCGGCCTGGAGACGAGACCCTTCGGGCGCGGGCGCGTCGGGGTAGTTGAGGAGCTTGAGGCTCGTCGCGTACTCGAACTGCCACGAGACCGAGTAGTACGCGAGCGCCGGGTCGGTGTAGTCGGTGTCGGAGGCGAGGTTGATGCGCACGGTGCCTCCGCGGCTCGGCGCAGCCGTCTCCGTGCCGGTGCCGCCCTTCTCGCCCGAGCCGCCGCAGGCAGCCGCCAGCAGGACGACGCCCGTCGCGAGAGCGCCGAGCGCGGCGCTCAGTCCCGTGGCGCTCACAGGTTCTGCCCCGGTGAGCTTTCTGAGATGCGCAAAGATCCGTCCATGCGTGCTGTCCTGACGTCGATCCTCGTTCTGGTGTTCCTGGCGCCGAACGCGGCGCTCGCCCACATCGGAGTCTCGCCCGCTTTCGTTCGGGCCGCCGAGTCCGCTCGACTCGCGTTCGAGGTCCCCAACGAGCGCGCCGGCCGAACGATGACCGCCTTCCTGCTCAGGGTACCGGCGGGGGCGCGCGTCCAGTCGGCAGAACCGGCGGACGGCTGGGCGGCGAGCAGTACCGGGGGCGAAGCGGCGTGGCGGGGCTCGCTCCCCGCCGGGGAAGCGGTCGCCCTCGCAGTCACGCTCCAGGCGCCGGACACCCCGGCCGCTCTCGACCTGAGCGCGGAGCAGTTGTATGCCGACGGCGGTGTCGTTCGCTGGACGGTTCGCGTCACCATCGTGCCGGCAGCGGCGTCTTCACCGCCGATGCGTCTCGGCCGGGGGCTCGTGACCGGGATCGCCGGACTGGCCGCGCTCACGGCCGTGCTCGCGCTCGTGCGGCACCGGCGGCTGACCAGACTTCAGGAGCAATAGCGACCCCGGGTGTTACCGTGCCGCCGTGCTCTTCACCCAGTTCGTAGACGCAGACCTCGGCTGCGCGTCCTATCTGATCGGGTGCGAGGAGGCGGGCGTCGCGGCGGTGGTCGATCCCGCCTACGCGATCGAGCAGTACCTCGACGAGGCCGAGTTGCGCGGCGTCCGGATCGCGCGCGTGATCGAGACGCACACGCACGCCGACCACGTCTCCGGGCACGGGCGGCTCGCGCTGGAGCTCGGCCTGCCGGTCAGCATCTGCTCCGAGGCCACCGTCGGCTACCCGCACGACCCATTCGACGACGGCGTCGAGATCGAGCTCGGGAATGTCGTGTTACGGGCACTCCATACCCCCGGCCACCGGCCCGAGCACACCTGCATCGCCGTGATCGACCGCACGCGCGCGGAGGAGCCCTGGCTGGTCCTGACGGGCGATTCGCTGTTCGTCGGCGATGCCGCCCGCCCCGACCTTGCGGTGGGCGCGCAGGAGGGAGCCGAGAGCCTCTTCCATTCGCTGCGCCGGCTGCTCGAGCTGCCGGACGGCGTCGAGGTGTTCCCGGGCCACGTCGCGGGCTCGCTCTGCGGGAAGGCGATGAGCTCGAAGGCCTCGACGACGATCGGCTTCGAGCGTCGCTTCAATCACACCCTCCAGATCGGCGACATCGGCTCGTTCGTCGCCGAGTCCGCTTCGATCAGCGCACCGAAGCCGCCGAACATGCACCGCATCGTGGAGGCCAACAGCGGGCCTTTCCTCGGCGCCCCCGCGGGCGTGCCCGAGCTGTCCGCCGCTCCCGCGGGCGCCACCGTGCTGGACGTGCGCCCGGCATACGAGTGGCTCGCCGGCCACCTGCCCGGATCGGTCAACGTGCCCGTCTCGGGCACGAGCTTCGCCACGAAAGCGGGGTTCGTGCTCGATCACGACAGTCCCTTGGTGGTGGCCGCAGCGTCCGCCGAGGATGCGGCGCGGGCGATCCGCGGGCTGCGCTCGGTCGGCTTCCTCGAGATCGCCGGCCGGCTGCCCGGCGAGGGCCCGGAGACGTCGCCCAGCGTGACCATCGACGAATTGGACGCGCTGCTCGCGCACGGCGCCGAGCTGATCGACGTGCGCGAGCATGACGAGCGCGACTCGGGCTACATCCCCGGCAGCCGGAACATTCCGTACCGGTTGCTCAAGGCGTGCGATGGGCTTCCGACAGACCGGCCGATCGTGACGGTCTGCGAGACGGGCCCGCGAGCGGCGATCGCGGCGTCCATCCTCGTTGCCCGAGGCCTCGACGCCCGGCCCGTGGTCTCCGGCGGCATCTCGACCTGGCAGGCGTCCGGCAAGCGGACGGTCGAGTTCAGGCGCTGCGGATCCTAGGAGAGTCGTGCGACCGCATACCCGCGGTCGCGCAGCGCGGCGAGCACTGCTTCGCAGTGCGCCTCGTCCCTCGTCGAAAGCGTGAGCTCGATCTCCGTCTCGCCGAGCCCGACGAGGACACCCTCGCGCCGGTGGGACACGGAGACGACGTTGACGCGCTCCCCGGCGACGAGCTCGAGCAGGGCCAAAAGCTCCCCGGGGCGGTCGGGCACGCAGGTGTGCAGGACGAGGTAGCGGCCGGCGGCGGTCAGGCCGTGCCGGGTCACCTGCATCAGCAGCGTGGGATCGATGTTGCCGCCCGAGAGGATCGCGCACGTTTCGTCGTCGCCGTCGATCAGCCCCGCGAGCAGCGCCGCGACTCCCGCGGCACCGGCGCCCTCGACGACAAGCTTCGCGCGCTCGAGCAGGAAGGCGATCGCTCGCGAGATGTGCTCGTCGGTCACCGCGACGACCTCGTCCAGCAGCTCGTCCAGGATCGCCGAGGTGAGCGTCCCCGGCTGCTTGACAGCGATCCCGTCGGCGATCGTGAAGCCGTAGGCGGTGCCGCCCGCGAGCGGAGCGCACGCGGCGGCTTGCACGCCGACGAGCCGCACCCTCGGTAGCAGCTCGCGCAGCGCGATCGCGATCCCGGAGGCGAGCCCGCCGCCGCCGACCGGGATCACGACGGTGCCGAGCTGCGGTAGCTGTTCGGCCAGCTCGAGCCCGAGCGTCCCCTGACCGGCGATCACGCGCGGATCCTCGAAGGCGTGCACGAACGTCGCGCCTGTTTCCTCCACGTGCAGACGGCAGGCGGCCAGCGCCTCGTCGAAGCCGACTCCGGCGAGCTCCACGGTGGCGCCGTAGCTGCGGGTGGCATCCACCTTTGCCATCGGCGCGTCCTGCGGCATGTAGATCGTCGCCGCGATCCCCGCCTCGCGCGCGGCCCAGGCGACGGCCTGGCCGTGATTGCCCGCGCTCGCGGCAGCAACGCCGGCGTGGCGCTCCGCCTCGCCGAGCGTCGCGATCCGGTTGACGGCGCCGCGGATCTTGAACGAGCCGGTGCGCTGAAGGTTCTCGGCCTTCAGGTGAACGGGCCGACCGGTCAGGCGCGTGAACGTCTCCGAGTGGTAGACGGGCGTCTCGCGAACGACCCCGGCCAGCAGCTCGCGCGCGGCGCGGAGGTCAGCGAGGGTCGGAGCGCCCGTCATCACCAAGGTGGAACACCTTCTCCATGATCTCGCGCACGGCCGACAGCGGATCGAGCTCCCGGCGCTGTACCGCATCGAGCAGCCGCCGCAGCTCCGGATCATCCCGCACGGCCTCCTCGAGGCGCGACTTCGCGCGGCTCGACGCGACCGAGAAGACTTCGCGCGCCAGGTTCGCGCGCCGGCGAGCGTCGAGGCGCCCATCCTCGCCGAGGTATGCCCAGTGCCGCGCCAGCTCCTCCCAGAGCTCCGGCACGTTCTCGCCGCGAAGGGCCTCCGTGAGCATGATCGGCGGCGGCCAGTCGCGGTCGTGATCGAGCTGGAGGATCGAGCGCACTTCGTTCAGCATGGTCCTTGCCGCCGGATGGTCGAGCTTGTTGATCGCGATCACGTCGGGGATCTCCATGATCCCGGCCTTCAGCGCTTGCACGGAGTCGCCCGAGCCCGGCATCAGCACGAGCAGCACCGTGTCGGCGACTCCGATCACCTCGACCTCGCTCTGGCCCGTGCCGACGGTCTCGAGGAAGATGACGTCCTTGCCCGAGGCGTCGAGCAGCAGGGCCGCCTGGAGCGTCGCTTCTGAGAGCCCGCCGAGGTGTCCGCGCGTCCCCATCGAGCGGATGTAGACCCCGGGGTCGAGGAAGTGGTCAGACAGGCGGATACGGTCGCCGAGCAGGGCACCCTGCGAGAACGGGCTCGAGGGATCCACTGAGATCACGCCGACCGTCTTTCCGAGGCCGCGCACGTGCGTGATCAGGGCGCCGATGAGGGACGATTTGCCGACGCCGGGCGGCCCGGTGACGCCGATCGTGTGCGCCTGGCCCGTGCTGCCATAGAGGACCCCGACGAGCTCGTAGGCGAGCGGATCACGGTTCTCGACGAGTGAGATCGCACGGGCGAGTGCGCGCCGGTCGCCGGCGCGCACGCCGGCTTCGAGCGCCTCGCGCGTCCACTCCCCCCGTGCCATGGATGGACTCTAGTTGCTCGCGGCCGTGGCCTCGGACGTCTCGTGCGCAACCTGGTGCGAAGGCGTCGCTACGGTCAGCCCGCGCGCGAGAATCGCCGCCCCCAGGGCAGCGGCCACGTAGAACGCGGCCGCCCCGCCCCACATCCAGCGCCCGCCGATGATGTCCGTCAGAGGGCCGGCCGCAACCATGCCGAGTCCGAGCAGGACGTAGTTCGAGCTCATGATCACCGTGAACGCGCGCCCGCGCAGCTCGTCGGGAGCGCCACGCTGGACGAGCAGGGCGTTGCAGACGAGCGCGGCGCCGTTGCCGGCTGCCCCCGCTGCCGCGCAGACGGCGGCCACCCACACCGTGGGCGCGACGGCGGCTGCGCCGAAGCCGACCGCCATCAGCCCGATCGCGGCCGAGTACGTCAGCCGCACGCCCCACCGCTCGACTGCCGCGGCGGCGCCGAGGCTGCCGACAGTGAGGCCGAGGCCGGTGGCGCCGACCAGCAGCCCGAAGCCGAAGTCCCCGCCGTCGAGCGAGACCTTCGCGAACGTGACCTCGGCGACGTTCACGGCGGCGTTGCCGAGCAGCACGACGTTCCAGACGAGCAGCACCGTCAGCAACGCCCGCGAGCGGCGCACGACGGAGAGCCCCTCCCGCACGTCTGCCCAGTGCCCACGGGTGAGCGAGACGACGGTCTGGAGCTTTCCACTCGGGATCCGGAAGACGAGTGCCGCCGAGACGAGGAACGTGACCGCGTTGATCGAGTACGGCAGGTCGGGGCCCGAGACGGTGAGCAGAATGCCCGCCGTGAGCGGGCCGATCATCCACGCCAGGTTCTCGACCGACTGGAGGACGGAGTTCGCGCGCGGCAGGTCCTCGTCCGAGACGAGGTTCGGCAGGCCGGCGTACACCGCGGGCCGGAAAAAGCCCGTGGCGATGCCGGCGACGCCGGCCAGCGCGACGATCACGGCCGGCTCCTCGGCGAAGGGCAGGGCGCAGAAGACGCCGAACCGGACGAGATCCGAGCCGATCATCAGCCTCCGGCGCGAGAACCGGTCGATGAGCGGCCCGAGCGCGATCCCGAGAACGACGATCGGCAGGAACTCCGCGATCAGGAGCGCGCTGACCCAAGTGTTCGAGCCCGTGCGATCGAAGACGTCAACTGTCAGCGCGACGGCCGCGAGGTACGTCCCGACGCCCGAGCCGAGTGTGGCGAGGAAGAGCCGACGGAAGTCTGGAGCCCGCCGTAGCAGGGCAACGCTGCCGTGGGCGACGTCGGGCACGGACGGAAGCTAACACCGTTTCCGGCCCGCCTGTCGCACAATGTGACCATGCGCTAGGTCTTCGGCACGTGCCCCAGGTTCGGAGCCAGCCACCGCTCGGCCTCGGCGACGGGCCACTCCTTGCGCGTGGCGTAGTCCTCGACCTGGTCGCGCGCGATCCGCCCAACGGCGAAGTAGCGCGCCTGCGGATGGCCAAAGAAGACGCCGCTGACGGCCGCGGGCGGCGTCATGGCGTACGACTCGGTGAGAGCGAGGCCGATCGCCTGCGCGCCGAGTAGCTCGAAGAGCGCCCCCTTCTCGGAGTGGTCAGGGCACGCCGGGTAGCCGAAGGCGGGCCGGATGCCCCGGTAGCGCTCGGCGGCGAGATCCTCGCCCGAGAGCCTTGGGCCCGCTTCGTACCACTCGCGTCGAGCCGTCTCGTGCAGCCATTCGGCGAACGCCTCGGCGAGCCGGTCGGCGAGCGCCTTGACCATGATGGCACGGTAGTCGTCGTGCTCGGCCTCGAACCGGCGGGCGATCTCGTCCGCTCCAAAGATGCCGACCGCGAACGCACCGAGGTGATCTCCCGTCGGCGCGACGTAGTCGGCGAGACAACGGTTCGGGCGCGAATCGCCCCACGCCGCTTGCTGCCGGAGAAAGTGGAAGCGCGTGCCGTTGTCGAGCACGACGTCGTCGCCGTCCGCGCGCGCCGGCCAGAAGCCGTACACCCCGCGCGGGACGAGGCCGCCATCCGCCTCGAGCTCGGCCAGCAGCGCCAGGGCGTCGTCGTAGAGCTCCTGCGCGACCGGGTTGTCGAGGATGGCAGGGAAGCGTCCTTTCAGCTCCCAGGCGTGGAAGAGGAACGTCCAGTCCACGTAGTCGCGCAGCTCCGCGACAGTGGGCTCGACCAGCCGTGTCCCCGTGAACGAGGGATCAGCCAGATCGTCGTACGACAGCCGCTCGCGGTTCGCCCGGGCCTCCGCGAGCGCCAGTAGCGGCCTACGCTCCTTCGCGCCGTGGGCTTCGCGCAGCCGCTCCTGCTCCTCGCGGTTCGCACGGTCGAGAGCGCTGCGCCGGACAGGGTCGAGCAGATCGGAGACGACGCCGACGACGCGCGAGGCGTCGAGCACGTGCACCGTCTCGTGGCTGTACTCGGGCGCGATCCTGACGGCCGTGTGCTGCCGCGAAGTCGTCGCTCCACCGATCAGCAAGGGCAGCTCGAGCCCGCGCCTCTCCATCTCACGTGCCACGGACACCATCTCGTCGAGGGACGGCGTGATCAGCCCGGAGAGGCCGACCGCGTCGGCGCCCTCTGCAACGGCGGTGTCCAGGATCCGGTCCGTGGGCACCATCACCCCGAGGTCGACGACCTCGTAGCTGTTGCAGCCGAGCACGACGCCGACGATGTTCTTGCCGATGTCGTGCACGTCTCCCTTGACGGTTGCAACCACGATCTTCCCTTGCGTGCGCGCGGTGTCGCCCCCGGCGGCGCGCTCCGCCTCCATGAACGGCTCGAGGTAGACGACCGCCCGCTTCATGGCGCGCGCGCTCTTCACGACCTGGGGCAGGAACATCTTCCCGTCGCCGAAGAGGTCGCCGACGATCCGCATCCCGTCCATCAGCGGCCCCTCGATCACGTCGAGCGGCCGTGCGGCCACCGCCCGCGCCTCCTCGACATCCTCCTCGATGAAGTCGACGATCCCATGCACGAGCGCGTGAGCGAGTCGCTCGGCGACGGGCTGCTCCCGCCAGGAGAGGTCGAGCTCCCGTTTCGTCGCCTCCCCCTCGACCGTCGAGGCGAAGGCGACGAGCCGGTCGGTCGCGTCGGGCCGCCGGTCGAAGATGACGTCCTCGACGCGCTCCAGGAGGTCCGGCGGGATATCCGCGTAGACCATCAGCTGGCCGGCGTTGACGATGCCCATGTCCAGCCCGGCGTGGATCGCGTGATAGAGGAACGCGGCGTGCATCGCCTCGCGCACGACGTCGTTGCCACGGAAGGCGAAGGACAGGTTCGAGATGCCGCCGCTCACCTTTGCGCCCGGGCAACGCTCCTTGAGCAGAGGAATCGCCTCGATAAACGACTTTGCGAAGCCGGCGTGCTCCTCGATCCCGGTCGCGACCGCGAGCACGTTCGGGTCGAAGACGATGTCCTCCGGCGCGAAGCCGGCCTCGTCGACGAGCAGCCGGTAGGCCCGCTCGGAGATCGCCACCTTGCGCTCCGCCGTATCCGCTTGTCCGAGCTCGTCGAAGGCCATCACGACGACGGCGGCGCCGTAGCGGCGTGCTGTGCGGGCCTTCGCGAGGAAGTCCGCCTCCCCCTCCTTGAGGCTGATCGAGTTGACTACGGGCTTGCCCGGCACGCAGCGCAGCCCGGCCTCGATGGCCGACCAGCGCGAGCTGTCGATCATCACGGGGATCCGCGCGACCTCCGGCTCGGTCGCGATCAGGTTCAGGAACGTCGTCATGGCCTGCTCGGCGTCGAGCAGGTCTGCATCCATGTTCACGTCGAGCAGGTTGGCGCCGCCGCGCACCTGTTCCAGCGCGACGTCCACGGCGCCCTGGAAGTCGCCGGCCTCGATCAGGCGGCGAAAGCGGGCCGAGCCGGTGACGTTCGTGCGCTCGCCGATCAGCAGGAAGCCCGTGTCGTCGCCGACGACGAGCGGCTCGAGGCCGGAGTAGCGCGCGCGCGTCTCCCGGGCCGGCGGGCGGCGCGGCGGCAGGTCGCGAACCGCTCGGGCGACCGCGTGAATGTGCTCCGGCGTCGTGCCGCAGCAGCCGCCGACGATGTTCACGAGTCCCGCTTCGGTGAACTCGCGCAGGTAGCGCGCGGTCAGATCGGCCTGCTCGTCGTAACCGCCGAACGCGTTCGGGAGGCCCGCGTTCGGGTGGCAGCTCGTCCACACGGGCGCGACCCGCGACAGCTCCGCGACATACGGCCGCATTTCGGCCGCTCCGAGCGAGCAGTTAACGCCGACGCTGAGCGGCTCGGCGTGCTCGACCGCGATCCAGAACGCCTCCGCGGTCTGCCCCGTCAGCGTGCGACCCGAGAGGTCCACGATCGTGACCGAGATCATCAGGGGCAGCTCGGGCGCGACCTCGCGTGCGGCCGCGATCGCCGCCTTGCAGTTGAGCGTGTCGAAGACAGTCTCGACGAGCAGGAAGTCGGCGCCGCCGTCACGCAGCCCGCGCACCTGCTCGGCATACGCCTCCGCCACCTGGTCGAACGTGACTGCGCGGTACGCCGGGTCATCCACCCTCGGCGAGAGCGAGAGCGTGACGTTGAGCGGCCCGAGCGAGCCCGCGACGAAGCGCCCGCCTGCCTCGTCCGCCGCCTGCCGGGCGAGCCGTGCCCCGGCCACGTTCAGGTCGTACACCGCGTCCTGGAGCCCATACTCCACCTGCCCGATGCTCGTCGCGGTGAACGTGTTCGTCGTCGTGATGTCCGCCCCGGCGGCGAGGTAGGCACGGTGGATGTCGAGCACGACGTCCGGCCGGGTCAGGTTGAGGACGTCGGGGTTGCCCTTGAGGTCGCGCGGATGGTCGTGGAAGCGCTCGCCTCGGAAGTCGGGCTCGCCGAGAGCGAGCGCCTGGAACATCGTTCCCCAGGCGCCGTCGAGCACGACGATGCGCTCCGCGAGGAGTTGCTCGAGTCGTTCTCTGGCGGTTGCCTCGCTCATCGTCCCGAATCGAGCCTAGCGAACGCCGCCGCCGAGCCACGTGACAGCCCGTTTCACTGCCAGGGAGTGGTTCAGCCAGAGCCGCCGGTCAGGTGCGTCCGGAGACGGACAGCCGGCTCTTGGCGCCTCCGGGCGCAGCTGACGAGCCGATCGCGGTGCGCGGCCGGAG
>CAYGLV010000006.1:0-54466 GCA_964351025.1 uncultured Gaiellales bacterium | reverse complement strand
GCGGCGGCGGGCCAGGCTCGGCCCGGCCCAGAGCCGCCGGTCAGGTGCGTCCGGACACGGCGAGCTGGCTCTTGGCGCCTCCGGGCGCAGCTGACGAGCCGATCGCGGTGCGCGGCCGGAGGGGATAGTGCGAGAGCACAGACCCGGAGAGACGCGTGCCGCGAGCGGCCGAGGCGGCGGCGGGCCAGGCTCGGCCCGGCCCAGAGCCGCCGGTCAGGTGCGTCCGGAGACGGCGAGCTGGTTCTGGGCGTGCTTGATCCGCTGCTCGAGCTGCCAGCGATCGGCCTTCGACTCGCCGGCCACGACCCGTGCCAGCTCGGCCTCCGCGTCCGCGAGCTGCTGCTGGGCGCGCGCGTCGTCGATCTCCCTGACGTTGACCGCGTCGTCAACGAGCGCGAGTGCCCGGTCCAGCTCGATCTTGAAGAAGCCCGGGCCGGTTGCGAACTCGATGATGTCCTCGGACGCCTGGGCGACGTACACCCGGGTCGAGCCGGCTTTCAGCGTCGCGATCAGCGGCGCGTGGCGGGCGAGCACACCGATGTCGCCCGCCGCCCCGGGGACGACGAGCATCTCCGCCGGGCCTTCGTACGCGGGCCCGTCGGGCGTGACGATGGAGACGTCGAACATCGGATGTGTTTCGGCCACGATCCGTCCCTACGCAGCCGCGGCCTCGAGCGACCGGGCCTTCTCGACGGCGTTCGCGATCGTGCCGACCATGTAGAAGGCTTGCTCGGGCAGGTCGTCATGTCGGCCGGCGATGATCTCGCTGAAGCCTTCGATCGTGTCCTCGAGCTTGACGTATTCGCCCGGCGTGCCGGTGAACTGCTCGGCGACGAAGTTGGGCTGCGACAGGAACCGTTCGATCTTGCGGGCCCGCGAGACGACCAGCTTGTCCTCGTCGGTCAGCTCGTCCATGCCCAGGATCGCAATGATGTCCTGCAGGTCCCTGTAGCGCTGGAGGATCTGCTGCACCGCCGTCGCCGTGCGGTAGTGCTCCTCCGAGACGATGCCAGGCTGGAGCGCGCGCGACGTCGAGTCGAGCGGGTCCATCGCCGGGTAGATGCCCTTCTCCACGATCGCCCGCGAGAGCACCGTGGTCGCGTCGAGGTGGGCGAAGGTGTTCGCCGGGGCCGGGTCGGTGAGGTCGTCGGCCGGCACGTAGATCGCCTGCACCGACGTGACCGAGCCGGTCCGGGTCGAGGTGATCCGTTCCTGAAGCTGGCCCATCTCGGTGGCGAGCGTCGGCTGGTAGCCGACCGCGCTCGGCATCCGGCCGAGCAGCGCCGACACCTCGGAGCCCGCCTGAACGAAGCGGAAGATGTTGTCGATGAAGAGCAGCACGTCCTGGCCCTGGTCGCGGAAGTACTCGGCCATCGTCAGCCCGGAGAGCCCGACGCGCAGCCGCGCGCCCGGGGGCTCGTTCATCTGCCCGTAGCAGAGCGCGACCTTGTCGATCACGCCCGACTCCTGCATCTCGAGCATGAGGTCGTTGCCCTCGCGCGTGCGCTCGCCGACGCCGGAGAAGACAGAGACGCCGCCGTGCTGCTTCGCGATGTTGTGGATCAGCTCCTGGATCAACACCGTCTTGCCAACGCCGGCCCCGCCGAAGAGCCCGATCTTCCCGCCCTTGACGTACGGCGCGATCAGGTCGATCACCTTGATGCCGGTCTCGAAGATCTCTACCGTCGGCGAGAGGTCGCGGAAGGCCGGCGGATCGCGGTGGATTGCCCACCGCTCCGTGTCCGCAGGCAGCTCGCCCTTCTCGTCGATCGGCTCGCCGAGCACATTCCAGATCCGCCCGAGCGTGCCGTCTCCGACCGGGACCGAGATCGGCGCGCCGCTGTCTCGAACCTCCGTGCCGCGCGCGATGCCGTCGGTCGCGTCCATGGCGACAGCGCGCACGCGATCGTCGCCCAGGTGCTGCTGCACCTCGGCCACGAGCTTGCTGCCGTCAGGGCGCCGGATCTCGAGCGCCGTGTAGATCTCGGGCAGCTCGCCGCCGAACACGGCGTCGATCACGACGCCCTTGATCTCGATCACGGTGCCGACGTTCTGTTTCACGCTGGACTGGCTGGACATGGGTCTCCCGGAGAGGCTCGCTGACGGGTGGAACGGCGCCGCGCAGGCGCCGCAGAAGCGCGGCCAGTCTATCCAAGCGCCCGTGCCCACGACTCGGTTCTCCCCGTGTGCGGTACGCCTCCAGAGCCGCCGCCAGCCTGGCGGCGTGATCGAGGCCTCAGACGTACGAGCTGATGGTGCTCGGCTGTGCGATCACCGGCACATCCTAGACCGACGAGCGGCCCAGAACGTTGCGCCGAGACCTGATACGAGACGCCAGACTGCCCACGGCGCCGCCCAGGGACGCGAGGGGTTAGACCGGAACGTCCAAGAACCTGGCGCCGCGGTCGGGCCGTGGCGGCAGTGGCAGGAGCGCCTGCCGCTGGCTCACGCGCAGGAGCTCGTCCGGATCGGTGCTCATGGCGATCAGCGGCGTGGAGGGGGCCGGAGCGTTCCCCGAGGTCGGCGCCGGCGAGGAGGCGAGCAGGCCCCCGAGCCCAACGGCGAGCGCGAGGACGGCGGCTGCGGCACCGACTCGAGCCACCTGAGCGAGGCTCCGGCGACGGGCGGGCAACTCGATCGGGTGCGCGAGCGGCGCCTCGTCTGCAGCGCGCAACTCAGCGGTGAACCCACGCAGCTCCGCGGCGAACCGCGCACACTCGGTGCAGCGCTCGACGTGCGTCGCCATCAGCGCACGCTCGAACTCCGAAATCTCGCCGTCGAGCGCCAGCGAAACCCAGCCGCGCGCGCGCTCACAGAGCAGTGTCGTGTCCTTCAACGTTCCCACACCTCCTCTGACGCCGAGAACGACTGCGAGTTAGCCGACGGCGGCAGGCGGCGATGTTCGGTGCCCATGGCGGATACGCCTCGTGAGGTCTTAGAACAGTGTGTATCTACTGTCGGCAGCGACGCCGACGAGAATGAGCGCCAATCCGAGCACGACGAAGACAGCGGACAGATTGATCGCCTCCTCACGCTCGTCCTTCGTCGCCCACCGGACGCGCCGCCCGCTGCCGAAGCCCCAGACGCCTTCCGCCCCCGGCTCCCCCTTCAGCCGCACGGGGCCTCGGTTGCCCATGAAGAAGCCGGCGATGAGCAGGAACGCCCCGACGACGTAGAAGCCCAGCGAGAGCGAGCGCGCGGCCGAGGCGCCGAAGGCGAGCCCGAGCAGCAGCGATGCGACCACCGTGAGGCAGCTCGAAAGGGCGAAAAGCATGACGAAGCGGCGGAGGGCCGCTGCCAGCATCAGACCTCGGCTTCGACCGGCGGCCGGTCGGCACCGCGGCGCATCTCATCCGCGGTCATCGGCCAGCGCTCGAGCGGGTAGTGGCATGCAGCCACTTGGTTGGTGCCGAACGCGTAGAGCTGCGGCTCCTCCACGTCGCAGTGCCCTTCGTGGAAGCGCGGGCAGCGCGGGTGGAAGCGGCAGGCGCTCGGCGGGTTGATCGGGCTCGGCACGTCGCCTTCGAGCACGATCGGCCGCCTCGTGCGGCCGAGCTCCGGGTTCGGGATCGGAACGGCTGACAGCAGGGCACCGGTGTACGGGTGCTTCGGCTGACTGTAGAGCTGATTGCGGTCGGCGATCTCGACGGCCTTGCCCAGGTACATCACCAGCACGCGGTCGGAGATGTGGCGCACGACGTTGAGGTCGTGGGCGATGAAGACGTACGTGAGCGCGAACTCCTTCTGGAGATCCTTGAGCAGGTTGAGGATCTGGGCCTGGACCGAGACGTCGAGTGCCGAGACCGGCTCGTCGCACACGATCAGCTTCGGATTCACGGCAAGCGCACGCGCGACGCCGATGCGCTGGCGCTGTCCACCCGAGAACTCGTGCGGGAACCGGTTGTAGTGCTCCGGGTTGAGGCCGACGACCTCGAGCAGCTCCTGCACGCGCTTCTTGATCTCCGCGTCGGTGCCCAGCTTGTGCACCTCGAGCGCCTCGGCCACGATGAAGCCGACGCGCTTGCGCGGGTTCAGGGACGCGTACGGGTCCTGGAAGATCATCATCATCTCGCGCCGGATCGGGCGCATCTCCGCGCGCGAGAGGTGCGTGATGTCGCGGCCCTCGAAGAGGATCTTTCCGCCGCTCGGGTCGAGCAGGCGCATGATGCAGCGCGCCATCGTGGACTTGCCGCAGCCGGACTCGCCCACCACGCCGAGCGTCTCGCCCTCGTTGACGGTGAAGGAGATGCCGTCGACGGCGCGCACGGAAGCGACCTGCTTCTGGAAGACGATCCCGCGCGTGACGGGGAAGTGCTTCGTCAGGTCGTCGACGACCAGCAGCTCGTTCGCCATGGCTAGGACAGCGCCATCGTTCCGGTGAGCAGCCTCTCGGCTTCACGCTGCTTGACGTCCTCGTCGAGCAGGCAGGCCTGGAGGTGCGTCGGGTCGGACGGGATCGCCACCAGTGGGGGCTCCTTCGACTTGCATGCCTCCATCACGTACGGGCAGCGGGGGTGGAAGCGGCAGCCCCTGGGCGGGTTGAGCAGCGACGGCGGCTGGCCCGGGATCTGCACCAGGCGCTCGACGTCGGCGTCCAGCCGGGGCAGCGAGCCGAGCAGGCCCCAGGTGTAGGGGTGGCGGGGCGCCGTGAAGATCGAGTCCACCGGGCCGTGCTCCACGACGTTTGCCGCGTACATGACGACGACGTCGTCGGCCGTCTCCGCGACGACTCCGAGGTCATGCGTGATGATGATGATCGCGGTGTGGAACTCCTTCTGAAGCGTGTTCATCAGGTTCAGGATCTGCGCCTGGGTCGTCACGTCGAGGGCGGTCGTGGGCTCGTCGGCGATCAGCAGGTCGGGCTCGTTGATCAGCGACATTGCGATCATCACGCGCTGCCGCATGCCGCCGGAGAACTGGTGCGGGTAGTCGCCGATCCGGCGCTCTGCGCGCGGGATGCCGACGGCCTTCAGCAGCTCGAGAGCGCGCAGCCGCGCCTGCTTCTTCGAGACGTCGCGATGGAGCATGACCGCCTCGACGAGCTGCTTGCCGATCGAGTGCACGGGGTTGAGCGACGTCATCGGGTCCTGGAAGACCATCGCGATCTCGTTGCCGCGGATGTCGCGCAACTGGCTCTGCTTCATCGTCAGGAGGTTCTCGCCCTTCCACAGCGCCTCGCCCGTGGAGGTGGCGTTGCGCTTGCTGTTCAAGCCCATGATCGTCAGGCAGGTGACCGACTTGCCGCAGCCCGACTCGCCGACGATGCCGAGCGTCTCACCCTTCTCGAGCGAGAACGAGACGCCGTCGACCGCCGTGACGACGCCATCGTCCGTGCGGAACGAGGTCCGCAGGTCCTTGACCTCGAGCAGCGCCACGGCTAGTTGAGCCTGATCCTCGGGTCGATCATCGCGTAGAACAGATCGACGAACAGGTTGAAGGTGATGATCGCGAGTGTCCCGAAGACGACGATGCCCTGCACGATCGGCAGGTCGTAGGCGTAGATCGACTCGAGCGCCACCTTGCCGAGGCCGGGCAGGCCGTACACCGTCTCGGTGAAGATCGCGCCGCCGAGCGCCAGGCCGATGTCCATGCCGAGCATCGTCACGACGATCAGGAGGGCGTTCCGGAGCACGTGCGAGAAGAGCACACGAGTCTCCGGGGCACCCTTGGCGCGGGCCGTGCGCACGTAGTCCTCGCTCAAGGTCTCCATCACCTGCGCCCGGATCATCCGGACGTACTGCGCGGAGAAGAGAAAGGCGAAGGTCATCCAGGGCAGCATCATGTGCCAGGCCCAGTCGATCGGGCCACCACAGCCCGTCGATGGGTTGATCATGTCGCAGTAGCCCGAGATCGGTGCCAGGCCCAGCTTGTAGCCGACGACGTAGGCAAGGATCAAGCCGATCCAGACCGGGTGCGCGGAGATCCCCACGAGCACGAAGACCATCCCTGCTCGGTCGAGCAACGACCTGGGTTTCAGCGCGGAGAGAATCCCGATCGGCAAGGCCACGAGCATCCAGACCACCGCACCGCCGAAGACGAGCGAAGCGGTGACCGGCGCCGCGCGGGCGACGACGTCGTTGACGTTCTGGCGTGTCGCGAACGAGGTGCCGAGGTCCGGCGTCTTGAACGCCGGCTTGTTGTCCACCGCGGTCACGGGAAGCAGGCGGTGCACGAACTTCGCGTACTGCACGTACACCGGCTGATCGAGACCGAGGAAGCGCTCGGCGCGCTGGATGTCCTCGTGCGTCGCCGACTTGCCGGCGACGAGCGCGGCCGGGTTGGCCGGAATGATGAAGAAGATCACGTACGTGACGACAGTGACCGCAAAGAAGAGCACGAATGCCCAGAGGAGCCGCCGGATCAGGTATCGCCACATCGGTGTTTTTAGACGGTGGGGACGGCTCGAAGTTGGGGGCGCCCCACGCGCGGCGCGAACTCTAGCGGAGCCGGGAGAGCCGCGCCGGGGCAGAACGGGGCGAGGGCGCCGGGGTCACCGGCGCCCTCGCGACTGGGTCGAATAACTCGACCTACCTACCTACTTCTTGCAGACCGCCACGAGGTTGATCACGCCGTGAACGGCCGCGAAGGTGAAGCAGCCCAGAGTCTCGGAAACGTAGCTCCGGGCGTTCGTGTTGATGTAGGGCGCCATCGGTGCGGCGTCCTTCATCAGGTCGCGGTCGAGGAGGCCGTAGGCCTTCAGGCGTGCATCGCCCGAGAGCTTGGCGGCATCCGCCATCCGCTTGTTGAACTTCGGGTCGTTGAAGTACGACTCGTTGACGTTGTTCGTCGCCTGGATGCGACCTCCGTCGAGCAGCACGTTGATGAAGTTCGACGGGTCGGGATAGTCCGCACCCCAGCCGGAGTGGCTGATGTCGAACGGCTCGCCGCGCGTCGCGACCTTCTCGTGCTGGACAACGCGGTCGAACTGCTTGATCTCGACGTCCACGCCGATCTGCTTCATGTTGTACTGCACGACCTGGGCGATCGCCGGGCCCGGAGCGGTGTTGAAGGCGTAGAAGACCGCCTTGCCGCTGCGGGTGTTACCCGACGCGAGCGCCTTTGCCTTGGCGATATCTCCCGCCGTCACGCCCTTCAGCGAGTAGATGTTCCAGTTCTTGTACCCAGGCATGCCCGGGGGCAGGATCTGGTCGGTCCGGCCGCCGCCGAGGTACCCGTGCTGGCGCACGATCTGCGGGCGGTCGATCGCCACGTTGAGGGCCTGGCGGAGCTTCGTGTTGCCCTTGAACAGAGCGCCCTCGTTGTTCATCGAGAAGTACCAGAACACGAGGTTCTTGTCCAAGAAGAAGCGTTCCTTGTTCAGGCCGTACTTCTGGACGAGCTCGGCCGCCGCTGCCGGCGGGACCCCGCCCAGGTCGGTCTCGTTCTTGTCGAGGCGGAGCTTGGTCGCGTCGGTCGAGTTGCCGAACGTGTAGGTGATCGTGTCCACGTTCGCCGGCCGGCCGAGGCTCTTCCACGGCTCCTTGTTGCGGTTCCAGTGCGGGTTGCGCAGCAGCACGGCGCTCCGCTTCTGGATCCATTCCTTCACGTAGTACGGGCCTGCGGACACCATCGGGGCCTGAACGCCCTCGGCGATGTGCGGGAGGTTCACCGGGATCGCCGGGAAGAACTCCATCGTCATGCGCGCGAGGAAGTCGGGGGCGACCGTGGTGAGCTTGACCGTCAGCGTCTGACCGCTCGCCTTGATGCCGCTGGCCGTCTTGGCCTTGCCGGCCAGGACGGCCTTGCCGCCGACGATGTCCTCGACGAACGAGGACGCGGGCGACTGCATCTTCGGGTCGAGCGCCCTGTTGAGCGAGGCGGCGAAGTTGGCCGCCGTCACCGCAGAGCCGTCGCTGAACTTGAACCCACTCTTGACCTTGAACGTGTAGGTCTTGCCGTCACGCGAGACGGTCGGCAGCCCTTGGGCCGCTTCGGCGATCATCCGGGTTCCTGCCACGCCGGCCTTGTCGGGATAGCTGAGCAGACGCAGGTTGACCGCGTTGCCCATCTGCCACGTGTGCGTGAAGTACGCAAGCGACGGATCGATGTAGTCGAAGTCGCTGCGCGAGTCGAACCGCAGGACTCCGCCACGGGCGTCGGCCTTGGCCTTGGCCGTCGGGGCGGCATTCGCTGCTCCACCCGCGAACGCAGCCACGACCAGCAGGCACGTCCCGACCGTCGCCATGACGAGCGGGAACACAAACCTTTTCTTCATGTGACTCCTTTCTCTGTCCAGCCGGCAACCCCAGTCGCCGACCAGGACGCAGACGCATCCTCAGCTCCCTATGACGGAGCGCGGGCAGAATAGTTAGCCTCGCGTTAAGACACAAGGAAGAACCGGCGTACGCGGCCCGCGCGGGGGGCGTTCCTACATCGAGCGGGGATCGAACGCGTCGCGCAGGCCGTCGCCGAGCAGGTTGAACGAGAGCGTCGTCAGCAGCACGGCGAGGCCCGGCCAGACCATCAGCCAGGGCTGCGCGGTGTAGAACTCGGGCGCGGTCGAGAGGAGGTTGCCCCAGCTCGCAGTCGGCAGCTTGATGCCGAGGCCGAGGAAGGACAGGCCCGCCTCGCCGAGCACGTAGCCGGCCACGACCAGGGTCGAGTAAACGATGATCGGGGCGACGAGGTGGGGCAGCAGGTGCGAGCGGATGATGCGCGCGTCCGAGGCGCCGATCATGCGCGCCGCCTCGATGAACTCTTTCTCGCGCAGCGACATGACCTGCGCCCGGATGATGCGGCAGGGATAGAACCAGCCGAACGTCGTGAAGACGAGCACGAGCGTGATCACGCCTGGCGAGAAGATGCCGAGCGTGATCGAGTCCACGCGGCCGCCGACGGTGCTCGCGAGCGCGATGATGAAGAGCAGCGCCGGGAAGGCCATCGTCACCTCGGTGATGCGGGCGATGACCGTGTCGATCCAGCCGCGGAAGTAGCCGGCGATCGCGCCGAGCACGACGCCGACCGACATCGCGCCCAGGGTCGAGAGCATCGCGACCTCGAGCGAGACCCGGCCACCGTAGAGCAGGCGCAGGAACAGGTCGCGGCCGAGCGAGCCGTCGGCACCCAGGATGAGCAGCGCCTTCTCCCCGGTCTGCGGGTCGTGCGCGTACGACATCGGCCCTTTCGGGATCAGCCGGTCGTCCACCCCGTCGAAGAAGAGGTCGTTCGGCCCGTGCCCGAGGAGCTTCTGGGCGATCGCCGCGCCGACGAACGAGACGAGGATCAGGAAGATGATGAAGATGCCGCTCCCGATCGCGACCTTGTCGCGCCGGAAGCGGATCCAGACCTGCTCCCAGTAGCCGCGGGCCTTGACCTCGGCGAACTCGCCGAGCTCCGGGCCCGACTCCAGCGCGACGCTGCCTGCGAGACCTGCGGCGGCGCCGAGGGGGTTCTGCTTCTTGTGTGGGGACATGTGCTCGGGGAGGATACCGACGCCGTCGACGCGCTGTGATGCTTGCTAAGACGCGACCGCCGGCCGGTTGTTAGCCAAGCGCCGCGGCTCTGAATTCCGGCTCAGTTGAGCGCTTCTGCGCCCGCGACGACCTCGAGGATCTCCTGCGTGATCTCTCCCTGGCGGGCGCGGTTCATCCGTAGCGTCAGGGTGTCGATCAGCTCGCCGGCGTTCTTCGTCGCGTTGCGCATCGCCGTCATGCGCGCGCCCTGCTCGGAGGCCGACGACTCGAGCAGCGCTCGGTACACCTGTGTCTCGAGGTAGACCGGCAGCAGCCGGGCGAGGATCTCCTCGGGTTCGGGCTCGAAGATGAAGTCGCCCCGCATGGCGTCGTCGCGCCGCTCCTCCGCGTCCGTCTCGAGGATGTCCGGCGAGATCGGCAGCACGTCCTGCTCGGCCACCGTCTGGACGAGTGGCGAGACGAACCGGTTGTAGACGAGCACGACGCGATCGACCTCACCCTCGGTGTACAGCTCGGCGATCCGGTGCGCGATCGCCTGCGCATCGGCGTAGACCGGCCGGTCCGTGAAGCCCGTGTACTCGGCTTCGAGCGGCATGCCTCGAAACGAGAGCGTCGAGCGGCCACGCTTCCCGACCGCGATCCAGCGCACCTGCTTGCCCTCGCCGCGCAGGCTGCCGGCGAGCGCGAAAGAGCGGCGCAGGATCTGTGCGTTGAAGGCGCCGGCCAGGCCACGGTCGCCGGTGAGCGGGACGATCGCGACCCCCCGTACCTCCTCCCGCTGCACGAGGAGCGGCAGCCCGCGCACAGACGTGCTCGCCCGGCCGACTCCCGCGATCAGCTCGCGCATCGTGTTCGCATACGGGCGCATCACCTCGATCCGGGCCTGCGCACGGCGCAGGCGGGCGCTGGCGACGAGCTCCATCGCCTTCGTGATCTTGCGCGTGCTCTTGACGGAGCGGATCCGCCGCTTGAGATCTCCTACCGTGGCCATGGCTTACGCGACCAGGCCCCTCTCCTCTTCGATGTTGAACCCGTGGCGGAACTTCTTCAGCTCGTCCTCGAGCCTGGCGGCAAGGTCGTCGCCGAGATCCTTCGTCTCGTCGATCTCGGCGTAGACCGTCCCCTCGGCGCGCATGTGCTCCCGCAGCTCGTCGTGGAAGCGCGCGACTTGCGGCGTAGGGATCTCGTCGAGGTGACCGTTGACGCCGGCGTAGAGGGCCACGACCTGCTCGGCGTGGGGCCACGGCTGGTACTGCGGCTGGTTCAGCGTCGCGACCATCTTCTCGCCGCGTGCGAGAGCCCGCTGGGTGGCGAGGTCCAGCTCGGAGCCGAACTGGGAGAACGCCTCCAGCTCGCGGTACTGGGCAAGATCGAGGCGCAGACGGCCCGCGACCTTCTTCATCGCCTTCGTCTGGGCCGAGCCGCCGACGCGCGACACCGAGGTTCCGACGTTGATCGCGGGACGGACGCCGGAGAAGAAGAGGCTCGCCTCGAGGAAGATCTGGCCGTCGGTGATCGAGATGACGTTCGTCGGGATGTACGCGGCGATGTCACCCGCCTGTGTCTCGATCACCGGCAACGCCGTCAGCGAGCCGCCGCCCAGCGCGTCGTTCAGCTTGCAGGCGCGCTCGAGCAGCCGCGAGTGCAGGTAGAAGACGTCGCCCGGGTAGGCCTCGCGGCCGGGCGGCCGGCGCAGCAGGAGCGACAGCTGCCGGTAGGAGTCCGCGTGCTTGGAGAGGTCGTCGTAGACAACGAGCGCGTGACGGCCGCTGTAGAGGAAGTGCTCGCCCATCGCACAGCCGGCGAACGGGGCCATCCACTTGATCGGGGCCGCCTCGTGCGCGGGCGCCGAGACGATGATCGTGTAGTCCATCGCCCCCGCGTCCTTCAGGCGCTCGTACACCTGCGCGACCGTCGAGCCCTTCTGGCCGACCGCGACGTAGATGCAGATCACGTCGCCGCCGCGCTGGTTGATGATCGCGTCGATCGCAACCGCGGTCTTCCCTGTGCCGCGGTCGCCGATGATCAGCTCGCGCTGGCCTCGGCCGACGTTCGTCATCGAGTCGATCGCCTTGATGCCGGTCATCAGCGGCTCCTTCACCGGCTGGCGCTGGATGACGCCCGGCGCCTTGAACTCGAGCGGCCGCCGCTCGGTTGTCGCGATCGGGCCCTGCCCGTCGAGCGGGGCGCCGAGCGGGTCGACCACACGGCCGAGCAGGGCGTCGCCGACCGGCACCGACATAACGCCGCCCGTGCGGCGGACCGGCTGCCCCTCCTTCACCTTCTGCCACTCGCCGAAGAGGGCGACGCCGACGTTGTCCTCCTCGAGGTTGAACGCGAGCCCGACGACGCCGTGCTCGAACTCGAGGCGCTCGAGGGAGACGCAGTTCTCCAGCCCGTGCACGCGGGCGATCCCGTCGCCGAGCTGGAGGACCGTGCCGACCTCCGAGAGGTCTGTCTGGACGTCGTAGGCCTCGATCCGCTGCTTCAGGATCGAGGTGATCTCCTCAGGGCGTAGCTTCACGTCTTGGGCTCCTTAGGTTCTCGTCACAAGCTGGTGGCGTAGTTGGTTCAGACGGCCGCGCACGCTCGCGTCCACGCGCAGCGAGCCGACCTGCAGGACGATGCCCCCGATCAGGCGGGCGTCCACGTTGCGGGCGGCCTCGACCTTGCGGCCGGACGCCTGCTCGATCGTGTGCACGATGGACTGGGTCTCCTCGTCGGAGAGCTCGTACGCGGTGGTCAGCTCGACGGCGAGCCGGCCTTGCTCACGCGCGACAAGAGCATCGAACTCGGCATAGATCTCTTCGATCTGGCCGGCGCGTCCTTTCTCCGCGAGCAGCAGGACGACGTTGTGCACGAGCTCGTCGGCGCCCTCGAGGATGTCGGCGAGCACGCGTGCCTTCGCGGCCGTCTCGAGCTCCGGGTTGGCGAGCACGCCGCGGAGCTCGGGGGAGGCTTCGAGCGCGGCGGCGAACTGGCCGAGCTCGGCGTGTACCTCGGTGAGCCTTCCCTGTTCCTGCGCGGCCTGGAAGAGGGCGCGCGCGTACATGCGGTGTGCGGCTGCCACCTAGGCTCCGCGCTCCAGGGCGGAGAAGTCGAGCTCGCCGACCGCCTCGTCGATCAGACGCCGGTGGTCGGCGGAGGTGAGGACCAGGCCCGTCACCTTCGCGGTCGCGAGCAGAGCGAGCTCGGCGACCTCGGTGCGGATCTGCTCGAGCGCGCGCGCCGTCTCGGCCTCGATCTGCCTGCGCGTCTCCTCGAGCCGCCGCTCGCGATCGGCCTCGGCTTCCTCCTTCACCCGCTCGCGCTGGGCGTCGGCGACTCTCCGGGCCTCGCCGAGGATCTCCGTCGACTCGGCCTTTGCCTGCCCGATCAACATGCGGTGCTGCTCGAGCAGCTCGCGCGCCTCGCGGCGCGCGTTGTCGGCCTCCTCGACGGCACTGCGAATCCGCTCGCGGCGCACGTCGATCGTCTTCTGGATCGGACCGAACGCCCAGCGCCTGAGCACGAAGAACGTGATCGCGAACGCGACCAGCGTCCAGATCATCAGGCCGGGGACGACCTTGATCAGGTCGGATGAGGCAACGAGCGTCGTCATGCTCAGATCAGCACGTAGGCGAGCAGGCCGCCGATCAGGCCGTAGAACACGACGGCCTCGGTGAGGGCGAAGCCGAGCCACATGATCCCCTGCAGCTCGCCACGCAGCTCCGGCTGGCGGGCGACGGACTGGATCATGGAACCGAAGATGTTGCCGATGCCGACGCCGGCGCCGAGCGAGCCCAGACCGATGCCCAGGGCGAGCGCGATCGCCTTGCCCGCGTCGACGTTGCCCGCAGCCTCTGCGGCAAGAACGCTGAAGTCCATGTGCTGATGTCCTCCTTAGTGCTCCGGCTCGATGGCCGAGCCGATGTAGATGGCGGAAAGAGCGGCGAAGATGAACGCCTGGATCGAGACGACGATGACGACCTCGAACAGGTAGAAGGCTGTCGCGAACGGTACCGCGACGAGCGCGACGACGACGCTCTCGAGCACGAAGATCAGCCCGATGAACGTCAGGATCAGCATGTGGCCCGCGAGCATGTTCGCGAAGAGACGGACGGACAGGCTGATCAGCCGCATGAACTGGCCGAGGATCTCGAGCGGCACGATCAGCGGGTAGAGCGCCTTCGGCACGTCGGGGATCCAGCTGCGGAAGTACTTGATCGGGCCGTTGTGACGGATCCCCTCGACATGGGTGAAGACGAACGTCATGAGCGCGAGCGCGATCGTGACCGACAGCGTCGACGTGGCAGCGAAGATGCCGAGCGTCGGCAGCTCGACGCCGAAGAGCTCGAACTTCTCGTCCGAGAGCGGCAGCGGGACGAACCCCAGCATGTTCATCGTCCAGATGAAGAGCATCAGCGTCGCCACGTAGGGGAACCAGGTTCCGATCGCCTTGGTCGGCAGGCCCTGCTCGGCCACCTGCGTCTGCGCGATCTCGTAGATCTGCTCGCCGACCGCTTGCCTGCGCGTCGGGTCGCGGCCCAGCTTCACCCGCATCAGGCCGAGCCCGAGCAGCATCGTCACGAGGGCGGAGAGCAGGATGTAGGCGACCGCCTTGTTGATCGAGAGGTCGAGAGGCCCGAGGTGGAGCGGGATCCACTCGTGCAGCGTCCACTCCTCGGCCGGGTCGAACTCACCCTTGGCCAGGGCGGTGGCCGGGAAAGCGAGCAGGAGCGTGCCCGCGAGGACGAGCAGGCGCCTCACCGGGCCGTGCTCCCCGCGAAGTACGCGAGCAGGCCGACCGCCAGCTCGAGCGTGTAGGCGAGCGCGTAGACGAGCGCGGCAGTCAATCCGAGCCGCGCGTCCGAGGAGGCCACGGCGATGACGACGACCATCACCGCAACCGAGCGAAAAGTCATTCCAATGCCCATGACGCCTGAGGAGCCGAGGTTACCCGCGCCGAGCTTGAGGCGCGCCAGCACGAGCCCGAGCGCCTGGGCGGCGAGCCAGAGGACGGCCGCGAGCCCCCAGGCGGAGACATCCCAGCCGGTCATGACGAAGACGGGGAGCGCGAGCGCGATGACGGCGCCCCCGGCGACGGCGGGCGCAAGCCGGCTCGGTACGGCGCGCGGGGTCGTGAGCACGCCGGCGCTCACCTGAAGACGTCGCGGTAGCGCGTGTACACCGCGGCGACCCCGGCCGGCAGGCCGGCGATCGCTCCGCCGAGCAGGCCGTAGGAGACCGAGCCCGCAGCCCAGCCGAGCAGCCCGCCGACACCGATGCTCGCGGCCGTCGTGCCAAGCAGCAGGCCGCCTGCGCCGGCAGGGTTCAACGTGGGGCGCTCCAAGGGCTCCATCAGGCGAGCATACCAGAGCTTGTAACACACGAGATTGTTGGTTTTTGCAGGCAAATCGACTGTTTTTGGTCAGGCTTGTTCACCGTCTAGGATGCGGAGGTGCGCCGCCTCGTCGTGCAGGCGATCGGCTCCGGCCCACGCGTCGTGCTCGTCCACGGCAGCGTCGCCGGCGGGATGGGCACGTGGGCAACGCAACGCGAGCTCTCGCACCGGTATGCGCTCGAGGTCGTCGTCCGCCCCGGCTTCCCGCCCAACGAGCCGGTCGCGGAGGCCTCCTTCGAATGGGACGCGCCGCTCGTCGCCGAGCAGCTCGGCGCCGGCGCCCACCTCGTCGGCCACTCCTACGGCGGCGTCGTCTCGCTGCTCGCGGCCGCGCTCCGGCCGGCGGCGGTTCACTCGCTGACGGTGATCGAGCCGCCGTGCATGAAGGTCGCCGCGGGCAACCCGGCGGTGGACGAGTTCGTTGCGGGCGGCGCCCGTTGGTGGGAGACGGGCCCGCGCGACCCCGAAGCGTTCCTGCGCGGCTTCCTGCGCTCGGTCGGCTCGGACTACGACCCGCCCTCCCCGCTCCCAGACGCGATCCTGCAGGGGACGCGCACGCTGATGGTCGAGCGCTACCCGTGGGAGGCCGACATCCCGCTCGACGTGCTCGCCGGCGCGCCCTTCCCCAAGCTCGTCGTCTCGGGCGCCCACGGCGCGCCGTTCGACGTGACGTGCGACGTGCTCGAGGCGCGGCTCGGCGCGGAGCGCGCCGTGCTTCCCGGCGCGGGGCACTCGTGCCAGCGCGCGCCGGGCTTCAATGCGGTGCTGGAGGACTTCCTCTCCCGCGCGCAGGTCACCTGATACGCACGGAGTGACCTGGGCAGACGGCGGCTTACCGCTCCTGGTTGCGGTCGAGGCTCCGTTTCGGCGTGCGGCCCGCGAGCTTGACGATCTCCAGCAGATAGACGACGTACACCGAGTACGCGAGCGCGACGAGCCCGATCGCACCGACGGCGAGCGTCTCACCTCCGTGCCAGCGGCCGCCCTCGCGGAAGCCGATGAAGCGGGTCGCGAGCGCGGCGCCGGCGAGAGTCGCACACCAGCCCCACATGATCACAGCCGCTCTGCGCTGGCCGTAGCCGCGGCGCAGGAACCGATGGTGGAGGTGCGCCTGGTCGGGCGCGTAGACCGGCTCGCCGTGCTTGAGCCGGCGGGCAACGACGAACGAGGCGTCGAGGATCGGCACCGCCAGGACGAGCAGCGGGAAGAGCAGCGACACCGTTGCGGCCGTCTTCAGCAGTCCCTGGACGGAGACGGCCGCGAGCACGAAGCCGAGCACGAGCGCACCGGAGTCGCCCATGAAGATGCGCGCCGGATAGAAGTTGTGGCGCAGGAAGCCGATGCAGGCGCCCGCAACGATCGCCGACAGGATCGCCGGGTCGGTCTTGCCGAGCGAGAGCGCGAGCACGGCGAACGTGATGCCGGAGATCGCGCAGACGCCGGCGGCGAGCCCGTCCATGCCGTCGAGGAAGTTGACCATGTTCATCACGGCGACGATCCACACCACGGTCAGGGGGATCCCGACCCAGCTCGGAAGGTCGACCGCCCCGAGCAGCGGAAGCGTGAAGTGGTCGACCCAGACGCCGAAGGCCGGCGGAATCGCGGCGGCCGCCAGCTGTCCCAGGAGCTTCTGGAGCGGTGCGAGGCCACGAACGTCGTCGACAGCACCGACGCCCGTCGCGACCGCCGCGCCGATCAGCACGCCGCGCGTCTCCCGGCCGAGATCGAGGAAGACGAGCGCCGGCACGAAGATGCCGAGGAAGATCGCGAGGCCACCCAGCCGGGGCACGGTGCGCCGGTTGACGCGCCGCCCCTCGGGCCGGTCGACGACGCCGAGCAGCCGCGCGAGGCCGCCGACCGCGGGCGTCAGGGCAACGACGATCGCAAGCGCGACCGCCGCCCCGTAGAGCACCTCGAGGTGGTCGGCCAGCTCCTGGGGCACAGCCCTCCCTACTTCGTGCCGTACAACCTGTCGCCTGCGTCGCCGAGGCCGGGGACGATGAAGCCCTTCTCGTTCAGCCCCTGGTCGATGCCCGCGACGACGATCGCGACCTCCGGGTGGTCACGGTGGATGCGCGCGATCCCCTCAGGCGCAGCGATCAGCGCGATCAGGCGGATCGAGGACGCGCCCGCGTCCTTCACGAGCTTCACCGCCGCAGCCGTCGAGTTACCGGTCGCGAGCATCGGGTCGAGCAGGATCACGTCCCGGTGAGCGATGTCGTTGGGCAGCTTGAGGAAGTACTCGACCGGCTCGAGTGTCTCCTCGTCGCGATACATCCCGATGAAGCCGACGCGGGCGCCGGGGATCAGCGAGAGGACGCTGTCGAGCATGCCGACGCCGGCGCGCAGGATCGGGCAGACCGCAACCTTCTTCCCGGAGATCCGCTGCGCCGACATCCGCTCGAGCGGCGTCTCGATCTCGACGACTTCCGTAGCGAGGTCCTTCGTCGCCTCGTAGGTGAGCAGCAGCGTCAACTCGTTGACAAGCTGGCGAAACATCTGCGTCGGCGTCGTCACATCGCGCAGCAGCCCGAGCTTGTGCCGGACGAGTGGGTGCCCCACCTCGGTGACCGGAGTCAGAGTCACACGACGTACTCCGTGTAGCCGCGGAAGCCCGGGTAGAGCGGTCGGCTCGCGCAGAGCGCGTCGCTGCGAGCGGCGAGCGCGGCGAGATCCGGGCTCTCGCCGAGCGCGCCGCAGATCACCCGGCCAACCTCGCGGAAGTCGCCGTCGTCGAAGCCGCGGATCGTCGCGGCCGGCGTGCCGAGCCTGACGCCCGAGGCGATCGTCGGCGGCCGCTCGTCGAAGGGGACGGTGTTGCGGTTGACGGTGATCTTGACCCGGTGCAGCTGCTCCTCGGCGTCCTTGCCGGTCCAGTCGGTGCCGCGCAGGTCGAGCTGGAGCAGGTGCGTGTCCGTGCCTCCGGTGAGGACGTCCAGCCCGCCCGAGATCAGCTCGGCGGCGAGCGCGTCCGCGTTCGCGCGTACCTGCCGCTGGTAGTCGCGGAAGGCGTCGGTGGCAGCGATCCGGAAGCAGGCCGCCTTGGCCGCAATCGTGTGCTCGAGCGGCCCGCCCTGCAGGCCGGGGAAGATCGCACGGTCGAGCGCGCGCGCGTGCTCTTCGCGGCAGAGGACGAGGCCGGCGCGCGGACCGGCGAGCGTCTTGTGCGTGGTCGAGGTGACGAAGTCACAGTGCTCGACCGGGTTCGGGTGCAGGCCCGCGGCGACGAGGCCGGCGAAGTGGGCCATGTCGCACATGAGCAGGGCGCCGACCTCGTCGGCGATCTTCCTGAACTCCCAGGTCTCGACCGTCCGCGGGTAGGCCGAGCCGCCGCAGACGATCAGCTTGGGCCGATGCTCCTTCGCGAGCGCGAGCACCTCGTCGTAGTCCACGAGGCTCGTCTCCCGCGACACGCCGTAGTGGGCGATCGTGTACTGGCGGCCCGAGAAGTTGACCTTCAGGCCGTGCGTGAGGTGGCCGCCGTGGTCGAGCCGGAGCGAGAGGATCGTGTCGCCCGGATCGAGGCAGGCGAAGTACGCGGCCATGTTCGCCTGGGCGCCCGCATGCGGCTGGACGTTCGCGTGCTCGGCCCCGAAGAGCGCCTTCGCGCGGTCGATCGCAAGCTGTTCGATCTCGTCCACGATCTCGCAGCCGCCGTAGTAGCGGTGGCCGGGATAACCCTCGGCGTACTTGTTCGTCGGCACGCTGCCGACGGCCTCGAGGATCGAGGGCCACGTGAAGTTCTCCGACGCGATCAGCTCGATCTGGTTGCGTTGCCGCTCGAGCTCGCGTCCCAGCAGCTCGGCGATCTCGGGGTCGATCTCGGCGAGACCTGCGCTGCGGAGCTGCTCGAGCGTGTGCTGCGCGATCGCCATCGTGCCGGGGATGCTACTCAGGCGAGCGCCGCGGCGACGCAGGCGAGTGCCTCCGCGGCCGTGACGGCACCTTCGCGGATCACGCGCGGCTCGGCGCCGGTGAGGTCGAGCACCGTCGAGGGCGCTCCCGGCAGCTCGCCGCCGTCGACGAGAGCGCAGGCGCTGCGGATCTCGGCCGGCACGTCTTCCAGCCGGCGAGACTCTGCCCCGCCGTGGAGGTTGGCGCTCGTTGCGGCGATCGCACCGAGCTGCTCGAGTGCCTCGCCCCCCGGGCCAACGAGGACCGGCACGCGAACGCCGATCGCTGCGGGGGTCGACCCGCAGAGCCAGGAGAAACGCTGCGCCGGATTCGGCAGCACGAGCGTGTAGGGCCCGGGGAGCAGTGCCCGGGCGATCGCGCCCGAGCGCCCCCGCAGCTCGGGAACGCACTCGAAGAGCACGTCGAGGTCGGAAACGACGAGGGCAAGCGGTTGCGTCACAGGCCGCCGCTTGAGCCGGTAGAGCGCGAGCACGGGCCCCTCACGGTGCGGCGTCGCGGCGAGCCCGTACACGGTGTCGGTCGGCAGCACGGCGAGCCCGCCGGCGCGGATCGCCTCGACGGCGACTTCGATCTCCGGGAACTCGGTCATCCGTGCCTTCCCTCCACCACTCGCTCCCGCTGGCTCAGGTCGCTGGTGACCTTCACGTCGGCGTACTCGAGCTCTGTGAGCAGCGCCGCAACCTCACCGGCCGCGTTCTCCGCCGTCTCGAGCACGAGCGCCCCACCCGGGCGCAGAACGGCGAGCGCTCCGCGTGCGACGGCTTCCGTCGCGCCGCTACCCACGAGCGCCGCACGCGGCTCCCAGTCGCGCACCTCCGGCTCGAGGGTCTCGATGTCGTCCGGCTCGACGTAGGGCGGATTCGAGACGACGAGGTCGTAGGGGCCGCCGGGAAGCCCGTCGAAGAGATCGTGCGGGACCAGCTCGACGGCGAGCCCGGTGCGCTCCGCGTTCTCCCGGGCGAGCGCGAGCGCCCCGGGCGAGAGGTCGATAGCCGTTACGCGTGCGCCCGGGTGCTCGTCGGCGAGCGCGAGGGCGATCGCGCCGGTACCGGTCCCGACGTCGAGCACGGTGGGCGTCTCGAGCCCGCGCAGCAGGACGAGACAGCGTTCGACGACGACCTCCGTCTCCGGTCGCGGAATGAGCGCGCGCGCGTCCACGTTCAGGATCAGCCGGCGGAAGCCCCACTCGCCAAGGATGTACCCGACGGGCTCTCGCCGGGCGCGGCGGGCGATGAGCTCGCGGCACGCGGCCAGCTCGGTCTCCGCGAGCGTCCGGTCGAACTGCAGGTAGAGGTCGATCCGCGCGACGCCGAGTGCGTGCGCGACCAGCAGCTCGGTGTCGAGGCGCGGCGTATCGGAGCCTTTCGCCGCGAGATGGTCGGTCGAGCGCCGCAGCACCTCCCCGATCGTCATGGGCGCCGGCTCAGGCCGCGGCGAACCCCTCGACCGTCAGGAGCTTGACTCGGTCCCCCGGCGTCAGGCAGGGATACGCGTGCATGTCGTGTGCATGGCGCACGACGAGGCTGCCGCCTCCCGGGAGGCGCAAGGCATTCAGGCAGTGGGAGATGCCGTAGGCGTCCGGATCGCAGTTCGTGTCCGTGAGGACGGTGGCCGTGCCGGTCTTGGGGGGACGGTCGCCGCCGACGAAGCGAACGAGCGAGAGGCTCGCCTGTCCGTTGGCGCAGCCTGTGCGCGGCCCGCAGACCCGCGCCCGGAGGGCCGGAGCCAGTGTCTTCTCCTTGCCGAACGAGACGACGACGGTCCTCGAGGGCGGGGCAGACGCCTGTGGATGAGCCGCCGGCGGCGTTTCTCCGGAGAAGGCGACGAGGCCGGCGGTGATCGCCAGTGCAGCCGCGCCGACCGCCACGGAGACCCATGCGACCATGTGCCCGCGCACCATCAAGGCACACGCTAGGAAAGAGCGGGGCGCCAGGCGTCAGCGCCCAGCCGGATACCCGGTGCGGGTAAACCCCGATCTCACACCGATGCCGACTCGAGAGCGAGCTGGCGCTCCTCGGCCTGCAACGCCTCGGTGAACTCCGTCAGGTCGCCTCCCTGCAGGATCTGGTCGAGCCGGTGCACGGTCAGCTTGACCCGATGATCGGTGAGCCGGTTCTCGGCGAAGTTGTAGGTCCGGATCTTCTCGGCCCGCTCGCCGCTGCCGATCTGGGAGCGGCGCGTCGCGGCCTGGCTGGCCTGCTGGCGCTCGCGCTCGGCCTCGTAGAGGCGCGCGCGGAGCACGCGCAGGGCTTTCGTCTTGTTCTGGAGCTGCGACTTCTCGTCCTGCATCGAGACGACGATTCCGCTCGGGACGTGAGTGATCCGGACGGCGGAGTCGGTCGTATTGACGCTCTGCCCGCCCGGGCCGGTCGAGCGATACACGTCGATCTTGAGATCCTTGTCCTCCACTTCGATCTCGACATCCTCGGCCTCGGGCATCACGGCGACGGTCGCCGTGGAGGTGTGGATGCGCCCCTGCGACTCGGTTTCGGGGACGCGCTGGACGCGGTGCGTGCCGCCCTCCCACTTGAAGACCGAGAAGGCCGCGTCGCCCTTGACCGCGAAGACGACCTCCTTGAAGCCACCGGTCTCGCTCTCGTTCGCCGACAGCAGCTCCGTCTTGAACCCGCGGTGCTCCGCGTAGCGCGTGAGCATGCGGTAGACATCGCCGGCCCACAGTGCCGCCTCGTCACCGCCCACGCCCTGCCGGATCTCGATGATCACGTCGCGGGAGTCGGCCGGATCCCGCTCGACAAGACCGGCGCGCAACTCGTCCTCGAGGCGCGCCAGCTCGAGCTCGAGGTCGGCGGTCATGGGCGTCAGCTCCGGATCGCCCTTGGCGGCAGCCAGGTCTGCACCGGCCTGCCGCCATTCCTGGCTCAGCCGGTACACGCTCTCGAGGCCCTTGAGGCGCCGGCCCACGTCGGCCGCCTCGCGGTGGTCGTTGTAGACGGCGGGGTCGCTCATGCGCTCCCGGGTCTCGGTGTAGGAGCGCTCGAGCTCCTCGATGAGTGCCTCGATGCCGGCCATCGGACGCTGCTAGCGCTCGAGCTGCGCTTCGACCGTGAGCTCGGGCACGCCTGTGAGGGCCTTCGAGACCGGGCACCCGTCTTTCGCAGCCGCAGCCGCCTCGCGGAAGCCCGGCTCGTCCACGCCCGGCACGTTGCCGGCCACCTTGAGCGCGATGTTCGTGATCCCCGTGCCCGGCACGAACGTCACCGTGGCCGAGGTCTGGAGGCTCACCGGCGGCGTCCCTGCCCCCGCCAGTGCGTGCGAGAGCGCCATCGAGAAGCACGCCGCGTGCGCCGCTGCGAGCAGCTCCTCGGGGCTCGTCAGCCCGTCCGGCTCCTCGGCCCGCGCCGGCCAGGAGACGCCCAGTCCGCCGAAGGCGCCGCTGCTCACCGAATCGATCGTGCCGCTGCCGCTCATCAGGTCACCGTGCCAGGTGACCGAAGCCGTCCGTTCCGTGGCCATGCGCATCCCTCCTGTTCGCCGTAACCCCCACAGGCTACGCGGCGTCGAGCACCTCGCGCACCTTCTCGGCGAGGTCGCCGGACGAGAACGGCTTCTCCAGGAACGCCACGTCTGCCTCGGAGATGCCGTAGCGGACGATCGCGTCGTCCGGGTAGCCCGACATGAAGAGCACGCGCGTCTCGGGCCGCTTCGCCTGCAGGTGCTCGGCGAGCGCGCGGCCGTTCATCCCGGGCATGACGACGTCCGTGAGCAGGAGGTGGATCGGCTCGTCGAACTCGGCAGCGAGTCGGAGCGCCTCGTCTCCTCCCGCAGCCTCCAGCACGCGATAGCCGCGCCGCTCGAGCGTCAGCCGAGCAAGCCGGCGCACCATGTCCTCGTCCTCGACGAGCAACAGCGTCTCGCTGCCGTTCTCCGAGTCCCCACGCTCGCGGAGCCCGGCAGGTACCTCCTCGCCGGCGGGCGCCGCCGGCAGGAGGACGTGGAACGACGAGCCGCGACCCGGCTCGCTCTCGACCCGGATCTGCCCCCCGCTCTGGCGGACGATGCCGTACGCGGTGGCGAGCCCGAGGCCCGTGCCCTCGCCGCTCGGCTTCGTGGTGAAGAAGGGCTCGAACACCTGCGCCCGCGTTGCCTCGTCCATGCCTGAGCCCGTGTCGCGAACCGTGAGCTCGATGTACGCGCCGGGCGACAGCTCGAGTGTCTCGGCGAAAGACCCGGCGAGCGCGATCGTTGCCGTCTCGATCGCGATCCGGCCACCGTGCGGCATCGCATCGCGGGCGTTGACGACGAGGTTCAGCAGGACCTGTTCGAGCTGGCCGCGGTCAGCTCTCACAAACGCGGGAGTCGCCACAGATGCGGTCTCGAGGGAGATGTCCTCGCCGAGCGTTCGCCGCAGCAGCGACTCCAAGTCGCGCACGATGTCGTTCAGATCGAGCACCTGCGGCTGGAGCACCTGGAGGCGGCTGAACGCGAGCAGCTGTCGCGTCAGGTCGGCCGCACGCTCGGCGGCCCGCTTCACCTCGAGCGCGTCGAACCGGCGCGCGTCGTCGGGATCGAGACTGTGCAGAAGCAGGTCGTTGTAGCCGTCGATCGCGGTCAGGATGTTGTTGAAGTCGTGCGCGATGCCGCCCGCAAGACGGCCGACCACTTCCAGACGTTGCGCCTGCCGGAGCTGCACTTCGAGAGCCTTGCGGCCGCTGACGTCGCGGATGATCGCGTGATAGCCGACGGGCCGTTCGCCCTCACGGATCAGCCGAGTGCTCATCTCGGCCGCAACGCGCCCGCCCCCGGGAGTCAGGACCTCCAGCTCGTAGTCGGTCGTCACGGCCTCGCCCGAGAGCTTGAGCCGCGACTGCTCGGCCGCCAGCTCGCGGTACTCGGGCGAGACGAAGTCGATGGCCGGCCTGCCGACGATCTCCTCGCGGTCGCGTCCGAGCAGCGCCTCCCCCGCCCGGTTGACGGAGGTGACGCGCCACTCGAGGTCGATCGTGAGCACGGCGTCGTTCGCGTTCTCGAACAGCTCGCGGTAGCGCTCCTCGGCCGCGCGGCGCTCTGTGACGACGCGCACCACTCCCACCATGCGGACGGCAAGGCCGTTCTCGTCGAAGACCGGCCGGCCGGTCGAAACGACCCACTCCACCGACCCGTCGGGCTGGATGACCCGGTACTCGACCTCCGAGTCCTCCCCGGTTTCGAGTGCGCGTTCGAAGGTCGAGATCACCGCCGTGCGGTCGCTCTCGTGAATCGCGTCGAACACCGCGCCGAGCGAGCCTGCCCCGCTCATGAAGACCGGCGCGTGCTCGCCCGTCCAGCGCATGGAGCCACCGTGCACGTCCCATTCCCAGGTTCCCATCCGGCCCGCCTCGAGCGCGAGGCCGAGGCGCTCCTGCGCCTCCCGCTCGGCGGTGACGTCGCGGACAGTCGACAGGCGCACCGTCCGCCCCTCGTAGGCGAGCGGCTTGCCCTGCGCTTCGACGCTCACGAACGAGCCGTCGCGCCGGACCAGGGTCAGGTCGTACCCCGACAGAGTGTCGGAGGTCATGTGCCTCGCCGCTGTCTCCCGGCACTCCTCCGCCAGAAAGCCGAGCACGCTCTTCCCGATCAGATCTGCCGGCCGGTCGTAGCCGAGGAGGTCCGCGAGTGCCTGGTTAGCGGCGATCAGCTCGCCGTGCTCCTGCAACAACACGGCAACGATCGAGTCGTCGAAGAGGCCCCTGAAACCCTCGCGACTCTCCGCCAGCTCCCGCACGACGGCGTACGCCAGGAGCCGGTCGCTCCGGCGCACCTCGACGACGAGCGAGATCAGGGTCGTGCCGAGCACGAGGAAGAGGAGCACCGGCGCCGCGAGCGCGGCCGGAACGTCGAGGACGGTCGGCGCAAGGGCAGCGGCGGCGGCGATGGTCACCACGCCGAAGGGCAGGGCTTCGCGCGGCGGCAGCACAACCGCCGCGATCGAGGTCGGGATCACCAGGAAGACGAGAGCAACGGCCGCGATGTCGGGCTCGAGCCCGACGAGCCACAACACGACGGGCGCCGTGACGGCGAGGACGAACAGCCGCCCGGCAAGCCTCGTGCGCACCGTTCGCGACACCACGAAGACGGCCAGGAAGGCACCAACCGTCCCGACCCAGGTCGCCGACCACCAGGGCGCGGCGCCCTCGAATGCCAGCGGCAGCCAGCCGATCGCGAGCATGAGCCCCGCGAGGGCGAGCGCGAAGACCGACACCACCCTCGCGTGCCGCCGCTCCTCGCCCTCCGGGATTTCCGGCGCAGGCTCGGTCAGGCGCAGGGTCAGGGCGCCGAGACGGGCTTGCCGCTCGGTCCAGGTCATGCCGCTGCCGTACGAAGGCTCATGCCTCAGGGATCGGCCCCTGGACCGCAAAGTTGAGGGCCTACGTCGTCTCGAGCCGGCCGGAGACGCGAACCTCTGCCGACGCCCGGATGAGCGCCGAGAACGAGCAGCCCGCATCAGCCGCCGTGACGGCGGCGGCGAAGGACGCCTCGTCGGCGCCGGGGACGACGCCGGTCGCCTCGATCTCGGAGAGGACGATCTGGTGGCCCTTGCCCTCGACCTCGTCCATCGTGATCGTGCAGCGCACCTCGAGCCGCTCGGGCAGCGTCCCGGCGGTCCCGAGCTCGCCCGCAAGCGAGGTCGTGAAGCAGCCCGCGTGGGCCGCGGCGAGCAGCTCCTCGGGGCTCGTCTTCCCACCGGGGTCGCCGATGCGGCTCGGCAGCGAGAACGGCAGGGCAAAGGCACCCGAGCTGGTCGCCGAGACCGTGCCGGAGCCGCGCGAGAGGCTTCCCTCCCACGCGGTTTGGGCAACGCGAACGATCCGAGGCACTAGTGGTCATCCCGGTGACGGTTTCGCGTCTCTGGGCTGCGAGACGCAAGCGAGACTAGGACGCAGGCTGCGCCCATGCTCGCGAGCATGGGCGCAGTCGAGGACGACGTATCGCGCCGCGGATCGCGGGCCAGAGACGCCCTACCTGTCGCCGGGAGGGCCACTTACGCCATCACCTCGACCTTGCGCTCGTCGGCCGTCAGCAGGCCCTCGCGCGCGAGCACGTCCTGGAGCGCGCGGATGGAGACCTCGAGCTGGTCGAGCGAGGGCTCGCGCGTCGTCAGCCGCTGCAGCCAGAGGCCCGGAGCGAGCAGCGCCATCAGCACGCGGTTCCCGTGGTGACGGCCGGCGAACCTGATCAGCTCGTAGGCGAGCCCGGCGATCACGGGCAGCAGGAGGACGCGGCTCGTGATCAGCCAGTACCACGATGGCCGTCCGACGAAGGCGAACACGAAGATGCCGATCACCATCACCCAGAGCAAAAAGGCTGTTCCGCAACGAGGGTGGATCAAACTAAATTTCTGCACACGCTCCGGGGTCAGCTCCTCGCCCGCCTCGAGCGCATTGATCGCCTTGTGCTCGGCGCCGTGGTACTGGAAGACACGCCTGAGATCCGGCAGGAGCGAGATCAGCGAGAGATAGAGGATGAAGATCGTGACGCGGATCAGCCCCTCCACGATCACGAACCAGCCGGTGTTGTCGATCGGCAGCCAGTTGGTGAGCAGTGCCGGCGTGACCTTGAACAGCATCAGCGCGAAGCCGATCGCGATCGCGAAGGCGAAGATGATCTGCCCGCGCCCGATCTCCGTCTGCACCTCGCCGTCGTCGCCCTCCTCGGCGGCGGCGTAGTTGGCGGAGATGGCGAGTGCGCGGAAGCCGATCGCGAGCGACTCGCCGAGCGCCACCACGCCGCGGAGCACCGGCAGCCGCAGGATGCGGTGCCGCGCCATCGGCGAGGCGATCTCGCGCACGACCTGCGCGATCTCCCCGTCGGGCTTGCGGACCGCGACGGCCCAACTCGCAGGGCCTCGCATCATCACGCCCTCGAGGACGGCCTGACCCCCGATCGTCATGGCCAAGGGGTTCGGCTAGCCGCGGCTCGCGCCGCCGGCCTTCTCGAGCCGCTTCTGGAACCGCTCGACCCGGCCGCCCTGATCCATCAGCTTCTGCTTGCCCGTGTAGAACGGATGGCAGGCCGAGCAGATCTCGACGTGGAGGTCGGGCTTCGTCGAGCGCGTGTCGAACTCGTTGCCGCAGGAGCAGCGAACGTGCGTCGGCATGTACTCGGGATGGATGTCGGCCTTCATGCTCGGGCCAGGATAGCAGAGGCCGTCTGGGGGCTTACGTTGCCACCCGAGACGACGATTGCCGTCGTGCCGCCCACCACGCGCCCAGCCAGGAGAGGGGCGAGAGCGGCCGCCGCGGCCGGCTCGCAGGCAAGCTTGGCACGCAGGTAGAGGAAGCGGAAGGCCTCCTCGATCTCATCCTCGGAGACGAGCATGCTCTCGACCCCGAGGGTCGCGCAGAGGGCGACGGGGTGCTTTCCCGCGAACGGCGCGGAGAGCCCGTCGGCGATCGAGTCCGGGGTCACGGGCACCGGCTTCCCCGCCTCGAGCCCCGACCGGAGAGCGGTCGAGCGCTCCGGCTCGACGGCGACGACGCGGGCGTCGGGGCGCAGCGCCTTGACGGCGACGGCGATCCCCGAGACGAGGCCGCCTCCGCCGCAGGCGACGAGCACCGTGTCCACATCGGGCAGGTCCTCGGCGATCTCGAGCCCGCACGTGCCGGCGCCCGCGATCACGACCGGATCGTCGAACGGGTGGACGAGCACGCGGCCGGTCTCGGCGATCACACGGTCCAGACGGTCGAAGGCGCTCGCAGGCGAGTCCGCCTCCTGGTCCACGTGCGCGCCGTACCCGAGCGTGGCGGCGACCTTCTGCGGGCTCGCGCCGCCGTACATCACCATCAGGCAGTCGAGCCCCTCCTGCCGCGCGCCCCAGGCGAGCGCCTGCGCGTGGTTGCCCGCCGAGATCCCGACGACGCCGCGTGCGCGCTCCTCGGGGGTCAGCGTGGCGAGCTTGCTCAGCACGCCGCGCACCTTGAAGGAGCCGGTCGGCTGGAAGAGCTCGCACTTGAGGAAGACCCGCTCGCCGAGCGTGCGCGAAGAGTGGAGCGGTGTGCGCGGCAGGCGGCCGGCAATCCGTTCGCGCGCGGCGCGGACGTCGTCGAGGGTGAGGAGCTCAGGCATGGGCGGCCATTGTGGCAGCGACGTCCGTGAAGCCGGCGGGCACGGGCGCGCGCATCCGGGAAGGCTACGTCAGCGTGTACTCGGGGCCCGAGCCGCCCTCGGGCGGGGTCAGCCGCCCTCCGCGAGCTGTGATGGCCCCGCACTGGACGCAGTTCGACGGGGTGACCTCGAGCGTGACGAGGCCGTCGTCACCGTCCGCCCCCACCTCGTACACGTGCGCGGGGCACATGCGTGACCACAGCTCGGCAACGTCGCGCGGCACGCGCTGCTCGACGCGGATGTGGTTGGGCTGGTCGTCGCGTGTGCGGTTTCCCGAGGCGAAGACCGACGAGAGCTTGTCGAACGTGAGCTTCCCGTCCGGCGCCGGATACCGGGACGCGCGGTCGGTGCGCAGGAGCGGCTGGGCGGCGTTGGCCTCGGCGTGCAGCTCGAAGGGCGGAAAGCGCCCTTTCGTGAAGGTCATGGCGCTTGCGAGCGCGCCCCCGACGAAGAATCCCTTGTCGAAGGCGTTGCGCATGTTCCGCACCGCCCAGAGGTCCTTGCCGACGTAGCCCGAGCGCAGCGCCTCGTCGTAGGAGGCGAACGCGCCGACGCGCGTGGGCGTCTCGCCGGGCTGGAGCGAGCGGACGATCGCCTCCGCTGCCAGCCGTCCCGATTCGATCGCGTAGTGGACGCCCTTCAGGGTCGGGATGTTGACAAGCCCAGCCCCTTCCCCGGCGAGAACGAGGCCGGGCGCGCCGAACGACGTCGGCAGCGAGTGGTACCCGCCGCCGGTGATCGTCTTCGCGCCCCAGGCGACGCGCTCGCCCCCGGCGAGCAGCTTGCGGAGGAGCTTGTGCGTCTTCAGCTCCTGCAGGAGGTCGTGCACCGACAGCTCGACGTCGCGGGAGTCGAGACCGGCGACGAAGCCGAGCGAGACCATGTCCTCCCCCATCGGGTAGACGAACGAGCCGCCGAACTCGCGGTACTTCGCGCGCTTGCGCAGCGGCCAGCCCATCGTGTGGACGATGTGGTGCAACGGCTTGGCGACCTTCCAGACCTCCTTCACGCCCAGCTCCCAGATCTGCGGTTGGGGGCCGTGCAGTCCGAACCGCTCGAGGGCGGCGCTCGTCAGGTGGCCCTGCGTCCCCTCGGCGAGCACCGTCACCTTGGCGACGATGTCGGAGCCGGGCTCGAAGTTGCCGAGCTGCTCCCCCTCGCGGCCGCGGCCCTTGTCGCCGGTGCGGACGCCGTGGACGCGCCCGTCGGCGACGAGCAACTGCTGCGCCGCGGTCTCGGGCAGGATCGCCGCCCCGAGCGCCTCGGCCTGCTCGGCGAGGAAGCGGGAGAGCTCGGAGACCGAGACGACGTAGTTGCCGTGGTTGCGCATCGTCGGCGGCGGCGGGATGCGCAGCGTGGTGCCGCGCGTCAGCAGGTAGACGGCCTCGCCGTGCACCTCGCCGTAGGTCGGGATGTCCTGCAGCGAGAGGCGCCCCTTGAAGAGCGTCCGCAGGGCGCGCGGGTTGACGACCGCGCCCGAGAGGAGGTGCGAGCCGGGCTGCTTGCCCTTCTCGAGCACCGCCACGGGCACGTCGCCGAGCTTCTCGGCGAGGTCGGGGCTCTCCTCGAGCAGCTGGCCCAGCCGGATCGCGCAGGCGAGCCCGGCCGGGCCGCCCCCGACGATCAGGACGCCGACCTCGATCCGCTCCTCCGGCGGGTCGCTCGGCGCGCGGACGAACTCGCCCGGAGCGACGGGCGGCGGGAAGTCGGCGGCCCGGATGCTCACGAGCTCTTGCGCGCGCGCACGAGCTCGACGAGCTTCGGGACGACCTGATGGAGGTCGCCGACGACGCCGAAGTCGGCGAAATCGAAGATCGGGGCATTCGGATCCTTGTTCACCGCGACGATCGTCCCGGAGCCCTGCATCCCGACCTTGTGCTGGATCGCGCCGGAGATGCCAAGCGCGAAATAGAGCTTCGGCGAGACCGTCTTGCCCGTCTGCCCGACCTGAGTCGAGTACGCGTACCAGCCGGCGTCCACGACCGCACGCGTCGACGCGACGGCGCCGCCGAGAGCTCCGGCCAGCTCCTCGCAGAGCGTGAAACCCTCCGGTGCGCCGAGACCGCGGCCGCCGGCGACGATCACGTCGGCATCCTCGATCGAGGGACCGCTTGCGACCTCGTGCGCCTGATCGACCATGCGCGCGGCGGTCGAGAAGTCGCGGAAGCTCGTGGAGAACTCCTCGACGGCGGCCGAGCCGCCGCCCGGCTGCGGATCGAAGGTTCCTGAACGAACGAGACCGAGACACGGACCATCCTTCCAGCCGACCTCGGCCAGAACGGAGTCGCCGAGCGCCGGGCGCGTGCCGACGAGACGGCCGTCCTTGACCTCGAGCCCGGCGAGGTCCCAGTTGAGGCCGGCATCGAGGCGCGCGGCGAGGCCGGCGGCCACATCGGCGGCGAGCACCGAGGAGGCGAAGAGCACCGCCGCGGCGCCGGTCTGCTCGACGAGCGCGGCCAGCGCGTCCACCCGCGGCTGCGGCAGCGGCGCCGCGAGCGCGGGGTCGTCGCAGACCCAGACTTTCGTCGCTCCGAACGCGCCCGCCTTCGCGGCCGCGTCCTGCACGCCGGAGCCGAGCACGACGCCCGCGACGTCGCCGGAGAGGGAGGCGACCTTGCCGAGCACGCCCAGCCCGCCCTTCGCCAGCTCGTCGCCGTGGTGTTCGAGGAAGACGAGGATCGGGCCCTGCACCATCAGAGGAGCCTCTTCTCGACGAGGTAGTCGAGCAGCTTCTGCGCGGCCCCGCCGTCGTCCTCGATCTTGATCGTGTCGCCGCGCGAAGGCGGCGGGGCAAGCGCGAGGACCTCTGTGCGCGAGCCGGCCTCGCCGGCGCGGTCGGCACCAATGCCCAGGTCGGCGAGTGAGAGGGTCTCCTGCGGCTTCGACTTCGCGCTCATGATCCCCTTCAGCGACGGGTAGCGAGGCTCGTTGATCGCATCGGAGACGGCGAGCACGGCCGGCAGGGGCGCTTCGATCACGTCGTAGCCGTACTCGGTCTGGCGCTTGCCCGTCGCGACGCCGCCGGCAACGGTCAGCTCGGCAACCTGGGAGATCAGCGGCGCTCCGAGGCGCTCCGCGACGGCGGCCCAGAGAACGGCGCCGTCCGAGTCGCTCGACTGCTGGCCGAAGAGCACGAGGTCCGCGCCCTCGCGCTCGATCGCCTTGGCGAGCGCGTAGCTCGTCGCCACGAGGTCGGAGCCTGCGGCGGCCTCGTCGCTGACGAGAACGGCGCGGTCGGCGCCCATCGCGAGCGCCTTGCGCAGCGAATCGAGGGCGCGCTCGGGACCGAGCGAGAGCACCACGACCTCGCCGCCGTGAGCCTCCCTCAGGCGCAGCGCCTCCTCGACGGCGTTCGTGTCGAAGGCGTTCAGTGCGCCCTCGCCCGAGCGGTCGACCCGCTTCGTCGAGGGGTCGATCCGCCGCACAGCGGTCGCGTCGGGAACCTGCTTCACGCAGACAGCGATCTTCATCGGCGAAGACTCTAACGATGCGAGGCGGGAGATGAACCGGTTCCGTCGCCGAGCGCTCCGACGCAGGTTGTTTCACAGGGCCGGCACAACTCGCTGCTAGGGTACGGCCCTTCGAGCGCGAACCGGAGCCTAATGCTTCGCCACCGGACGACAGCCCGAGGAGCCCTCTTCCTCACCCTTTTCGCCGCCTTGACAGCAGGCGCGGCCGCCGCATACCCGAGCGCGACGAGCACCGGCACGACCGCAAAGGCCACGCCGGCGATCGTCTTCCCCGTCGTCGGGCAGGCGCGCTACGGCAACGACTTCGGCGACGCGCGCGGCCAGGGCAGCCACGAGGGGATCGACATCATGGCCCCACGCCGCGCACTCGCGGTCGCCGCCGAGGCCGGCACCGTCACGCTCTGGACGACTTCCGCGCGTGCCGGCTGCATGCTCTACCTCTACGGCGAGAGCGGGACGACCTATCTCTACATCCACCTCAACAACGACCTCGGCAAGGGGAACGACAACGAGGGCGGCTGCGTCGCCGGCGTCGCCTACGCGCCCGGTCTCAGCAACGGCGCACGCGTCGAAGCCGGCGAGCCGGTCGGCTTCGTCGGGGATTCGGGCGACGCGGACGGCATCTCGCCGCACCTCCACTTCGAGCTGCACCCCGGCGGCGGCAGCGCCAAGAACCCGTTCAAGGCATTGCAGCGGGCGCAGCGCCTCCTCTTCGCGGCCCCGCAGGGAACGACATTCACGCTCGCGCTGGCCGGCAAGGTCGTCGGCGCCGGGAGCGGCGGGCTCCAGCTGAAGGTGAACACGGTGCGCTCGTGGCCGGGTGGGCGCCGGGTCGCGGCAGACGGCCGGATCGTCGGCGTGAACGTGCCGCAGGACGCCATGGTCGACGCGAAGACGAGCTCCGCGCTTGCGGCTCCGTTCTCGAATGTGCTCAGGGGCATGAGAGTCACGATCCTGACCGCACCCGCCAAGGTGACGCTCGCTGCGCAGCAGGGAGCACCGGGCGCCCTCACCGCAGCCCGGATCTCGCTCGCCGGCTAGGCCAGAGCGACCGCGCCGCGCAGGAACTCGACGATCTCGTTCGTCGGCGCGCCGGGCGTGAAGACAGCCGCGACGCCCTGCTGCTTCAGCTCCTCTGCGTCCTCCTCGGGGATCGTGCCGCCGACGACGACCAGCACGTCGTCAACGCCTGCCTCGCGCAGCCCGTCCAGGATGCGCGGCACCAGCGTCATGTGCGCGCCGGAGAGGATCGAGATCCCGACAGCGTCCGCGTCTTCCTGGATCGCGGTCTCGACGATCTGCTCGGGCGTCTGGTGGAGACCGGTGTAGATGACCTCCATGCCGGCGTCGCGCAACGCTCGGGCGATGATCTTGGCGCCTCGGTCGTGACCGTCCAGACCGGGCTTTGCGATCACGACTCGGATCTTCCTCGCCACCGGCGGGCAGTATATGGCGGCCGTGAAGCTCACCGTCGTCGGCTGCTCGCCCGCCTGGCCCAATCCTGGAGGCTGCCACTCCGGCTACCTCGTCGAGGGCCCCGGGCGACTGCTGCTCGACTGCGGGCCCGGCGTCCTGTCCCGCCTGCGCACCCGCGAGGGCTGGCCGCAGCTCGACGCGATCGCGATCACGCACTTCCATCTCGACCACTGGGGCGATCTCGTGCCCTGGGTCTGGGGATCGCTGTACGGCCTTGGGCGCGCCGCGCCGCAGCCGGAGCTCTGGGTGCCGCCGGGCGGCCGCAAGCACCTGAAGGAGCTCGGGCGGCGGCTCGGCTTTCCCGACATGTTCGAGCGCACGTTCGAGCTGCGCGAATACGCCGATCGCGTGCCGTTCACGTCAGCGGGGCTGACCGTGACCGCGCTCCGCCTGCCCCACTACACGCTCCAGACCTTCGGCCTGCGCGTTCAGGACGCAGAGCGGACCCTCGCCTACTCGGGCGATGCCGCACCGAGCGCCGAGCTCGCCGAGCTCGCCCGCGACGCCGATCTCTTCCTCTGCGAGGCGACGCTCGCCCACGGCGGTGACGACGGCGAGCCCCGTGGTCACCTCTCGGCCGACGAAGCCGTGGCGGCCTTTCGCGCCTCGGGCGCCCGCCGGCTCCTGCTCACCCACCGGCCTGCGGAGCTGCCGCTCGCTACGGGCCTCGAGCAGGCCCACGACGGGCTCGAGCTCTCGCTCTAGCCACGCCCCACACGGGCCCGCTCTTCGAGTGCTGCAGCGTGCTCCAGCTCGGCCCGGTTCCCGCGCCGGCGCTCCCGGACATAGAGGCCGGCCGGCACGAGCAGGACGCCCACGATGAGGAAGGCGGGCACGAGAAGCCAGGCCGTCGAGAGCGCCGTCCTCTGCCCCGGCGCAGGCGCGGCCACAGCGAGACGCGCGCTGGAAGACGACGGTGTCTGGCCGGCGCTCGAGAAGCGCGGCGCCCAGGAGCTGACGAGCCAGTGTCGGCCTGCGGCCTCGGCGACCGGCTTCATGGACATGTCGAACACCATCGGCCGTAGATCGGCGCCGGCACGCGGGACCACGTACACCGAGAGCCCGAGCTCGTCCTCGTACTGGAAGTCCATCCGCCAGCGGGCGGCGTCCACCGGGTAGTACTGAACGGGTATCTCACCCGTGCTCCACGCCTCCCGCGAGAGCCCCTGACGCAGCGTCGGATGTGCGAGGGCGTACGACTGAGCGACCCGCTCGCGGACCACCGCCGTCCGAACGAAGAGCGCCGCCGTGGCCAGCGCCTGCGTGCGCTCGGCCTTCGAGAGCCGAACGTTTTCGTGCTGCTCCGGGACGAGCGCTTGCTCGGTCGAGAGCGGTGTCTCGTACGAGCGCCCGGTGTTCCAGAAGAGCACCGAGACGAGTCCTGCCGCGCCTGCAATCGCCGCGAGCGAGGCGATCTTCAGGAGCCTGCGGCGGAGCCGGTAGGACGCGAGAGGACCCGGCATCCGCGGCCTCGCGCGGCTAGCTGTCGCCCGTAACGGGGATCGCCGGCGCGCCGCGCGGCGCCCAGTAGTAGACCTGCCAGCGCGCGCCCGACTTCTTCAGCCCGATGAAGAAGATCTGGGGCTTGACGGTCTCCCCTTCCTTCGGGATGAGGGCGATCTGGAGCGCGACCTCCGTCGGGTACGACTCGTCGATCTTGAACGCGGCCGAGTCGATCGCCTCCGCCGGGTAGTACTGGACGGGGATGTTGCCCGTGAGCCACTGCTGCTTCGTGAGGCCCTGACGCAACTCGGGATGGGTCAGCTCCCACCCCTCGGCGAGGTTCTCGCGCGCGACGGCCGTGAGGATGAACCGGCCCGCCACCTGACGCGCCGCCGGGTCGAGCTTGACGTTCTGTTGCTGCTCGTTGACGACAGCCGGCTCAGTCGAGAGCGGAGCCGCCGCGGTGTCGCTCCCCGAGCCTCCGGTGTAGGCGACGAGCACCGCGACGACGCCGGCGCAGAACACGAGCACCGACACCCCGAGGAGGACGCGCTGGGTGCGGCGGCGGTAGAACGAGGTCATCTCAGAACAGAGTAGACGAGGAGCTCCCCGATCGGTTTGCGGTCATGCCGCTTCCCCCTCTGCGTTAACGCCCGCTTAAACACGGCTCTGGCGCGCGAGGCGCCGCTCGGGCGCAGCCGGATTCATTCCGGCGAAGCTCACCTCGGCGCGGGAGCGCAAGAACCGTGAAGGAGGGGGCTCGTGGGGGAACCACGGGTTCCCCCACGCTCAAAACACGGGGGTCTCGCGCCAGACTCCCCAGACCTCACGCAGCGCGTCGCACAGCTCGCCGAGGGTGACGTACTCGCGCGCAGCGTCCACGAGCAGCGGCATCAGGTTGACGCCCTCGGACGCCGCTCCAGCCTTCACGGCAGCGAGCCGGGACTCGACCGCGGCCGAGTCACGTGTGGCGCGCAGTGCCCGCAGCCGCTCGACCTGCTGCCCCTCGAGCGCCGGATCGACCTTGAGCGTCGGGATCGGCCGCTCGTCCGAGAGCTGGTACCGGTTGACGCCGACGACGATGCGCTGCTCGCGCTCGACCTCCCCCTGATAGCGGTAGGAGGCCTCGGCGATCTCGCGCTGGAAGAAGTTCTCCTTGATCGCGGGAATCACGCCGCCGAGCGCATCGATCCGCGAGAAGTAGTCGTAGGCCTCCGCCTCGAGCCTGTTCGTCAGCTCCTCGACGTACCAAGAGCCGCCGAGTGGATCGATCGTGTTGACCACACCCGTCTCGTGGGCGATCACCTGCTGGGTGCGCAGAGCGATCCGCACGGCGTCCTCGGTCGGCAGCGCGAGCGCCTCGTCGTACGAGTTCGTGTGCAGGCTCTGGGTGCCCCCGAGCACCGCCGCGAGCGCCTCGATCGCCGTCCGCACGATGTTCAGCTCCGGCTGTTGTGCGGTCAGCGAGACGCCTGCGGTCTGCGTGTGGAACCGCATCAGCAGCGAGCGGTCGTCGCGAGCTCCGTAGCGGCCGCGCAGCTCGCGCGCCCAGATCCGGCGCGCGGCCCGGTACTTCGCGATCTCCTCGAAGAAGTCGAGGTGGGCGTTGAAGAAGAACGAGAGCCGCGGTGCGAACTCGTCCACCTTGAGGCCGCGCTCGAGCGCCGCCTCGACGTAGGCGAAGCCGTCGGCGAGCGTGAACGCCAGCTCCTGCGCCGCAGTCGAGCCGGCCTCACGGATGTGGTAGCCCGAGATCGAGATCGGGTGGAAGAGCGGCATCTCGCGCGAGCAGAACTCGATCATGTCCACGACGAGCCGCAGCGACGGCTCGGGCGGGAAGATCCATTCCTTCTGTGCGATGTACTCCTTGAGGATGTCCGTCTGGGCGGTCCCGCGCAGCTTGTCGCGCGGCACACCCTGGCCCTCGCCGACGCAGAGGTAGTAGGCGAGCACGATCGCCGCCGGTGAGTTGATCGTCATCGACGTCGAGACCTCGCCGAGCGGGATGCCCGAGAAGAGTGTCTCCATGTCGGCGAGCGAGTCCACCGCCACGCCCTCGCGGCCGACCTCTCCGAGCGAGCGCGCGTGGTCCGAGTCGTAGCCCATCAGCGTCGGCATGTCGAACGCGGTCGAAAGCCCGGTCTGCCCGTGCTCGAGGAGATAGCGGAAGCGCTCGTTGGTCTCCTCAGCCGTGCCGAAGCCGGCGAACTGGCGCATCGTCCAGAGTCGGCCGCGGTACATCGTCGGGTAGACGCCACGTGTGAACGGGTAAGCGCCTGGATAGCCGAGGTCGCGGTCGTAGTCCACCTCGACCGTGTCCGGCGTCGCGAGCGGCTCGTTCTCGAGCCCCGAGATCGTCGTGAAGAGCTCTCCCTCGCGCTCAGGGACGGCGGCAAAGGCCTGCTCGCGCCAGGCGCGCGTCGCGTCGAGCGAGCCCCGGTCCTCGGTGGTCGCCATCGCGCAGATAGTAGTCGCAGCGTTCATCACGTATTCAGCACGACGCGTCCGAAACCGGCCTCGGAGAGATCGGAATCAGACTGCCGGTGCTGGACATCTGGAGTTCAACGCAGTGGACTTCTCGGCTTGATTTGCTGGAAAACGGAAGCTATGGTCGGAGCGATCACTGCGGCGAGCCTGCGTTCCCCCCTCTCCCCCGGGGGTGTCGCATGATCCTCCGCGGGGAACGATGACGCGGAGAATGTGAGCGAGCGAAGGTGGCGACAGGAAGAGTCACCCTGCGCCACCTCGCCTCGCTCGGATCAGGCGAGTGAGAGGCGCAGCCGTGAGACGTTCGCGGCGTTCGCGGTGACGGTCTCCAGCGCAAGCGAGGGATGCCACCGCGTCAGCAGGCCGAAGACGCTCGTGCGGCGCGTCCGTACGTGCACCGCCGCACGTCGGTCGCGGAACTAGCCGTCGCGCCTTTCGGCCCGGAAAACGTGCGAGCGGAGCCGCGGGAGCGCCCGCGCGGTCAGGAGAGGCTCATTCACCCGTCCGGGGGATTCCCGGGGCTTTGAATCGGGCGATACTAGGGCGACTCCAACCCGGCGACCGCGGCGTCGTCGAGCTACGGGGGGAGCACGTGACTGTTACTGCGGCAGAGCCAAGCATTCAACCGAGCCTTGCAACGACGAGCGACGCGCTGGTCGAGGCGGTAGCTTCGCTTCTGACGGCGCGTGATCGCACGGAGCTCTGGACGACGATCGCGAACCGGATCGCCACGCTCGTGGACATCGACGAATTCGCTCTCCACGAGCTGATCGAAGGCCGCGACCGCCGCGTGCTCGTCCACGACCGGCGGATCGCCGGCCCGGCGCGGACGCTCGTAGTCCCGCTCGACGCGAGCGGACGGACGCTCGGAGCGATCGAGCTGCGGCGGCGGGCAGACCGGCAGCCGTTCCTCCGATCAGAGCACGAGACCGTGCAGGCATTCGCCCGACTCGCCGCGCTGGCCCTCTTGCAGGACGCCCGCCGCGACGCGCTCGAGCAGCGGGCTCGCTGCGACTGGCTCACCGGCCTTTACAACGCCGGCCATTGCCATGCCGTGCTGACCGAGCTCTGCGACCACGAGCGGCGCTTCGCGCTCGTGCTGCTCGACTGCGACGACCTCAAGCTGATCAACGACGAGCACGGCCACCGGACAGGCGACGAGACGCTGCGTCTCGTCGGTCACACGCTCCGCCGCCTCCTCCGCGCCGACGACCTCGCATTCCGCCTCGGCGGCGACGAGTTCGTCGTGCTGCTGTGCGAGGGCACCCGTGCGACGGCCGAGCGCCTCACACAGCGGATCGAGCGCGAGCTCGTTCGCGCTTCCTCGCGCCACGGCCTTGGCGTCCGGCTCTCGAGCGGATTTGCACTCGCTCCCGAGCACGGGCACACTGCGGCCGAGCTGATGCACAAGGCGGACCTCGCGCTCTACGAGAGCAAGCGGCTCAGGAAGCGCGGCGCCGAGCGGCTGCCCGTGCTCGAGGCGAGTTCATGAAGGCGCCTGCGGGCGCGGCGCGGCACGCGGCGTGGCAGGATCCGCGAGGTTCTCGCAGAACTGGTGTGCCTGGAGATCCGGTGTACCCCATCTGGGCGGTATACCCCGTTTGGGGGAACTTCATGCCGATACGGGTGACGCGAGACCCAGAAAAGTGTAGAGTTCCATCTGGAAGGATCAGTAGCCTTGGCGGCGAAGATCACTCGGCCTGCGGATGACAAGTCAAAGCCCCCCCCCCCCGTTGACGTTCGAGCAGCTCGCGCTGGTGGAGAAGGGCCTCCGCAAGCGCCGCCGTCGCTTCCTGCTCGTTAGCATTCCGGCGCTTGCGGTACTCGCGGCGGCGCTCGGCGTCTCGTTCGCAGAGAATTCCGGGACATCGACGATCAGCGTCGCGGCTAGCTCGACGAGCTTCGTCTTTCCGGTGGTGGATGGGACGGCTGGGATTCCCGCGGCCGTCACGACGCTGCGCTACACGCCGGCGGCAGGGATCTCAGCTGCCAAAGTGTTCACCGCATCGGTCGTGAAGCCGGCATGGACACCGGCGGCGGGCTCTGCCGGCGAAGTGACGACGGCCGGCGACCTCGCTCTCATCGATGCGACCGCCGCGACTCTGGGGACCGCTACCGCGTTGACCGTCGACATGTTCGTCACCAATCTCGCCGGTCTACAGCAGGCGTACAGCTCTTGGGCCTTCCCGGTCCGGGTTCACAAATGCGCCGCTCCTGTTCCTCCCGCCACCACCTGCACCGTCTGGCCCGAGGTCGGCAACGAGGTGATCGCCGTCCGCCCCACGTACCTCATGAACACGGACGGGTTCCTCCAGTTCAGGCTTCCTGTCGGCTTCTACTACGACATCGTGTTCGACACCGGCGGCAGCTTCTACACGATCTCGACAGCGACCGCCGCCAACCTGAACCCGCAGTTCTTCTTCGCCGCGCAGCCCACCTAGGCGCTGGAGGCGTCGCGCAAGTGAACCCTCTCCACCGGCCCCTTCCGAGCCCGAGAGCGCGTCGGGCGCTCGCGCTGACCGCGGTTTCGGTGTCGCTGCTCGGCAGCGTCACCTACTGGCTGGCCACATCCGGTGGGAGCGGGTTGACGATCACGCCGGCGCCGGGTCTAACCGGCGGTCAGATCGCCGACGTCATCACGATGTCGGCCACGGTGACGCGCAGCAACGGCAACGCCCAGCTCCAGGAGGGGAAGACGCTCGCCAAGGCCGACATCGCCAAGGACTTCACCAATCGGATGAGGGTCGCGATGTTCTGGTCGAACACGTCGCGCTCGAAGGGCAATCTCGTCGGCGGCGGAGGACAGATCCGGATCGGCATCTACCATCCGGTCTCGATCACCACAGGTGGCTGTACGACGGGTAAGCTCGCCATCGTCGACGCGGGAACGACGTTCTGCGGCATCCTCGACTCGACCGCGCCCGGATCGCCGACCGTCAGCGAAGGACAGCTCCTGCTGGCGGAGAGCCGGATCGGGGGCTGGCTCAGGCCGACCGTCGACGCCAGTGCCAACCTGACCACGTGCGCGACCGACACGAGCCTCTTGACGGCCTGGTGCCAGCCCGCCGGCCTCGACCCGGACAAGCGCCGGATCTACGTTATCGCGTCGCTCCTCAACCCGGCCGGCAAGGTTCCGCCGGGTCAGCAGACCAACGTCGCCAACCTCGCGTTCTTCGTCAGGATCAGTCGCAGCACCAGCGACGCGTAGCTCCGGCGCGTCACGATCCGCGCAGGAGCGGGACGACGCAGATAGAACATTCGAACCATGTCTGACCAGAGCGATTTGAGGAGCGAGAACATCGGCCGGGCCCGTGCGGCCCGACTTGGCGCGTTCGTGCTCTGGTACACGATTCCCGCGCTCGCCGTGCTCGGCGTGATCGCCTACATGGCCGGGGCGGTCATCTGGCACGCAAACCCCCCGATCGTCCCAGTGGCGGGCGTGTCCATGCGCCCGACGCTTCAGCCTGGCGACCTCGTCGTCCTCAAGGGTGTGGAAGAGGACGAGCTCAAGAAGGGCGACATCGTCGCATTCGAAGTGCCCCAGTCCGCGCAGGAAGACTTCGCCATTCCGGGCCCCCTCGTCCACCGTATCTCGAAGCTCGAGCGCAGCGGCGACACCCTGGTCATCCACACGAAGGGTGACGCGAACACGGGCGAGGACGCGTTCACGATCCGCGCCGACCGGATCACCGGCCGAATGGTGCGGCGCGTACCCGGCGGCGGCTATCCGCTGCTCTTCTTCCGCAGCCGCCAGGGCAAGATCTTCGGAGGCGCGGCGATCCTCGTCATCCTCCTCTATTTCCTCCTCGGCGTGCTCGACCGCCGGCGCGAGCTCGCCGACGTGAACATGCTCAGCCTGGCGACGATCGTCTTCGAGGCGCGTGAGCTCAAAGAGACGATGCAGCAGACAGCGACGGGCGCTCGCGGCCCGCCTGCCGCGGTCACACACCCGGCCGTCGAGCACGCGGCGATCGACCCGGTCGAGCCCGACCTCTCCTCGCTGCCCCCAGAGAGGCGCGCGCTGCACCTGGCGGAGTTCCAGCTCGCGCCGGCCTACCGCGACGAGCCCGACCCCGGGCCGGAGAAGGACTTCTCGACCGCGCTCGTCCCGTACGTGCCGCCGCAGGCCATCCCCTCCATCGACTTCGCGAAGCTCGAAGAGGAGATCCACCGCGCCGTGAGCTCGAGCGAGGACGTGAAGGGCACGATGCGGGAGCTCGTCGGCGCGATCGGCGAGTACGGGGAGCACCTGCGCAGCCACACCGACGTCATGAAGAACATCGCCGCGTCAACGGGCGAGCTCCAGGCTGTGACCGCCGAGATGCGGACGGTCCTGATGGCCCTTGCGCAGGCGGTCGAGCGGCTCGCCGACCGCCAGGCGCCCGACGGCCCACAGTAGCGACCCCGAATCGGGGAAGCGCCCGCGCCCCGAACAGGGGACATAGCCTGCACCGGCTGAGCCGATCCAAGCGGTGTGGAAAGCCGCACCACCGCACCGCTCCGCCGCAGGCGCCGCGTCGCGATCGCACTCGCCGCGATCCTGGGCGCGCTGATCGCCTCTGCGCTCTCCTTCACCGCCGAGAGCCAGTCGGCGTCGGCGACCGTCGCGGCGGGCGGCTCGAACATGCTCTATACACTCGCGAAGGGCGCTCCCGTGCCCGTCGGCGTGCGGTCGCTGCGGTACACGACCGCGATCGGCCCAAACGGTCGCATCTCCGGCCTGCAGGCCCCGGCCTGGACGCCCACGCCGGGCACGACGGGCGAAGTCTCGCGGGGAGGCGACCTTTACGTCGTCGACGCGCGGAAAGCGACGCGCGTCGTGCACGTCAGTCTCCACGTCACGAACCTGGCCGCGCTCGCCCACTCCTACTCGGCGCTCCTCCTCCCGGTCGGGGTCTGGAGCTCGACAGACGCCGCCACGACCTCCGACTGGCGCCGGGCGTCGACGAAGCCGCTCTTCCTGACTCACACGGACGGAAGCCTCACGCTCGCGCTCGCTCCGGGCGCGATGTACGACATCACGATCGATCCCGGCGGAACGTGGACTGCGTGGGCGGCGAGCGCGGGCGGCAGCGGAACCTACGCGCCCGCGTTCTACGCGACGGTCAGGTAGAGCTAATGCTCGCGTGAGCGTTAGACACGCTGCCGACCGACTTCGCCGAAGCTCGAAGAGGAAAGAGACCGCGCCGCCCACTCGAGCGAGGACGTGCGTCCGACGATGCACGAGCTCGCCGATGCGATCGGCGAGTACGACGACCACCTCCGCAGCCATACCCCGGTCATGCAGAGCCAGGCGGCCTCGACCGACGCGCTCCAGTCCGCCGCAGTGGAGATGCGGGCGCTGACCGCCTCGCTGACGCAGGCCGTGCTCAAGCTGAGCGACAGCCATGGCCAGAGCTAGCAAGCGGACAGCTCCGGTAAGCTCGAGCGGCGAGCCTGGGACGACGGGCTGGAGGCCCACGAAGAGATTCGCCCCGAGGGTGGGCGCGAAGAGAAGGATCGATCGAGGAACCGAGCCGCCGGCCGCTAGCCCGAGGCACCAGGCTTCCAGAGCGGCTCCGCTCGCCCAGCGGCCGCGTTCGCCGCCCGAGCGAGGATGAAGAGCAGGTCCGACAGCCGGTTCAGGTAGACGAGAACGAGTGGGTTGACGTCGGCAGCGAGTGCGTCGCGCTCGGCGCGCCGGCAGACGGTGCGCGCGACGTGCAGCCGCGCCGCCGCCTCGGTCCCGCCGGGAAGGACAAAGCTGCGCAACTCCGGCAAAGCGTCGTTGAAGCTGTCGCAGAGTGCCTCCAGCCCGTCCACCGCGGCCTGACCGATCCGCAGCCGGTCAGGGACGGCGCGGGGCACCGAAAGGTCGGCACCCGCATCGAAGAGCTCGTTCTGGATCCGTTCGAGCGATGGCCGCAACTCATCCGGGACCACGCCGGCGAGAACGGCGCCGAGCGCCGAGTTCAGCTCGTCAACGGCCCCGTACGCGGCGATACGCGGGTCGAGCTTGGAGACCCGCGAGCCGTCGCCGAGCGACGTCTCCCCCGTGTCGCCACCGCGCGTGTAGATCCGCGTCAGACGAACGGGCTCGTCTCTCCGCCTAGCCAACGGCCTTCTCCGCCTGCTTGAGCAGATCGCGCGCGATCACGATCCGCTGCACCTCGCTCGTGCCCTCGTAGATCTCGGTCACCTTCGCGTCGCGGTAGTAGCGCTCGACGGGGAACTCCTTCGTGTAGCCGTACCCGCCCAGCACCTGGATCGCCTCGGCGGTCTGACGCCGCGCCATCTCGGAAGCGAAGAGCTTCGCCTTCGCGCCCTCGGCCGTGTGCGGCCGGCCCTCCTGCTTCAGCCAGGCCGCGCGGTACGTGAGCAGGCGGGCCGCGTCGATCTCGGTCGCCATGTCGGCGAGCTTCCACTGGATCGCCTGGAAGTCACCGATGCGCTGGCCGAAGGCGCGCCGCTCGAGCGCGAATGCGCGCGCCACGTCGAGGGCCGCCTGCGCGATCCCGACCGCCTGGGCCGCGATGCCGATCCGACCACCGTCGAGCGTCGCCATCGCCACCTGGAAGCCCCTGTTCTCCACGTGCAGCAGCCGATCGCGGCCGACGCGGGCGCCGTCGAGGACGAGATCCGCGGTGGAGGACGAGTTGAGGCCGAGCTTCTCCTCCTCGCGGGTGATCGTGACGTGCTCGGCGTCGAGCAGGAACGCCGAGACGCCGCGCGGCCCGTTCGTCGCAGGATCGGTGCGAGCGAAGACCAGGAAGATGCCGGCGTACGAGCCGTTCGTGATCCACTGCTTCGAGCCGGAGATCGTCCAGCCGTCGCCGTCGGCCACCGCCGCCGTGCGTAGAGCGCCGGCATCGGAACCCGAGCCGGGCTCGGTGAGTGCGAAGGCGCCGATCTGCTCGCCCCGGGCGAGCGGAGGAACGAAGCGCTCCTTCTGCTCGTCGGTGCCGAAGGCGAGAATCGGCAGCGTCGCGGCACTCGTGTGCACGGCGACGGTGACCCCGATACCCGCGTCCGCGCGCGAGAGCTCCTCGAGGACGAGGATGTAGGAGAGGAAGTCCGCGCCCGCTCCGCCGTAGGCCTCGGGAACGCAGACGCCCATCAGCCCCAACTCGCCGAGCTTGCCGATCGTTTCTGTAGGGAACCGGCGCTCCCGGTCCCAGGCGGCGGCGTTCGGCGCGATCTCCGCCTCGGCGACCTCCCGCGCGAGCGTCTGGATCCCCCGCTGCTCGTCGGTGAGCGCGAAGTCCATTGCGGGCGATCTTACGTCAGCCCGCAGGCTGCGAGTGGTGCTCGTAGAAGCCGCTGCCCGTCTTCCGGCCGAGGCGCCCCGCCTGCACGTGCTGCCGGAGCAGCGGGCACGGCTCGTACTTCGGGTCGCCCAGGCCCGCGTGCAGCACCTCCATGATCGCCACGCAGGTGTCGAGCCCGATCAGGTCGGCGAGCGCGAGCGGCCCGATCGGATGCGCGAAGCCGAGCTTCGCGATCGTGTCGATCGCCTCCGCCTCGGCCACGCCTTCCATGAGCGCATACGCGGCCTCGTTGATGAACGGCATCAGGATGCGGTTGGAGACGAAGCCGGGGGAGTCGCGCGCCTGCGCGGGCACCTTGCCGAGATCCTCGGCGAGAGCGACGATCGCTGCCGCAGTTTCGTCGGAGGTGTGTTCGGCGCGGATCACCTCGACGAGCTTCAGGACCGGAACGGGGTTGAAAAAGTGCATGCCGATCACCCGCTCCGGCCGCGACGTGGCCGCCGCGAGCGCTGCGATCGGGATCGAGGACGTGTTCGAGGCGAGGATCGCCGCGGGCGGCAGCACTGCGTCCGCGCGCCGGAAGATGTCCTGCTTCGCAGCGGCGTCCTCGACAACGGCCTCGATCAGCAGGTCGGCCGGCACGAGGTCGTCCACCTGAGTGACCCGCGCGAGCACCTCTCCGGGATCCGCACCGCCTTTCTCTGCGAGCCGTTCGAGGCTGCGCCGCATCACGCCGAGCCCGCGCTCGACCGCCTCGGGGAAGGAGTCGTGCAGCGACACACGCCGCCCCGACGCCGCCACCACCTGCGCGATCCCACTGCCCATCTGCCCGGCGCCGACGACGAGGACGTGCTCGAACTCCACGGCGGTAGCCTAGTGGCATGACCGTTCCCGAGGTGCTTTTCGTCTGTGTTCACAACGCCGGCCGCAGCCGAATGGCCGCGACGCTGCTCGAGCGCCACGCGCAGGGCCGCGTCGCCGTCCGCTCCGCGGGCAGCATGCCGGCCTCCGCGACCAACCCCGTCGTCGTCGCGGCGCTCGCCGAGCTCGACATCGACGCGAGCAATGAGATCCCGATGAAGCTCGCCGACGAGCATGTGCGCGCCGCCGACGTCGTGATCAGGATGGGTTGCGGTGACGCGTGTCCCGTCTTCCCCGGCAAGCGGTACGAGGACTGGCTGCTCGAGGACCCGGAAGGCAAGGACATCGTGACGGTGCGCCGGATCCGCGACGAGATCGACGCGCGCGTGCAGGCCCTCCTCGCCGAGCTCGTCGCCTGGCCATGAGCCGCGGCCGGTTCGCGCTCCTCGCCTTCGCCGTCCTCGCGCTCGTGGCCGTCGAGCTCAGCCGTCGCGACGGGGGCGGCAGCCTACCGCGTGCGCCCGACTACCACTCGCTGCTCGTCTCGCCCGCCGACGCGCGAGACGTGCTGCTGGGCACCCACGACGGCCTGTTCCGGTCCCGTGACGGCGGCAGGACGTGGACGAAGTACTCGCTCGGCGGCAAGGATGCGATGAATCTCGCCCGGGCGGGCGGCCTCACGGTCTGGGCCGCCGGTCACAACGTCCTCGCCCGCAGCACCGACGGCGGGGTCACGTGGCGTGACATCCGCCCTCGCGGTCTGCCGCACCTCGATCTGCACGGGTTCGCCGTGGATCCGCGATCCTCGCTGACGCTGTACGCGGCCGTCGCCGGAGAGGGTCTCTACCGCTCCCGCGACGGCGGCGCGAGCTTCTCGCCCGTGTCGCGCGCGGTCGGCGACTCGGTGTTCGGCCTCGCCGTGCTCGGCGACGGCACGATCCTCGCCGCCGATGCGCAGCGCCGGCTCGTCCTCGCCAGCCGCGATGGAGGGAAGACCTGGGCCGGAACCGTCCGGGCCGAGGTGCGGGGCTTCGCCGTCGCGCCCGGCGACCCGAAGCTCGTGCTCGCCTCCGGGCCGGGAGTGCTTCGCTCGCTCGACGGAGGCCGCACGTGGAAGCAGGTGCTCCGCCTCGGCGCGGATACCGGACCGATCGCCTGGGCGCCGGGAGCGCCGAGGATCGCCTATGTCGTCGCCTTCGACCGCACGCTCTACCGGAGCGGCGACGGCGGCACGACCTGGCAGCCGGTCGCCGGCTAGACGTCGATCAGGAGCGCGTCGCCCTGGCCGCCGCCCGAGCAGATGGCGGCCAGGCCCAGACCGCCCCCGCTCCGCCGGAGCTCGTGCACCAGCGTGCCGACGATGCGCCCGCCGGAGGCGCCGATCGGGTGGCCGAGCGCGATCGCTCCGCCGTTCACGTTCACGATCTCCTCGTCGGCCCCGAGCAGCTGCGTCGAGTGCGAGGCGACCGAGGCGAACGCCTCGTTGATCTCGACCCGCCTCACGTCGGCGATCGTCTTGCCCGCCTTCGCGAGCGCCTGGGCGGCCGCATTGGCGGGCGTCCGCGCGAGATAGGCGAAGTCGTCGGCGACGTAGCCTTGCGCGACGATCGTCGCGAGCACCTCGAGGCCACGCTCCCGCGCGAACTCCTCGGACGCGACGATCACGCACGAGGCGCCGTCGTTCACGCCGGGGGCGTTTCCGGCCGTCGTCGTCCCTTCGGGGTCGAACACAGGCTGCAGCGAGGCGAGCTTCTCGAGCGTCGTGTCCGGGCGCACCGACTCGTCCGCCGTCACGTCGCCGACGGGGACGAGCTCGTCCGCGAAGCGGCCCTCCGCCTGAGCGGCCGCGGCACGCTGGTGCGACCGGTACGCCCAGACGTCCTGCGCCTCGCGCGTGATCCCCAGCTCGCGGGAGACGCCCGCGTTCTGGGCGACCATGTGGAGCCCGTCGAACGTCGAGCGCAGCCCGTCGAAGATCATCGCGTCCACGAGCTCACCGTCGCCGAGCCGGTAGCCGAAGCGCGCCTTCCTGAGCAGGTACGGCGCGTTCGACATCGACTCCATGCCGCCGGTGACGACCAGCCGGTGCTCGCCGGCGCGGATCATCGCGTCGGCGATCTCGAGGGCGCGAATCGAGGAGGCGCACACCTTGTTCACGGTGTCCGCAGGCACCTCCTTCGGCAGTCCGGCGCCGATCGCCGCCTGCCGCGCGGGCGCCTGACCCGCCCCCGCCTGCAGCACCTGGCCCATGATCACGTACTCGACCTCGGCCGGCTCGAGCCCGGAGCGCTCGAGCGCCGCACGGATTGCGATCGAGCCGAGCTCAGTCCCGGAGTGCCTCGCGAGTCCGCCACCAAGCTTGCCGAAGGGCGTACGGACGGCGGAGACGATGACGGAGCGGCTCACCGCAGCAGCGTAGCCGACGTGCGCTCTTCCACTTTGCACCAAAACGTATTAGTATCCATTGCTACGAGATATCGGCTGAGGAGGTGGTTGATGTTCGCACGCGCGAGCACAATTGTCGGTTCCCGCGAGAAGGTCGATGAGGCCGTCTCGATTCTCGAGTCGCAGGTCCTCCCCCAGATCAAGCAGCTCGACGGCTTCTCAGGAGTCCTCGGGCTGATCGATCGCGAGACGGGCAAGTCGCTCGTGATCACGCTCTGGGACACCCAGGAGTCGCTGCGCGCGAGCGAGGAGGCCGCGAACAAGGTCCGCGCCCAGGCGGCGAAGGAGCTCGGCTCCACCGGGACGCCTGCGGTCGACCACTACGAGGTCGTGCTCCAGGAGGTGCGCACGGCGGTTCACGCGTAGGCCTGCGCTCGTCCTTCAGCGCAGGAACGACATGCCCGGCTCGAGGCGGCGCGCGAAGGCCGCCACGAGTCGGGCGCATGCCCCGAGATCCGATAGCTGCGCCGCCCATGACGGCTTGACCCGGGCCGCAGTTCGGCTACGCTCCGTCCGATGACTCTCACCCCGCGTGCCTGGTGGGCCTGGCGCCGCGAGCGGGGCGGGAGCCTGCGCCGGGTCTGACCCGGCGCGACACAGCCCGTTCCGCTCCAAAGACCCGTGAGGGTCTTTTTCGTTCCCATGACACAGACGACCCGCATACCGACCGACCTCCTCACCCCCCTTGGGGCGTACCTCCGCCTGCGCGGCGCCGGGCAGGCGAGCTTCCTGCTCGAGTCGGTCGAGCACGGCCGCCTCGGCCGCCACTCGTTCATGGGCGCGGGCTCGCGCATCGTCTCGTTCGACGAGGCGGAGGCGCTCGGGGCGCCGGTCGTCGGCTACCTCGCCTACGACCACGCCGCGGAGCTGGAGCCGACGGTGCCGCTGCCCGGCGCAGGAGCGGGCCTGCCCGAGAGCAGCTTCATCGTCGCCGACACGCTCCTGCGCTACGACCACGGCTCCGGTACGGCAGACGTGCTCGTAGGCGACGCGCAGGAGATCGCCGAGCTGCTCGCCGGCCCTCTCCCCCCGCTCCCGTCACCTGCAACCGCGGCCGGGCCCACGCGCCGCTTCCCTCCGCAGGCCGACTACGAGACAGGCGTGGACAGGATCAAAGACCTCATTCGGGCCGGCGACGCGTTCCAGGTCGTCCTCTCGCAACGCGCCCTGCGGCCCACCTCGGCCTCGGCCCTCCAGCTCTACCGGGCGCTGCGCCGCGTCAACCCCTCGCCGTACCTCTTCCTGCTGGAGCTGGAAGGGCTCGCGCTGATCGGCTCGTCCCCCGAGACGCTCGTCAAGTGCGAGGGCGGCCGCGCGAGCCTCAACCCGATCGCCGGGACGACACAGCCGGGCGCCGGCGACATCGAGCGGCTACTCGCCTCCGAGAAGGACCGCGCGGAGCACACCATGCTCGTCGACCTCGGCCGCAACGACCTCTCGCGCGTCTGCCGCCCCGGCACGGTGCGCGTCGAGAGCTTCCTCCAGCCCGAGCGCTACTCGCACGTCGTCCACCTCGTCTCCGAGGTCGCGGGCGCGCTGGCCGAGGGCGTCTCGCCGTACGACCTCCTGCGCGCCTGCTTCCCCGCCGGCACCGTCTCGGGGGCGCCGAAGGTGCGTGCGATGCAGATCGTGAGCGAGCTCGAGGGCTACCGGCGCGGCCCCTACGCCGGCGCGGTCGGCTATGTCCTCCCGGGCGGGACGATGGACACGTGCATCGCGATCCGCACGATCGTGCTCCACGACGGCGTCGCCGGCCTGCAGGCCGGAGCCGGGATCGTGGCAGACTCCGATCCCGAGGCGGAGCACCTCGAGTGCCTGAGCAAGCTGGCGGCGCTCGAAGCCGCGATCGACCTGGCGGAGGCCGAGCTATGAAGCTGCTGCTGATCGACAACTACGACTCGTTCACCTACAACCTCGTCCACCTCTTCGCGGAGCTGGGCGCGGAGGTGACCGTCTACCGCAACGACGCAATCACCGTCGCTGAGGCGGAGCGCCTCGCACCGGACCGGCTCGTGATCTCCCCCGGCCCGGGCCGGCCGGCCGATGCGGGCGTGTCGGTCGAAACCATCCGGGCTCTCGGCCCGCGCGTGCCGACCCTCGGCGTCTGCCTCGGTCACCAGGCGATCGTCGAGGCCTTCGGCGGCGAGATCGGGCAGGCGATGGCGCTGCTCCACGGCAAGGCGAGCACAGTGCGGCACGACGGCCGCGGCGTCTTCGCCGGGCTGCCCGAGGCGATCGAGGCGGGCCGCTACCACTCGCTCGCGGCGGTGCGCGTCCCCGATCTGCTCGAGATCTCCGCCCGCACCGAGGACGGCGAGGTGATGGGCGTCCGCCACCGGGAGCTGCCGATCGAGGGTGTCCAGTTCCACCCCGAGTCGGTGCTCACCCCGCTGGGACCGGAGCTGGCGAGGAACTTTCTCGAGGGCGCGCGATGATCGTCGAGGCTCTGGCGGATCTGCTCGAGGGACGGTCTCTGGACCGCTCCCGGTCGCGCGCGGTCATGGACGAGATCATGCGCGGTGAGGCCTCGCCCGGCCAGATCGGCGGGTTTCTCGTGGCGTTGAAGGTGAAGGGTGAGACAGCAGACGAGATCGCCGGCTGCGCGGAGGCGATGCGCGAGCACGTGCTTCCGGTCCACCCACGCCGCGACGATCTCGTGGACACCGCCGGCACGGGCGGCGACGGTGGCCACACGTTCAACATCTCGACCGCCGCGGCGCTCGTCGCGGCCGCCGCCGGCGCCGCGGTGGCGAAGCACGGCAACCGCGCCGTCTCGTCCGCCTCCGGCTCGGCCGACGTGCTCGAGGCGCTCGGCTTCGAGCTCGAGCAGCCGCCCGCACGGATCGCGCAGTCGATCGACGAGCTCGGCTTCGGCTTCATGTTCGCGCCGACACACCACCCGGCCATGCGCCACGCGGCGCCGGTCCGCCGCGAGCTCGCCACGCGCACGGTCTTCAACCTCCTCGGGCCGCTCACGAACCCGGCGGGTGCGCGGGCGCAGGTGATCGGCGTCTACGCGCCCGGCCTCGTCCGGACGATCGCCGACGTGCTCGCGCAGCTCGGCGCGCGGCGCGCGTTCGTCGTGCACGGCGACGGCGGGATCGACGAGCTTTCTCCAACAGGGCCGAATCTCGTCTGCGAGGTCGTGGACGGAGCTGTGCGCGAGTACACGATCGACCCGCTCGACCTGGGCATCCCGCGCGGTCACCTGGACGAGCTGCGCGGTGGCTCGGCGAGCGAGAACGCGCTCGTCGTCCGCGAGGTCTTCTCGGGAGCGGAAGGAACACGAAGGGACGCGATCGTCCTGAACGCCGCGGGCGCGATCGCCGCGTCGGGGCACGCGGAGGACCTGCGCGAGGGCATCTCGCTGGCCAGCGCGGCGATCGACTCCGGCGCCGCGCTCGCGCGGCTCGACGAGCTCGTGAGGTTCTCGCGTGAGGTTTAGGGACGCGCTCGCCGCTCCGGGCCTGCAGGGCATCGCCGAGATCAAGCGGCGCTCGCCCTCGGCGGGCGACATCCGCCCGGACGCGGATCCCGCGGCGATCGCGCCCGCCTACGCGGCCGCAGGCGCGGCGGCGATCTCGGTGCTCGTCGACGAGCGCTTCGGGGGGACCTGGGACGACCTGCGCTCCGCCCGCGCGGCCACGGAGGCGCCGCTCCTTGCCAAGGGCTTCTTCTCGACGGAGGAGCACCTGCGCACGGCCCGCGAGGCCGGCGCCGACGCGGTGCTGCTGCTCCTGCGCGACCTCGAGGACGGGAGCTGCCGGGCCCTCATGAGCGCCGCCGCCGCGCTCGGCCTCGACACGCTCGTCGAGGCGCACGACGCCGAGGAGCTCGACCGCGCAGTCGCGCTCGGCGCCGGCGTGATCGGGATCAACGCGCGCGACCTCGCGACCTTCCGCATCGACCGCGCAGCGCAGCTCGCGCTCATCGCCCGCGCGCCGCGCGACCGCGTCGTCGTCGCCGAGAGCGGGATCGAGTCGCGTGCCCAGGGCGCGGCCGCCGAGCTCGCGGGCGCCGACGCGATTCTCGTCGGCTCGGCGCTGATGCGGGCGCCCGACCCGGCGGCCAAGCTGGCCGCGTTGCTCTCGCGCCCGCTCGTCAAGGTCTGCGGGCTGACCCGGGAGGAGGACGTCGCCGCCGCGGCGGCGGCCGGCGCCGATCTCGCGGGCTTCGTCCTCGTCCCCGAGAGCCCGCGGGCGGCCGCCAGAGTCCTTCCGGTGCCCGAAACGCTGCTCTCCGTGGCCGTCTGGGTGGGAGAGGCAGGCGACAGCGCAGCCGACCTCGACCAGGTGCACCCGCGCGAGCCGGGCAAGGTGCGCGGCCGGGACGCCGTGCTGCTGCGCGACGGCGAGCGCGTCGCGCGCGTCTTCGATCTCCCCTGGCAGGAGAACGACCCCGAGCACTGGCGGCGCGCCGCGCAGGCGGAGGGACGTATCGTCCTTGCCGGCGGCCTCGGCCCCGAGAACGTCCGTGCCGCGATCGAGGCGGTGCGCCCGTGGGCGGTGGACGCAAGCTCGCAGCTCGAGTCTGCCCCGGGGCTCAAGGATCGTGACAAAGTCCGCGCCTACGTGGAGGCAGTCAGAGCATGAGCACCGTCCAGACCGACTTCGGCCCCTACGGCGGTCGCTACGTGCCGGAGACGCTCGTCCCCGCCCTCGACGAGCTCGTGGGCGCCTGGGGCGCGGCGAAGGCCGACCCGGCCTACTGGGCGGAGCTGGACGAGCTCGGGCGCACGTTCGCAGGCCGCCCGACGCCGCTCACCCCCGCCGAGCGCTTTGCGCCCGGCGTCGACCTCTGGCTCAAGCGCGAGGATCTCCTCCACACGGGCGCGCACAAGCTCAACAACGCGCTCGGCCAGGCCGTGCTCGCGCGCCGGCTCGGCAAGACGCGCATCGTCGCCGAGACGGGCGCCGGCCAGCATGGAGTCGCCACGGCCACCGTCTGCGCCCGCTTCGGCCTCGCGTGCGTCGTCTACATGGGCTCCGAGGACATGCGCCGGCAGCGCCCGAACGTCGAGCGGATGGGCCTGCTCGGCGCCGAGGTGCGCCCCGTCGAGTTCGGGACGAAGACCCTGAAGGAGGCGACCAGCGAGGCGATCCGCGACTGGATCACGAACGTCGAGACAACCCACTACCTGATCGGCTCCTGCGTCGGCCCCGCCCCGTACCCTGAGCTGGTCCGGGATCTCCAGGCGGTGATCGGGCGCGAGGCCCGGGCCCAGATCCTGGCAGCGGCGGGCCGGTTGCCGGACACCGTCGTCGCCTGCGTCGGCGGCGGCTCGAACGCGATCGGCATGTTCTCGGGCTTCCTCGCCGACGAAGGCGTGCGGATCGTCGGCGTCGAGGCGGCGGGTGCCGCCAGCCTCGGGACGGGCCGCGCGGGAATCCTGCACGGATCGCGCTCCTCCGTGCTCGCCGACGAGGACGGCCAGATCGCCGACGCTCACTCGATCTCGGCCGGGCTCGACTACCCCGGTGTCGGCCCCGAGCACGCCTACCTGCGCGACTCGGGCCGCGTCGAGTACCTTCCTGCGACCGACGCGGAGGCGCTCGCCGCCTTCCGGCGCCTGACGGCGACCGAGGGCATCATCCCGGCGCTCGAGCCGGCGCACGCGCTCGCCCGCGCCGCGGAGCTGGCCGGGCAGCTGGTTCTCGTCTGCCTCTCCGGTCGCGGCGACAAGGACCTCGCTGAGGTGCTGGCCCAGGGATGAGCAAGGCGCTCGTCATCTACCTGATGTCGGGGCCGGAGACGCCGGCGCTCGCCGAGGCGGCCGTCGCGGGCGGTGCCGACGTGATCGAGCTCGGCTTCCCGTTCTCGGACCCGCTCGCCGACGGGCCGGTGATCCGGCGCGCAGCCGAGCGCGCGCTCGCCCAGGGAATGCGCACGCAGGCCTGCCTCGACTGCCTCGCGCAGGTGCGGGCGCGCGTGCGCGTGCCGCTGATCCCGATGACCTACGCCTCGCTGCTCGAAGCGCGGGGCTGGGAGCGGTTCGACGCGGAGGCGCGGGCCGCCGGCGCGACGAGCCTGATCGTCGCCGACCTCCCCGCCGGCGAGCGCCCCGAGCTGAAGCGCGTGCAACTCGTCGCTCCCACCTCGACCGACGAGCGGATCCGGGTCGCAGCCGAGCAGACCGACGGCTGGCTCTACCTCGTCACTCTGACGGGGACGACCGGCGCCCGCGGCGAGCTCTCCGGCGCGCTCGGCGGCCTCGCCGCCCGCGCCCGCGCCGTCTCGGGCGGTGTTCCGCTCTACGCCGGCTTCGGCATCTCGACCCCGGAACAGGCCCGCGCCGCGGCCGAGCTCACCGACGGAGTCGTGGTCGGCTCGCGGGCGCTCGAGGCGGCCGAGGACGGCCCGGAGGCACTGCGCGCCTACGTCGCGTCGCTGCGCGCGGCGCTCGACGCCTGATCCTCCGGCGCCGGGCCGACCTTCACGATCATCTTGCCGGTGTTCTCGCCGGAGAAGAGGCCCATGAACGCGGCCGGCGCGTTCTCGATCCCCTCGACGACCGTCTCACGGTCGCGCACCTTGCCCTCGCGCAGCCAGCCGCCCATGTCCGTCGCGAACTGCTTGAAGCGGTCGAAGTGGTCGCTGATGATGAAGCCCTGGATGCGCAGCCGCTTGCCGACGACGAACATGAGGTTCGAGGGGCCTGGAACCGGACTTCCGTCGTTGTAGCGCGAGATCATCCCGCACGAAACGACGCGCCCGAACGGGTGCAGCGCGGCGAGCGCCGCCTCGAGGTGGTCGCCGCCGACGTTGTCGAAGTAGACGTGGATGCCCTCCGGCGCGGCCTCTTTCAGCGCTTCGCGGACGTCAGCGCCCTTGTAGTCGAACGCGGCGTCGAAGCCGAGCTCGTCCCGCAGCCAGGCGACCTTCTCCTCGGAGCCGGCGCTACCGACGACGCGGCAGCCCTTGAGCTTTGCGATCTGGCCGGCGATGCTGCCGACCGCCCCGGCTGCGCCCGAGACGAACACCGTCTCCCCCGCCTTCGGCTGCCCGATGTCGAGCAGGCCGACGTAGGCCGTGAAGCCCGTCGTGCCGAGCACGCCGAGCGCGCTCGAGACGGGCGCCACTGCGGGGTCGAGCTTGCGCAGGCCTCCGCTCGCCACCGCCCACTCGCGCCAGCCGAGCATCGAGACGACCCAGTCGCCCGGCTCGAAGCCGTCGAGTCGCGACTCGACCACCTGGCCCACGGCACCTCCGGAGAGCGGCTCGCCG
>CAYGLV010000005.1:0-75136 GCA_964351025.1 uncultured Gaiellales bacterium | reverse complement strand
GGCGGTCGCCCTCGTCTCGGCCGCCCGCCAGGGCTTCATGCGCGAGCGTTAGGCCGCTAGCCCGGGCAGGTGCCCTGCGCCGACGTGGCTGCCGGCTCCGACACCATGTGCTCAGGCGGCGCTCAGATCGGCGGTACCTCCGGGTGGAAGCCCTCGAGCGCCGCCCCGATCGGGTGCGTCTTCGGGATGTGGAGCGTGAGCACTCCGTCCTTGACGTGTGCCGCTGCTCGTGCGGGCTCGACCTGCAGCTCGCCTCCGCGCTCGAGCTCGAGCTCGAGTTCGAGCACGAGCTCGAGCGCTGTCTCGCGGACGGTCACCTCGGGCCGGAGCAGCCGGTCACCGATCGCCGCCTCCCCGCTGGTTGCCTCCGGCATCGTTGCCCCTCTCCTGGTTCATTCCATTCCAGCCTGCCGGCGTCGGTGTGCATCGGCATGAGCGCCGATCGACCGCGGGGCAAGCTGGCACGCCGAGTTCTGGTACCTACACGCCTTTAGAATCCTACTGCGTGTCGCTGTTCGACCACGCCCTCGCCCGGGCGCTTCCGATTCTGCCGAGACCGGTCGTCCGCAGGGTTTCTGCTCCCTACATCGCCGGGTCCGACCTTGCCGACGCGCGCCGCGTCGTCGCCGAGCTGAACGCAGAGGGCAAGCTCGCCACGGTGGACGTGCTCGGCGAGGAGATCGCCGACGCGGGCGAGGCGGAGGCCACCGCGCGGGCCTACCAAGACGTGCTGGCGGCGCTTTCGGAGGACGATCTCGACGCGGGTATCAGCGTCAAGCCGACCGGGCTCGGCTTGACGCTCGGCTACGACCTCTGCCGGGCGAACCTCGAAGGTGTCGTCCGCCACGCGGCGACGCTCGGCAGCTTCGTCAGCATCGACATGGAGGACACGGCCCGCACCGACGACACGCTTCGGCTCTACCGCGACCAGCGGGAGGCGGGGTTTGAGAACGTCGGCGTCGTCCTGCAGGCCTGCCTCCGGCGCACACAGGGCGACATCCGAGCGCTCGCCGACCTGCGGCCGAGCATTCGTCTCTGCAAGGGCGCCTACGCCGAGCCCGCTGCGATTGCCTTCCAGGGCTCCGAGGAGGTGCGCGCCGCCTGTGTGACGGCCCTCGACGCGCTCCTCGACGTCGGCTGCTACGTCGCGGTCGCCACCCACGACGAGTGGCTGATCGGTCAGTCGCTCGAGCGCTTCCGCGGCCTCGGGCCGGAGAGCTACGAGTTGCAGATGCTGCTGGGGGTTCGGGAGGAGCGCGCGGCGGAGCTCGTGCGCGCCGGGCACCGCGTTCGCGTCTACGTCCCCTTCGGCAGCCGCTGGTACGAGTATTCGCTGCGCCGGCTGCAGGAGAATCCGAGGTTGGCGGGGATGATCGCGGGCGACGTCATCCGGCGGGCGGTGCCGGGCCTGCGGCCGAGGTGAGCTAGGCGGGCTTTTCGGCGACCAGCAGGAGCTCTGCGGGGACGCGCGGGTCGATCCGCCGCCAGGGCGAGCGCGAGGGCGTCTCGTCGAGACGGCGAACAGCGAGCCCCGCTCCGGCAACGGCGCTCACCAGCTCTCCCACGGTCGGAGCCGCGAAGTAGTCGTCCCGCCAGCGCAGAAAGCGGTCGAGGCAGGCCGAGGCAGGATGGTCGTCGTGGACGACGAGCGTGCCACCGGGCCGCAGCGCGATGGCCACGCCGCCCGCCCAGGCGGCAAGGTCGCGGAGCCGCGCAAGCGACCCTTCGCCGCAATAGACGAGGTCGAAGCGGGCCCGTTGCAGCTCGGCAGGCAGTGCGTGGGGGTCGCCGTGGAGCCAGGGCAGCTCCGGTGCTCGCGCTTGGGCGAGCACGATCGCCTCGGTCGATTCGTCGAGTCCGGTGACGAGTCCGCCGAGCGCCGCGAGCTCGACCGTTTGGACGCCGTCGTCGCAGAGGAGATGGAGGACGCGCTGGCCGGCGATGTCCGAGAGGGCTTCGCGCGCCGCGGCGGGTAGGCCCTGGCGGGGGACGACGTTCTCGGTCGACTTGTGCCTCACGTCGAAGGCCCGCCGGTTGTCGTCGGTCGGCTCCATCACCTCTCGGCTCTCCTCGCGTTCCTGGGGCGTCGCCCGCAAGGGAGGCAAGCGGGCGGCGCGCAGGACAGTACATTGAGTACGGCCTGCGCGACGCACGCGCGGCATCCCGCCGCGAGCGGCGTCAGGCCTCCCCGGCGCCCGGCTCTGCCGGGCTGGAGGGGGGGCCGACCAGGGACGCGAGGAGGGACCAGCCTCCGTCGACCACGAGGGTCTGGCCGCGGATCATCTCCGCTTCGGGCGAGCAGAGGAACGTCACCGCCTTGGCGATGTCGTCGGGCGCGACGATCCGGCCCGCCGGCGTCGAGCGGCCCATGGCCAGCATCTCGTCGCGATTCGGGAAGTACTCCAGCGCCTCGGTCTCGACGACGCCGGCTGAGACCGCGTTGACGCGGATCCCGCGCGGCGCTAGCTCGACTGCGAGGTAGCGCACGAGTGCCTCGAGCGCAGCCTTCGACGTGCCGACGAGCGCGTAGTTCTCGAGCACCTTGCTCGAGCCGAGGCTCGAGATGGCGACGATGGAGGAGCCGAAGGGCATCTGCGGGACGGCGGCACGGGCGAGCGAGAGGAGGGCGCGGGCATTTGTGGAGTGCGTCCAGTCCCAGTGCTTGTCCTCGGTCTCGAGGGCGGGCTTGATGACCCCGGTGGCGGCGCTGTGCACGAGCACGTCGAGCGGGCCGAGCGCGGCGACCTCCCGGGCGATCCGCTCCGAGGCGACGTTGCCGCGCACGAGCACGGGCTCGGCGCCGAGCGCGCGCAGCTCCCCGGCGGTCTCCTCCGCCGCGCCGTCGGAGCGGAAGAAGCCGATTGCCACCCTGGCGGCCCCGAGCGCGGCGAAGCGGAGGGCGATCGTCCTGCCGATGCCACGCGCTCCGCCGGTCACGAGGACCGACGCGCCCTCGAAGCTCATGGCCTGGGCGGCAGGGGGCTCGCCGCCGGCGCGGAGCTCGGCACCGTCTCCCAACCGATCCGGCTGCGCGATTCCGGCGAGCCGTCCTCGGCCTTCGAGGAGGCGTGGCCGAGCCGGTCGAGCAGCGCCAGCTTCTCCTCGCCGTAGCGGCGCACCGGATGGTCGTCCGGGAGATCTTCGATCAACTCGCGGACGCGCGCGCGGAGCTGGTAGGCGAAGTGCGGCGTGGCGGGCCCGGTAAGGGCGTCGACGTCGGCGAGCGTCGGCTCGGGCATCGCCCGAAGCCTAACGAACTACTCGTCCTCGCACTGGTTGAGCTGCCTCTGCAGCGCTTTCAGCTGGGCGTTCTGCTTCTTGACGAACTGCGCCCGCTTGCGCTTGTCCTTGACCTTCTTGTTGTACGCCGCGCGCTGCTTCGCCATGGCCTTCTTGTAGGTCGCGAGGGCCTTCTGGCGCGCCTTGCGCTCGCCCGCAGGGCAGTAGACGGCCGTCGCGGCGCCTGCGCTCGGCGAGGCGGCGCGGCCGACGGCCCCTGGGGCTGCGAACGCGACCGCTGCGACGATCGCCGCCATGGTGAGGGCGGCGATCGAGGCGAGCGTCAGGCGGAGCCGGCGCATACGGCGAGTTTCGTCATCGCGGCAGGTTTCCGCAACCCTCCGGCGAGGGATCGGTGCGCAGGAGGACGGGGTCGCCGCGATCCACGCCGCATGCTCGGGCGAGGTCGCCGCGGGCGACCCACGGCCGCGCGTCCCAAGGCAGCAGCCTCGGAACGGAGCGACTGTGTGAGTTGCTCTCGAGCAGAGCCGCGCCGGCCCCGTGCAGGCCTGCCGCGGCCCCGACCACGAGCGCGACCGCGGCGACTGCGAGCCCGGCGCCCGCGCGTAGGGGCGGTGCGCGGCGCGAGAGCGCGCCGGCACAGAGGACGGCCGGTAGGGTCGCGGCCGGCAGCTGCCACGTCCAGTCCCCGGCCCCTTGGAGCGCCCAGGCTGTCACGACGGCGAGGGCAGCGGGCTCCCGCCACGTGGCGCGCAGCGAGAGGACCAGGAAGGCCGCGAGCAAGGCCAGGCCGGCGAGGCCGAGCTCGGCGAACGTCTCGAGCGGCAGCGAGTGCGCGTTCGCCGGGACCGCGGTCGTTCCCCGGTCGGCGATCGCGGCGCGCGCCCACGTTCCCGCTCCCGCCCCGGCCAGCGGATGCTCGAGGCCCTCCTCCCAGGCGATCCGCCAGAGCTCGGTGCGCCCGTGCCCTGAGACGTCGAGCAGGCGGCGTGCGTCGCGCTCGTCGGGGGCCGGCGCGGCGAAACGTGCCGCGAGGGGCTGGGCGAAGGCGACCGCGACGGCGCCGAGGGCGAGCGCCGCTGCGACCGTCGCCCAGACGGGCGCGCGCGCCCGGCGTCCGAGCACGAGCGCGAGCCCCGCCGCTCCCACGAGCAGGGCGCTGCGCGAATACGTGAGGACGGCGACCGCGGCGCAGAGCGCGCCGCCGGCAAACGCGGAGCGGCGCCGAAGGCCCGGGAGGAAGGAGAGCAGGACTCCGGTGACGGCGACCGCTCCGAGCCCGTTCGCGTACGTGACCGGCCACGCGAGCCGGTCGGAGTCAGGCCCGGCAGCTGCCGGCGCGAGCGCGGTGAGCTTGGCCGCGAGGCCTGCGGCTGCGACGAGCAGGATCGCCTGCCGCAGCCGGCGCAGCAGGGTCTCGCGGTCGACGAGCGAGGCGGCCCAGAGGGCGGCCGCGTAGAGCGCCGGCAGCGGCGCCACCCGCAGGGCCGCGCCCGGCTGTCCCCAGAGCCCCGAGACCGCCGCCAGCCCGGCGAGCCCGCAGAGAGCGAGCGCGGCGGGGGGCGGACCCGGCAGGGGTCGCAGCGCGTACGCGAATGCGAGCCCGAGCCAGCCCGCGGCCGCGAGCAGCGAGTACGTGGACTCGTAGTAGCCGCCGGCGAGGAAGGCGGCGGCGAGGACACTCGCGGCGAGTAGTGTCGCGGGCATGCGCCGACCGTCCACGGTGGACATCATGCTGCTGACGACGGTCGTCCTGTGGTCTCTCAACTACACGGCCACAAAGTACGTCCTCGAGCACGGCTTCCGGCCGCTCGCCTACTCGGCCACGCGCTTCGGGGCGGCGGCTGTACTCTTCGCCGCCTTCACCTTCGCCGTCGAGCGCAGCTTCAGGGTCCGGAGGAAGGACGTCTGGCTCATCCTCGCGGCGGCGGGGGTCGGCATCTGGCTCAACCAGATGTCGTTCGTCTACGCGATCAAGCTGACGTCGGCCTCGACCGTGGCGCTCATCCTCGGGATGACACCGATCTTCGCCGCCCTCTTCTCCTTCGCGGGCGGCCTCGAGCGGCCGACCCAGCGCTTCTGGCTTGCAGCCGCCGTCTCGTTCGGGGGCGCGGCGCTCGTTGCGCTCGGCTCGGGCGGCGGCCTCTCCACAAGCCTCAAGGGTGACGCGCTCGCGGTTGGGACGGCCGCGACGTGGGCGCTCTACTCTGTCCTCGTGGCGCCGCTCATGCGCCGCTACTCGCCGTACCGGATCAGCGCGCTCGTGCTCCTGATCGGCTGGTGTGCCGTCGCGCTGACCGGCCTGCCACAGCTCGGGAGCCAGGACTTCAACTTCGGCTGGCCGGTCTGGCTCGTGCTCGCGTTCGCGACCCTCGGGCCTCTCTTCCTGACGAACATCCTCTGGTTCCGCTCGATCCACCGGGTCGGCCCCTCCCGCGCGACGCTGTTCGCGAACATCCAGCCGTTCGTCGCGGCCGTCTTCGCGCTGCTGCTGCTGTCCGAGCGGATGACGGTGCTCCAGGTCGGCGGCGGCATCCTGATCGGCGCCGGAATCCTGCTCTCGCGGCGCCGACCGTCGGTAGTGCCGGCCGCGGAGTGACTCAGGCCCGGCGCGGCCCGACGGTGTTGCGCAGCACTCCGATCCCCTCGACCTCCAACTCGACCACGTCGCCCGGCTGAAGCCAGCGGCCGTCCCCGGCTTCGAGGATGCAGCCGGTGCCGACCGTGCCGGAGCCGATCACGTCGCCGGGACGCAGGACCGTGTTCCGAGCGGCCTGGGCGACGATCTGCTCCCATGTCCAGTTGAGGTCGCAGAGGTTGCCCCGTGAGCGTTCCTCGCCGTTCACGCGCGCGACCATCACGGCCTCGTCGCCACGGAACTCGTCCGGCGTGACGACGACCGGGCCGATGGTCGTCGCGAAGTCCTTCCCTTTCGCCGGGCCGAGCCCGATCGGCATCTCCTTGCCCTGCAGGTCGCGTGCCGACCAGTCGTTCATGACCGTGAAGCCGCCGATCTGCCCGTCGGCGCCGATCACGGCCGCCACCTCGAGCTCGTAGTCGAGCGCCTCTGACCCCTCGGGGTAGGGGATCTCCTGCTCGGGCCCGTAGATCGCCGCGGGATTCGAGAAGTAGAAGGCGGGGAGCTCGTACCACTCCGGTGGCACCTCGCGTCCGCGCAGCCTGCTGGTGGTGACGACGTGCTGTTCGAAGGCGTAGAAGTCGCGCACCGCGGGCGGGTGTAGCACCGGTGCGAGCAGTGTCACATCGGCGAGGGCGTACTCGGCGTGCTCCCGCGCGGTGCCGCCGCCGGTGAAGAACGACTGAAGGGTCTGCGCTGCGAGGTGGATCACGCGGTCGCCGGCGATGCGCCCGGCCCAGCCGCGTTCCATCGGTCGGTCGTTGGGGCAGAACATGCAGAGCCTCACGGCGCAAGCTCTATCAGCTAGGGCTCCGTGTGAACGATCACGTCGGCGATCTCGGGGCGCTCGGCGTGGATCCGGGCCTCGATCGCGCTCGCGCGGGCGTGGGCCTCGGCAAGCGTGCTCTCGGGGTCGAGCCCGAGCGTTAGGTAGACCACGATCCCGTCGGCGGTACGCAGGAAGCGGAGGCTGCGCGGCGCCTCGCCGGTCGCCTCCCGCACGATCCGTTCGACCTCGCTCGGGTCGGCGGGGAGCTCGCGCCCGACCCCCGGCTCCGCGAGCGGCTCGAGGTGCGTCTGGACCGTGTCGATCTCCGGCACGGCCTCACGGATCGCGCCCTCGACCTGCTCGGCGAGTGAGTGCGCCTCGTCGAGTGAGAGCTCGCCCGGGAGCTTCAGGTGCAGCGAGAGCTCGGTGCCCGTGCCGAGGTCGAGCACGGTCAGGTTGTGGATCTCACGTACCCGGGGGACACCGAGCGCGGCCGCGTGCGCGCGCTCGCGCACCGTCTCCTCGTCGAGCCGCGGCTCGACGTGCACGACAACGTCGGAACCCGGGAGGGCGCGCTCGAGGGCCTCCTCGACCCGGTCTGCGGCGGCGTGACCCTGGCCGACGGCAGCCCCCGGGGAGACGCCGATCACGATGTCGAGGAAGTTCCGGCCGGCGGCGTGGCGGACGCGCAGGCGGCGCAGCTCGATGCTCGGCTCGATGCGGGCGATCGCCGCGAGCGCCGCCGCTTCCGCGTCGGCCGGCGCGCGGTCCATCAGCACGTCCACGTTGCGGCGCATCAGCCGCACGGCGGCCCCCAGCACGAGCGCAGCGATGAACAGCGCCGCGAGGGAGTCGCCCGCCTGCCAGCCTGCCGAGACAGCGACCAGGCCTGCGAGCACTGCGAGCGAGCCCGCGAAGTCGCTGCCGAAGTGGAGGGCGTTCGAGAGCAGAGCTGCGCTGGCGTAGCGTCGGGCCGTGCGCAGCGAGGTGATCGTGCGCGAGACGTCGATTGCGAGCACGACCCCGATGGCGACGAACGTCCACCAGGCGGGATCGACCGTGATGTGCACCCAGCCGATGAGCCTCGCGGCCGCGAGTCCCGCGACTCCGATACTGACGAGCGCGAGCGTCCCGGCCTCGAAGAGCGCGGCCAGATGCTCGGCCTTGCCGTGCCCGTACTGGTGCTGCTCGTCGGCCGGCCGGGTTGCGACGCCGACCGCGAAGAACGTGAGCAGCGCGGCGACGAGGTCGGTGCCCGAGTGGAGCGCCTCGGACACGAGCCCGAGCGAGCCCGACGCGATGCCGGCCGACAGCTTGATCGCGATCAGCGCGCAGGCTGCCCCGACCGAGACCAGCGCGGTGCGCCTCTGCGGACTCACGTTCTGTCGACCTGCTCGAGCGGGCTCACGCCGCCATTGTCGCGCCACCCGGGCTGCGGTGCCGCCGACCACGCGTCAACAGCCGAAGTCCAGGCAGACTCACGAGATGCGGCTCGTGCTCGACTGGGACGGAACCGTCACCGAGGTGGACACGCTCCACATGGTCCTGCTCGAGTTCGGCGACCCGGAGGTCTACCTGCACGCGGAGCGCTCGCTCGGGCGGAAGCTGACGCTGCACGAGGTGATCGCGCTCGAGTTCGAGACGGTGCGGGCGCCGCTCGCCGAGATCCAGGGCTTCCTCGTCGAGCACGCGCGCGTGCGCGAGGGGTTCGCCGAGCTGGCGCGGCGTTTCCAGCCGCTCGTCGTGTCGGCCGGATTCCACGAGCTGATCGAGCCCCTGCTCGCCCGGGAGGGGGTCGAGGTCGAGCTGTACGCGAACCGGCTCGAGCCCGGCCCCGACGGCTGGCGCGCGCGCTTTCGCGATGCGGCGCCCTGCCCGGTCTGCGGCGAGCCGTGCAAGCGCGCCTCTCTGCCGGCCGGGCCGGTCGTCTACGCCGGCGACGGTTACTCCGACCGGTGTGCCGCGCGCGCGGCGGAGCGCGTCTTCGCGTTGGGCGGCCTCGCCGCCTACCTTGAGGGCGAGGGGATCGCGTACGAGCCGCTGACCGACTTCGTCGAGCTCGCGCGGCGGCTCGACGGTTTGCCCGCGTAGACCGTCACTCGGGTGGGGGACTCGTCCTCATGGACTCCTTACAGCCGGTTGACGCAATCGTTACGCGGCCCTCCTCGGCTCTTTACGCCGTCGTTCGATGGTTGGCCCGGAGGCAACCACCAGGAGGCAAGACACCATGAAGAAGTTCCTTCTCCCCACACTGCTCGTCGCGATGTTCGTTCTGCCTGCGGTCGCGTCGGCAAAGGCCGTGGAAGTCAAAGGCCCGCTCGCGATCGCGGGCAAGGGATTCCTCAGGGGCGAGCTCAAGATGGAGAACGCCGCCGAGTCGCGGCCGTTCACCTTCGCAGTCAAGGCCGGCTACATCGGCTTCATCGACAAGAAGGGTGACCTCAAGGTCCGCTGCCAGGGCTTCGAGGAGGCCGAGGTCGAGGAGACCGAGGAAGGCAAGGTGTACTTCTGCATGGGCGAGCGCGGTCGCGCCCTCGTGCGGGGCTCGCACTTCGCGTTCCGCGCCTTCGGCGTCGTCTATCGCGCCCTGCTGCCCGCGGGCACCTCGGGCGAGCTGACCGGCCGCTTCGTGAATTGCGCGCGGCCCGGCGACGGCGACGATGATGACCACCCGCGCCTGTGCGGGCTCATCGACAGGCCCGCGGCAGATGCGGCCCGCGGTGACCGGCCGGAGGATCGCAGCGGCGCTCCCGCCGATCGCGGCAACGGCAACAACGGCAACAACGGCAACAACGGCGAGCGCAACCGTGGCGCCGGCAATGGCAACGGCAACGGCAACACGGACAACCTGCCGAGCCTTGCCGAGCTCGCTGCGCTTCTAACCGCTCAGAAGTAGCCCGGCCCCTCTCCGCCCGGCGACGGACACGAGGCCCCTGCCCGGGGCCTCGTGTCTATGTTTGGGCACATGGCGCTGCTCGCCCTCCCGCAGCCGTACGACTTTCTGCTCTCGACCGAGCGGTTCCGGGTCTTCGGGCCCGATCCCGCGCTCCTCTGGCACGACGGCGGCCTGCACCGCGTCGTCGCCGGGCGCGAGGTGCGGATCGAGGCCGCGGGGGGCGGGGTGTCGGTCGAGCCTGCGGGCGACACCATCGTGCCGGAGGTGAGCCGCCTTCTCGGCGTGTCCTTCGACCTCTCCGCCTTTACGGCGTGGGCTGAACGGGATGCCGTTCTCGCGCGACTCGTCGAACGTTTCGCGGGCTACCGGCCGCCGCTCCTGCCCGAGCCGTTCGAGCACCTCGTCACCGCGATCACCGCGCAGCAGGTGTCGCTCCACTCGGCGGCCGCGATCCGCCGCCGCTTCGTCGAGCGCTTCGGAGAGAGGCACACGTTCGCGCACACCTTTCCGTCCGCCGAGCGGATCGCGGGCGTGAGCGATGATGAGCTCGTCGCCTCCGGCTTCTCGCGCCGCAAGGCGGAGTACGTCGTCGGGCTGGCGCGGGCCGGGCTCGACTATTCCGAGCTCGACGGCCTGGCAGATGAGGACGTGAAGGCGCGACTGACTGCGGTGCGCGGGCTGGGCGAGTGGACGGCCGACTGGTTCCTCGGCCGCTGCCTGGGCCGCCCCCGGGCCTGGCCTGCCGGCGACCTCGCGCTGCGCAAGGCGGTCTCCCGCTTCTATGGTGATGGTCGCATGCTGTCGATCCCGGAAGTACGCGCTCTCGGCGCTCGGTTCGCTCCCTTCGAGAACCTGTCGGCCCACTACCTGCTCGTGGGCGCGAGGGCGATCGGATGAGGATCCGGCGCGCGACCGACGCCGACCGCGACGCGCTCCGCTGGCTCTGGGAGCTCTGGCAGTCCGAGACGGTCGACCTGCCGCCGTGGGCGGACAACACCTGGGAGGCGAACGAGCCCGAGCTCGACCGCGCCCTCGACGCGAACGCGCTGTTCGTCGCGGAGAACGACGGCCAGCTCGTCGGCTTCGTCTCCTCCTGGCTCGAGGACCACGTCGCGCGCATCGGCGACCTCTACGTCTCCGCCGGGGCGCGGCGCACGGGCGCCGGCAAGGCGCTTGTCGAGACGGTGATCGAGAACCTGCGCGCCCGCGGCGCGACCCACCTGCTCCTGAACGCGAACCTCGGCGCTCTGGCCTTCTACGAGCGGCTCGGCTTCCGGGAGGAGTCGCGCAACCTCGTGCTCGCGCTGGACGTCCGCCAGGTCGGCGGCGGCGTCTCGTTCGGCTCGATCCACGTCCAGACCGATGAGGCGAGCCGCGTCGAACGGGCCGTGCGCGAGTTCGTGCCGCGCCTGGGCGGTGGCTCCCGCGGCAGCATCGTGTCTCCCGCCCGGAACGGCTGGATCGGGGTCTACGACGACGCCTGCGACCGGGACCCGGCGCTGCTGCGACGGCTCGCGCGCGAGCTCTCCGACCGGACGGGCGCCGTCGTGCTCGCTCTCGGCGTCGAGGTCGAGCAGGTCGTCCGCTACATCCTCCTTGACCGCGGCGGGGTGGTGGACGAGTACCTCTCGGTGCCCGAGTTCTACGGCCCGCTCCCGCCCGGGGACGTGATGGCGCTCGGGGCGAATCCCACCGTCGTCTCCCGTCTCGCCGGCGCCGACCGGGACGCGTTGCGCGCGGTCACGCGGACCGCGAGCTCTCCGGCCGAGCTGCCGCCGGCGTGGGAGCTGCTCGCGGGCCTGGCCGCAGTGCTGGCTCTGGAGGGTGCGGAACACGGGTTCGCGGACGCGCCGGAGATCCCGGGCGCAACGATCCTCGAGCGGTAGCATCCGTGTCGTGCTGACGCTCTACGACGCTGCACGGTGCCCATTCTGTGCCCGCGTGCGGATCGTCCTCGCGGAGAAGGGCGTCGTGTACGAGACGGTCGAGATCGACCTCTCCGACCGGCCCGCCTGGATCTACGAGAAGAATCCGCTCGGCAAGGTGCCCGTGCTCGAGGAGGACGAGTGGCTGCTGCCGGAGTCGGCGGTGATCGACGAGTTCCTGAACGAGCGCTATCCCGAGCCGCCGCTCTGGCCCGCCGACCCGGGCGAGCGCGCCGCGGCGCGGCTGCTCGTCTTCCGCTTCGACGCGTTCTCGTCCGCGTACTACGCCTTCCGGCGCGGCGAGGAGGGCGCGGCAGAGCGCCTCGACAAGCAGCTGGACTCGCTCGGCGAGCTGCTCGCCGCGTCGCCCTACCTCTCGGGGCGGAGCTTCGGGCTCGCCGATGTCTCCTACGTGCCGTGGGTGATCCGCATCCGCGATCTGATGGGAATTGCACTCGCGCCCACGCTCGCCGCCTGGGTGGAGCGCTGCTGCGAGCGGCCGTCCGTCGCCGCCGAGGTGGAGGTCGTCGCGGCGCTGTGACGGTCGATGTGACTCGGGAGGAGCTCGCCTCCCGGATCGGTGAGGAAGGGCTCGTGGTGATCGACGTGCGCACACCGCGCGAGTTCTCCGGCGCCGGCGGCTACCCGTGCGACCCTCGCCAGGGGCACATCCCGGGCGCGCGCAACCTCGACCTGCAGGAGCTCGCCGCTCTCGGCCGGCCCGAGCTGGTGCGCGCGCACATCGGTGTCCCCGAAGGCGCGGAGATCGTCGCGTACTGCCACTCCGGCTCGCGCTCGGCGATCGCGGTCACGATCCTCCGCCGGGCCGGCTTCGAGGCGCGCAACTACGTCGGCTCCTGGCACGAGTGGTCGCGCGATCCTGAGCTCCCGTTCGAGTCCGCCGCCGCCGCGGCGACGTAGCACCGCTGGTCTAGAACAGCGTCGGGGCCGACGGGGGCGGCTCGATGCCGCCGCTCGCTTCGATCCCCGCCTCGTCGAGCAGCGCGCGGAGGAGGGCAGCACCACGCGGCGCGAAGTCGTCACGGTTGTTGTTGAACATGGCGTAGACCTCGTGCGCCTCGCGCGCGAGGCGCCCCAACGGCTCGACCCACTCGGCCAGCTCCGCGCCCGAGTAGAGTCAGTCGAAGCGGTCGGCCGAGCGCGCCGAGCGGATGTTCCACGTCTTGGCGTTGCGGCCGTGGAAGCGGACGTAGGCGACCGCGTGCGTTGCCGCGACAACCGGCGGCACGACATTCGAGGCGCGCGTGCGCGGCGCGTCGATCGAGACATGGGCGAGCCCGTGGCGCTCGAGGAAGGCGAGCGTGTCCGCCGCTTCTCCCTCCTCGAACCAGGAGCGGTGGCGGAACTCGACGAGCGGAACGAGCGGCGCCAGGCGCTCCCGCACGCGCTCGAGCTCGGCGAGCGCCTCGCGCGACTTGACGAAGCGGGGGTGGTACTGGACGAGCACCCCGCGCAGCTTCCCCGACAGCTCGAGCGGCTCGAGCGCGGCGCGGAACTGCCGGTAGGCCTCGTCGAGCTCGGCGGGCCGGTGCAGCGTCATCTCGCCGCTTGCCTTGACGTGGAAGACGAACTCCGCCGGCGTTCGCTGCGCCCAGCGGCCAGCCACCGCAGGGTCGGGCAGGGCGTAGTAGGGCGAGTCCACCTCGACCGTGTCGAAGCGCTCGGCGTAGTACCCGAGCCGCGCCGCTGGAGAGGAGACGCCGCGCGGGTACCACGTCTTCAGCAGGCCTTCGTCGGCCCAGCTGCACGTCCCGATCCGGACCCGCGCCATCGGGCGAGCATAGGAAATGGAGCGGGGCCCCGGAGGGCCCCGCCCGTTACCGACGCCGTCTCCGGCGCTACTTGCCCTTGACCTTCTTGCTGGCCGTCGTCCAGCCACCGATCGTCGCCGTCGCGCAGGGAACCGGCGCGAAGGCCGGGAAGGAGCCGCCCGCACAGCCGGCGGTCGTGTTCCCCCGGGTGCCGAGCGTCAGCTTCGCCTGGTAGAAGGTGCCCTTCTTGGTCTTGTACGAGAAGCTGCCGTTGCTCTTCGTCTTGACGGTGCCGAGCTTGGCGAGCTTCTTCGCCGTCCGGCCGGCCCAGATCTGGACTCTGAGGCCGCCGAGCCCCTTGCCGCCCGCGCTCACCTTGCCGCTGACCTTGCCGCGGGAGGCTGCGAACGTGAGCGACCCGGGTAGGCGGACGATCGAGCGCGACTCGATCGTGCCGGCCGGATTGGTCGCTGTCCCGGAACTCGCCGCCCACGGCGTGAACAGCGCGCGCCACGTGCTGTCGCCGGGCGCCGCTGGATTCGTCAGCACCCCGTTGAACGTGAAGTCGATGCTCACGGCCTTCGCTCCGACCGAGTTGCCGCCCTGAGCGATCGTCGCGTACGGCGACGCGAGGCAGGTCACGAGCTTCATCGAGGCGAACGTCGCCTCGGCGCCCGTCGTCTTGTCCACGTAGACCGGCACCGCGAGCGTCTGCCCGGCCACCGAGAGGTTCAGCAGCCAGACCGCGCTGTGCGCGGTCGCTCCGGCGCAAGCGACCGAGGCCGGAGCCGACGTGTACTTCGCGGGATCGTCGACGACGATGTCGCCGGTGAGCGGCAGCAGCGCGCCGCCGAGTGCGATGGCGATGATCTGCGCGTTGACCTTGCCGATCTTCGCCCCGACCGCCTGGCCCAGGTTGACGGTGTAGCCGAGCGGCGCGTAGATCGAGATCTTCGCGGTCGCGTCGTCGGCGGCGGACGACGTGATCTTGATCGTGTTCGCGCCGGCGCCGCCCGCCGCGAGGTTGCCCGGTGAGATCGCGAGCGTCGGCGTGTAGGCCGCGAAGGCCGAGCCGGCCGCGGCGAGCGCGAGCGCGCTCGTTGCCGCGAGTACGGCGAGACGGATGCTCTTGTTCATCAAGTGCCCTCCTGTTGCGTCGTGGAGCAGTGTCGCGTTGCTAGCCGCGGGCGTTCAGGCCCTCGGTCAGCTTCACCCACTGCGCGTTGTCATAGCGGTAGAGCTTCACCTGCGCGAGCGGGAAACCGACCGTGGGCGAGGTCTTGATCGGGAGCCCAGGCAGGAAGAACGGGTTGGTCAGGTCGAGATTCCGTGCGGCCGCCAGCACGCTCGCACGTGTCAGGTTCTTCCCGGCCTTCTTCAGCGTCTCGACCATCGTCCAGGCGACCGCCATGCCGTAGAAGTTGTAGACGTCGGTCGCCTTCCCGGACGGCAGGAACTTCTTCATGATCTGGCGGTAGAGGACGACCGACCGGTCCTTGTTCCAGATCGGGTCGGTCGGGTTCTTGATGAACGCCGTCGAGATCGCGTTCTTCGTCGCCCGCCCTCCTGTCGCGATGCGGGCGAGCTCCATGATCCACGGCGCGATCGAGATCGCGCTGATGAAGAACTGCGGGCGCCAGTTGAGCTTGTCGGAGGCGACGAACGACAGGATCGCGAACTTCGGCGTCGCGAAGACCATGAACGTGTCCGCGCCGGACGACTTCAGCTTGGCGACGTGCGAGCTGATGTCGGTGTCGGTTAACTCGTAGCTCACCTGGGCGACGATCTTCCCTTTCCTGAGCGCCCGCCGGAGCCCCTTCAGCAGGTCTTTGCCGTACTCGGTGTTCTCGTAGAGGACGGCGATCTTCGCCTTCGGCTTCGTCTGCGTCAGGTAGCGGCCGTAGATCGCGCCCTCGCCCGAATAGCTCATCAGGCCGGGCAGCGTCCACGGGTAGGCCTTGATCGCCTTGCCGAGCGCGTCTGAGCCGTCGCCGACGAAGAGCTGGGGCACCTTGAGCTGGTTGAGGTAGGGCCGGATCGCGAGGTTCATGGCGGTGCCGACCGAGTTGAAGATCGCGAAGACCTTGTCCTGCTCGACGAGCTGGCGCGTGAGCTGGACGGTCTTGGCGGGGTCGTATTCGTCGTCGTAGTAGACGTACTCGATCCTGCGCCCGTTCACCCCGCCCTTGCTGTTGACGTAGTCGAAGTACGCCTTGGCGCCCGGGCCGACCGAGCCGAAGGGGGACGCCTCTCCCGACAGCGGCACGGTGCCGCCGAGCTTGACGGAGGTGGGCGTGACTCCGGGGTCGGCGAGGCTCGCCGGAACGATGAGCAGCGCCGCGGCGAGCGCGGCCGCCAGCGCGGCTACCCATCCCGTTCTCACGACGGCGAAGGGTATAGGCCCGGTGCTGCTCCTACAATCCGGCGGATGGACGAGCGGCCGATCGGCGTCTTCGACTCGGGAATGGGCGGGCTGACCGTCCTGCACGAGTGCCTTGTCACGCTCCCGCACGAGGATTTCGTCTACCTCGGCGACGGCGCGCGCCTCCCGTACGGGCCGCGGCCGCTGCCCGAGATCCGCCGCTTCGCGCGCGAGATCGCCGGCTGGCTCGAGGCAGAGGGGGTGAAGCTGATCGTCGCCGCGTGCAACTCGGCGACCGCGGCGGCGCTCCCCGAGCTCCAGCAGCGGCTCATCGTGCCGATCGTCGGAGTGCTCGCGCCCGAGGCGCACGCCGCCGTCCTCGCAACGCGGAATCGGTGCGTCGGCCTGCTCGCGACGCAGGCGACGGTCGCGAGCGGGAGGTACGAGCAGCTCGTGGCAGCACTCGACGCCGGCGTGCGCGTCTCGCCGGTCGCCTGCCCGCGGCTCGTGCCGCTGATCGAGAGCGACGATCCCTTCGGTGAGGAGACGACGGCGGCCGTGCGCGAGTACGCAGCGCCCCTGAAGGAGGCCGGCGTGGACACGGTCATCCTCGGCTGCACGCACTACCCCCTGATCCGCCCGATCTTCCAGCGCGTCTTCGGACGCGACGTGACGCTCGTCTTCTCGGCCGAGGAGACGGCACGCGAGGTGGCGGAGACGCTCGCCCGCAAGCGCATCGAGCGGCTCGGCGGCCGGGAGGGCGGCTACCGCTTCCTGACGACGGGCGACCCCGAGGCCTTCCGGGCGATGGGGCAGCGCTTCCTCCAGCTTCCGATCGGCGAGGTCGAGGTTGTGGCGCTCGCTGCGCTCGAGGCGGCGGCGGCATGACTCGCGAGAACGGCCGTCGCGCCGACCAGCTGCGGGCGCTCGCGATCGAGCACGACTACCTCGAGCAGCCGCACGGCTGCGCGCTGATCGTTCAGGGGAGGACGCGCGTGCTCTGCACGGCGACCGTGGAGGAGCGGGTCCCGCGCTGGATGTCGGGCCGCGGGAAGGGCTGGATGACGGCGGAGTACTCGCTGCTGCCCGCCTCGACCGGCGCGCGAACACAGCGTGAGGCCTCGGCCGGGAAGCAGAAGGGGCGAACGGTCGAGATCCAGCGGCTGATCGGGCGCGCCATGCGCGCGGTCTGCGACTTCGAGGCGCTCGGCGAGCGGACGCTCTGGCTCGACTGCGACGTCCTCCAGGCCGACGGCGGCACCCGCTGCGCCGCGATCACCGGCGCGTGGGTCGCAGCTGCGAGGGCGCTCGACCGGTTCGGCCTGTCGAAGGCCCTGCCCGGGTCGGTCGCCGCCGTCTCGGTCGGGATCGTCGGCGGCGTGCCGTTGCTCGACCTCGATTACGCCGAGGACTCGACGGCCGAGGTGGACATGAACGTCGTCCTGACCGGCGACGGCCGGCTCGTCGAAGTGCAGGCGACGGCCGAGCTGGAGCCGTTCTCCCGGGAGCTGCTCGACGAGCTGCTCGACCTCGCCGCCGGCGGTGTCGAGACGCTGACAGCGGCTCAGCGTGCAGCGGCGGAGGCGCCCCGCACCTGAGAGCGCGCCTGGCCTCCCGTAACCCGCACAAGCTCGCGGAGCTGCGGCGCGCGCTGCCCGGGTGGGAGATCGAGCTGCTCGGGGCGGATGACTTCCCGCCCGAGACGGGCTCGACCTTCTACGAGAACGCCCGCGGAAAGGCCGAGCACGGGCGGGGCGGCGGGGATCCGGAGGCGTGGGTGCTCGGCGAGGACTCGGGTATCGAGGTCGCCGCGCTCGGCGGAGCGCCGGGGCTCGAGTCGGCGCGGTGGGCCCAAGACGGCGTCGCGCGGCTGCTCGTCGAGCTGGCCGACAGCGCTGACCGTCACGCCCGCTATGTCTGCGAGCTCGTCGCGCTCTCGCCGGGCGGCGAGGAGCTGCGCGGCAGCGGCACCCTCGCGGGCACGATCGCGCCCGAGCCTCGCGGCAGCGAGGGTTTCGGCTACGACCCCGTGTTCGTCCCGCGCGGCGAGACGCAGACGGTGGCGGAGCTCGGCAACGAGTGGAAGGCCGCGCACTCGCACCGCGCGCAGGCCGCGCACGCCCTCACGCGAGCCCTGCGACGTCGTCCTCGGCGCGGCCGCGCGACAGGTACCAGTTGAGCTCGGCGCCGAAGACGATCACGTTCGACATCACGTAGAGCCAGACGAGCAGGAGCGCCGTCGCGCCCAGCGCCTGGAGCGCGACGATCTCCTTCGCTGCGCGAACGAAGAGCGGCAGAATCTGAAACGTCGCCTGCAGCGCCACCGCGGCGAGCGCGGCGCCCGGCAACACCTCGCGCACGCTGAGCCTCTCGTTCGTCAGCCGGTAGTACGCGGAGACGAGGAAGGCGAAGGCGGCGCAGCTCGAGACGAACAGCGAGAGCGGCACGGCCAGGAACGGGCTGCCGAAAACGCCGCCGGAATACCTTTTGAGGAGGCCGAACCCCACGGTGCCGACGATCAGCCCCGCGAACAGAACGGCCAGAGAGACGACCATGAAGGCGAATGCGAGCGCCTTGCCACGCAGGAACGGGCGATTCGGACGGCCGTAGATGACGTTGAACGCCGACTCGAGCACGCTGAAGAAGGACAGCGAGCTCCAGAGCAGCATCACGCCGCCGATGATCCCGAGCGTACGCGCGTTGTCCTGCACGGCATTCACGGCTGTGACGATCTGGCCGACCGAGATCGGCGGGAAGGCCTTCTGCAGCTCGGTGACGAGCGCGCTCGACTCGTCGACCCGGCCGGCAAGGCCGAGCAGAGCGAGAGCGAGGAAGGTCAGGGGCAGGAACGAGAGCAGTGCGAAGTACGCGATCATCGCCGCCAGGTGCGTGCCGCGATCGGAAAAGAACTTCGCAAACGGCTGCGAGAAGAGAGCGGGCACGACGCGAAGTATGGGCCTTTGTTAGCTTCCAGGGCGATGGACCCCGCCGCCGCTCTCGCCGATCTGACCGCGGTCTCGTCGCAGATCGAACTGGCGGCCGTCTTCGACGAAAGCGGCGTGCCGCTCGCCTCGACGCCGGCGGACGACGCCCGCGGAGCAGCTCTCGTCGACGGGGCACGCCGACTGCTCGAGGCCGCCGCGAGCGCGCGCCGCGACGGTGCGCCCGCCGCCGTGCGGGTCGAGGCGGCCCTCGGCGCGGGGAGCGTCTTCGTCGTCTCGGAGGGCCCGCTTGCGATCGTCGCGATCACGGCTCCCGAGCCGACCGCCGGTCTCGTGGTATACGACCTGCGCACGTGCCTGCGCGCTGTGGCGGCGCCCGTGGCGAAGCCGAAGCGCCGTCGCAAGAAGGCAGACGATGTGGCGTCGTAGGCTCGTCGTGCTCGTGGCCCTCGCGGGCCCGGCGCTCGCGCTCTGGGCCCGTCGCCGCCGGGGCGAGACAGGCGAGCGCGTGACGCTGGCCTACGAGGACGGCTCCACGGTCACTCTCAGCGCGGGCTCGCCCGACGCCGACCGGCTGCTCGCGCTCGCGCGGCCTCTGGTCGGCTTGCGCGGATGAACGACTCCGAGCTCGGCGGACTGATCAGGGAGCACGCACTGCTCGAAGGTGACTTCGTCCTTCGTTCCGGCCGGCGTTCGAGCTGGTACCTCGACAAGTACCGCTTCGAGACCCAGCCCGAGCTGTTGCGCCCCCTCGGGGAGCGGATCGCGGCGGCCGTCGCCGAGTACGAGCCGGAGGCTGTGCGGCTGGCCGGGCCGGCTCTCGGAGCGGTGGCGCTGGCCGCGTCGGCCTCCATGGCGTCCGGGCGGCCCTTCATCATCATCCGCGGTGAGACGAAAGAGTACGGAACCGCGAACCGCATTGAGGGGCCGTTCGAGCCGGGCGAGCTCGTGTGCCTGGTGGAGGACGTCGTCACCTCGGGCGGCGCGCTCGCAGATGCCGTCGAGGCCCTGCGCGCGGCCGGCGTCCACGTTCGCAACGCAGTCTGTGTGGTCGACCGGGAGGAGGGCGGCGCCGACGCGCTCGCGCGCATCGGCGTGCGACTCCGCCCGCTGTTCAGGGCGACCGAGCTGCTCGCAGGTCACAAAAGTGCAGCACAACCGCATGGTTGAGCCGAAAGGGCCAGACTGTTAGGGTCCCCCACCAGGATTTCCGTTATTCGACAGGAGGAGAGGCAGTGACCAAGCAGGAGTTCGTCAAGGCCGTAAGCGACAAGTCGGGCCTTTCGGGCCGCGACTCGGCCGCCGCTGTGGATGCGTTTCTCGAGGTCGTCACCAAGGCGCTCAAGAGCGGCGACACGGTGGCGTTCACGGGGTTCGGGAAGTTCACGACCGCCCAGCGCGCTGCGCGCCAGGGAGTCAACCCGCGCAACCCGAGCCAGAAGGTGTACATCGCGGCCGCCCGCGTGCCGAAGTTCAGCGCCGGCAGCCAGCTCAAGGCGGCCGTCAGGGAATAGCGTCCGCGCGTCCCTCCTCCGAGGACTGGTGAGGGCCGCCGAGAGGCGGCCCTCACTTGTGGTCGGAGCCGGGCGACAGAAGGGCGAGGGGCTCGACCGGAGTTGTAGGCGAACAGGTGTTCGCGTACGATCCGAACCGTGCAGCTTGCCTTCGACGCCGCCGATCGCCTCGTCGAGCTCGTCGCCGAGAGCCGGGGGCCCATCGCCGCCGAGGCTGCCGCGAAGGCACTCTTCGCGCTCCGCCACGTTCCTGCGGGGCTCGCGAGGGAGTTGCTCGGGGGCATCGTCTCGGGCGACGCGCGGCTCGCCTGGCGTGGCGGAGCCGTCGGCCTTGCCGGCTCGCAGGGCGAGGAGCTCCGTTTGGAGTCCGCGTCCTACGTCGTCTTCGACCTCGAGACGACCGGCTTGCGAGCGGGCGCCGATCGGATCGTCGAGATCGGCGCGGTGCGCGTGTCGAGGCTGGCGCTCGAGGAGCGCTTCGAGACGCTTGTCAATCCCGGCGGGCCTCTGCCTCCGGCGATCGCAGCCCTGACCGGGATCTCGAGCGCCGCCGTGCTGAGGGCGCCGCGAGCCGAACAGGCGGTGGGACGTTTCCTCTCCTTTACCGGCGACGCGGTGCTCGTGGCGCACAACGCACGCTTCGACATCTCCTTCCTCGACCGCGAAGTGGAGAAGCTGACCGGCCGCCGGATCGCGGCGCCCGTGGTGGACACGATGCGGCTGGCGCGCCGGCTGCTCGCGGGCCGCGGCACGCGCGTGAGCCTCGGAGCGCTCGCGCACTTCTTCGGCACCGCAGCCGATCCGTGCCATCGCGCGCTCCCCGACGCGGAGGCGACGGCGGAGATCCTGCTTGCGCTGCTCGGGCTCGCGCAGGAGCGTGGAGCTGTGACGGTGGCGGACCTCGTCGAGCTCTCCGCACCGCAGGCGCGCCGGCTTGCCGGCAAGCGGCCGCTCGCGGCGGGCGCTCCGGCTCGTCCCGGCGTCTATCTCTTCCGCGACCGCAACGACCAGGTGCTCTATGTCGGCCGCGCCCGTGACCTGCGGGCGCGGCTGCGCTCGTACTTCGCGGGCGGGCGGCAGCGCCCCGCTGTCGAAGCCGCACTCGGCGCGCTCGAACGGATCGAGTGGCGCGTGCTCGGCTCCGAGTTGGAGGCCGCGCTCGAGGAGCTGCGCCTGCTGCGGGCGCTGCGCCCGCCGGCGAATGCCCGCTCGGCGCGGCCTGACCGCTACGTCTATCTGCGCCGTCGGGGCGAGCGCTACGTCGTCGGGTCGACGACGGGGCCGCTCGGGCCGATCCGGAGCCGCCGGCTCGCGGGGCTGGCCGCGCGCGCACTCGACGGTCATGCGGGAGACGATCTCGCCGCCGCTCTGCCGCCGCTGCGGGCTCGCCTGCGGCGGCTCGCCGCCGATCTGCGCTTCGAGGATGCCGCCCGGTTGCGCGACCGCGTCGCCGCTCTCGAAGAGGTCGTGGGTGGGCTCGCGGAGCTCGAGCGCCTACGCGCGGTCGAGGTGTGCGTCGTCGTTCCGGCGGCCGAGCCGGGATTCGTGCGCGCGCTCTTCGTCACAGGGGGCCGCGTCGCGGCGGCACGGACGCTCGCCTCCGGGCCGGCCGGCCGCGTCGAGATCGAAGCGGGGCTGGCTCTCGCGCGGCGGGCCGGGCCGTCGGTTGCCCCCGAGGACGCCGATGAGCTCCTCGTCGTCGGCTCGTTCCTGCGCCGGCCGCCGCCCGAGCTGCGGGTCGTCGGGCTCGATGCGGGCGCCATCCTCGCCGCCTGACGCAGTACCTTTCAAACGATGGCTCAGGATCTCGATCAGGGGGTTCGTCTTGCCGCCGTCGCTTTCGCCGACCGTTTGGCGGAGGCCGTCGAGCGCAAGCGGAGTCAGCTCGTCGTCGGGCTCGACCCCTCGCTGGATCTCCTTCCGGTCGAGCTGCGCGGCGAGGCGGGGCTCGGCAGGGCGCCGGCCGCGGCGGCGTACACACGCTTCTGCCGCGGGATCGTGGACGCCGTCGGACCGTACGTCGTCGCGGTCAAGCCCCAGGTCGCATTCTTCGAAGCGCTCGGCGCGGAGGGCTTCCGCGCGCTCGAAGACGTCTGTGCGTACGCCCGCAGCGCGGGCCTGCTCGTGATCGCCGACGGCAAGCGCGGCGACATCGGCTCGACCGCCCGGGCGTACTCCGCAGCTTTCCTCGAGCCTCGCGACGGCGACCCGCCGCTCGCCGACGCGCTGACCGTCAGCCCGTTCCTCGGCGGCGACTCCCTCGAGCCGTTCGTCGGCGCTTGCCGCCGCCACGGAGCGGGCATCTTCTGCCTCGTCCGCACCTCGAACGCCGGCGCCGCCGACGTGCAGGACGTCTCCCTCTCCGACGGCCGGACGCTCTGGCAGCACGTCGCCGAGCTCGTCGCCGAGTGGGGCGCCGACCTCATCGGTGAGCGCGGCCTCTCGAGTGTGGGCGCAGTCGTCGGGGCGACGTATCCGCGCGCGGTCGGGGAGGCGCGCCGTCTCATGCCGCAGGCGATCCTGCTCCTGCCCGGGGTCGGCGCACAGGGGGCATCGGCCGCGGACGCCGCGCGTGCGTTCACCAGCGGGCCGGCAAGCGCGCTGGTCACCGCCTCGCGTTCGATCATCTACGCCCACCGCGGCTCGGACATGGACTGGCGCGCGGCGGCGGGCGCCGAAGCGGCACGGCTCGCCGCCGACGTGTGGACCGCGTCCGGCTGGTGATGGATCGGAGCACCAGGGAGGCGCTCGCCCGGATCGCCGCGCCGGCGGCGTTCCTGCTCGCGGTCTCGATCGCCGTCGTGCTCGTCCGGGCCGGGCTGAACACCAACGAGGCCGGTGTCCCGCCCTCCGCCCCGACCGTCGCGACGCAGACCGTCGAGGAGCTTCCGCCGGTGCCGACGATTCCCCGGGTGACCACGAGCCCGGGCACGACGAGCGAGACGGGAGTCGAGTTCTACGAGATCCAGGCCGGGGACACGTTCGCGGCCGTCGCCGCCCGGTACGGCACGACCGTCGAACAGCTCCTCATCCTCAACCCCGACGCCGACCCGATCGCCCTCAGCATCGGCCAGCGCATCCGCGTGAAGTAGATTTCGGCGCGCATCGTGCGCAGGGTCACCCTCGTCCTCACCGCCGCCGCTCTCGTCCTTGCGGCAGGGACGCCCGCAGCACCACCTCGGGTGCAGGCCGTCGCCTATCTCGTCCAGAACGCCGCCACCGGCGAGGTGCTCGCGTCCCGCAACGCCCGTGAGCGGAGGCCGCCTGCAAGCATCACAAAGCTGATGACCGTGCTCGTGGCGCTCGAGCTGGTCCGCCTCGACGATGTCGTCACGGTCACGAAGAAGGCGGCCTCCGTCGGCGAGTCCTCGATCTTCCTGCAACCCGGAGAGCGGATCACGGTCGCCGACCTCGCCAGGGCGGCGCTCATCCAGAGTGCCAACGATGCCGCCTATGCGCTGGCGGCACACGCCGGGGGCGGGTCGGTACCGCGCTTCGTCGGGCTCATGAACGCGAAGGCGCGCGAGCTCGGGCTCTCCGATACGCGCTTCGCCAACCCGGATGGGCTCGACGCGCCGGGGCACGTGTCGAGCGCCCGCGACGTCACGCTGCTCGCGCGCACCGCGATGCGCAACCCTTTCATCCGGGCAACGGTGCGGCAGCGGTCGGCGTCGATCGCAGGCGGCCGCACGCTGCACACCTGGAACGACCTGCTCGCGACCTTCCCGACCCTGCTCGGCGTCAAGACGGGCCACACTGACGGCGCCGGCTGGTCGGAGGTCGCGGCAGCCCGCGCGGCCGGCGTCACGATCTACGCGACGGTTCTGGGCGGCGCGAGTCGCGAGGGGCGCAACTCCGGCCTCTCCTCGCTGCTCCGGTGGGGTCTCTCGCGGTATCGCACGGTCGCCGCGATCGATCCGGCCCGGGTGTACGCGACCGTCGCGACGTCCTACGGCCGCCCGGACGTGCCGCTCGTCGCGAGGCGACGGCTCCTGCGCGTCGTTCACGTCTCGCGGCCGCTCGTCGAACGCGTCGTCGCCCCGGTCGAAGTCGCGCTGCCTGTGCGGAGGGGGCAGCGGCTGGGCGAGGTTCGCATCTACGCTGAGGGAAAGCTCGTCGCCAGCACTCCGCTGTTTGCGGCCCGCTCGGTCGAGAGGCCCGGCGGGCGCGAGCGGGCCGAGTGGTATGTCGGCAGGACCTTCCACCACCTCTGGGGGCTCGTCTCGTGATCATCACCGTGACCGTGAACGCCGCACTGGACCGCACGTTGACGGTGCCCAACTTCCAGTTCGGCCACCGGCACCGCGCGAGCCAGGGCGTCACGCTCGCCGGGGGCAAGGGGATCAACGTCGCTCGGGCACTCAAGCTACTCGGCGTGCCGGTGATCGCAACCGGGCTCGCCGGCGGGCGCACCGGCACGCGGATCGTCGAGGAGCTGACCGCCGAGGCGATCCTCAACGACTTCGTCCGGATCTCCGACGAGTCGCGCACGTCGACGGCCGTCGTGGACCCCACGGTCGGCTCGTACACCGAGATCAACGAGTGGGGGCCGAAGGTGACCGCCGAGGAGCTGGAGATGCTGCTCGAGAAGCTGCGTTACCTCGCTCAGGGCGCCGAGTACGTGGTGTTCGCCGGTTCGCTGCCCCGAGGCGTCGAGGACGGCTTCTACGCCGAGGCTGTCCGCGATCTCACCCGCCGCGGCGTCGAAGTGGTGCTCGACAGCGAGGGTGAGTCGCTTCGGCTCGGAACCGAAGCGGAGCCGTACCTCATCTCGCCCAACCAGCGCGAGGCGGAGCTGCTCGTCGGCCAGGAGCTCGAGGACGACGCGGACTTCCTGATGGCGCTCGATGCGATCGCCGAGCTGGGAGCGCGCAACGTGCACATCACGCGCGACTCGGGCTGCTTCGCGCTCTTCCGCGAGGACCGCCAGGTTCGCCGCTACAAAGCGCTCACGCCGCCGATCGAGCCTGCCTCGACGGTCGGCGCGGGCGACGTGCTGCTCGCCTCGTTCCTCGCTGCGCGGATCGCCGGCCGGCAGCCGAGCGACGCGCTGCGCCTCGCCGTCGCCTCCGGTGCCGCCTCCACGCTCTTGGTCGGTGCCGGCCGCTTCGACCCGAAGGAGGCGCTGCGACTCTCACCCGCTGTCGAGCTGTCAGAGCTCGACAGGGAGTCGGCTGCGCCGATTTCCTAGAGGGGACTGGACGACGGGGTGGCCGCGTGCCGTCGTGAGTCGGTCGGATCTCCCTGGTACGATCGATCGCCAGTTGAGACTTCGCGCGGCAGACGGATTTCGAGCCCAGGCGACCCGAGCGGCGCCTGGGCTCTTGTGCAGGAAAGGGGCGTTGGCACGTGGAGCGTGAGCTCGACTGGGACGCGAAGTTCGGCCGGGAAGGCCTCACCTTCGACGACGTTCTGCTCTTGCCCGCGGAGTCGTCGGTGCTGCCGAATGACGTCGCCACCGGTACACGCCTGACGCGGACGATCGCGCTCGAGATCCCCATCGTCTCGGCGGCGATGGACACCGTCACCGAGGCCCGGCTCGCGATCGCACTCGCTCGCGAGGGCGGTTTGGGCATCGTCCACCGCAACCTCTCGATCGAGGAGCAGGTGGCAGAAGTGGACAAGGTCAAGCGCTCGGAGTCGGGGATGATCGTCGAGCCGGTGACGCTCCGGCCCGACGATCTTGTCTCGGATGCGCTCGAGCTGATGGCTCGCTACCGCATCTCCGGTGTGCCGATCACCGACGAGAGCGGCGTCCTCGTCGGCATTCTCACCAACCGTGACCTCCGCTTCGAGGGCGAAGCTCGGGGCCGGCCCGTCTCGGCGCTGATGACGAGCCGGAACCTCGTCACCGCCCCGGTCGGCACGACGCTCGCCGAGGCCGAGGAGATCCTCCATCGCCACAAGATCGAGAAGCTCCCGATCGTGGACGCGGACGGGCGCTTGCAAGGCCTGATCACCGTCAAGGACATCCAGAAGCGGATCAAGTACCCGCTTGCGTCCAAGGACGAGCACGGCCGCCTGCGCGTCGGCGCGGCCGTCGGCGTCGGCCCGGACGCCCTCGAGCGTGTCGAGGCTCTCGTCGGCGCCGAGGTGGACGTCCTCGTCGTGGACACCGCGCACGGCCACTCACGGGCGGTGCCCGAGATGGTGCGTGCGGTGAAGTCCCGCTTCGACGTGCAGTTGATCGCCGGCAACATCGCCACGAGCGAGGCGGCAGAGGCGCTGATCGAGGCCGGAGCCGATGGCTTGAAGGTCGGGGTCGGCCCGGGGTCGATCTGCACGACTCGGATCGTCGCCGGGGTCGGTGTGCCGCAGGTGACCGCGATCTTCGACTGCGCCGAGGTGGCGGCACGGCACGGTGTGCCGGTGATCGCCGACGGCGGCATCACCTCGTCCGGCGACGTGGCGAAGGCGATCGCCGCCGGCGCCGACACCGTCATGATCGGCTCCATGCTCGCGGGCACCGACGAGAGCCCCGGCGACGTGATGCTCGTTCAGGGCGAGCGCTTCAAGGAGTATCGGGGCATGGGCTCGCTCGGCGCGATGAAGGCGCGCGGCTACTCGAAAGATCGCTACTTCCAGGGCGACGTCGAGGACGTCGAGATGCTCGTGCCGGAAGGGATCGAGGGGCGCGTGCCCTACAAGGGGCCGCTGCGCCCGATCGTCTACCAGCTAGTGGGTGGCCTGCGGCAGGCGATGGGCTACTGCGGGGCCGCGACGATCGAGGCGATGAAGGCGGAGACCCGGTTCGTCCGGATCACCGGCGCGGGCCTGCGCGAGAGCCATCCACACAACGTCACGATCACGAAAGAGGCGCCAAACTACCGGCGGCCGTGATGGGCCAGGTCGTCCCGCTACCGGCGCCGGAGCCCGCTCCCGAGGAGCGGCCCGTGCTCGTCGTGGATCTCGGCGGCCAGTACGCCCAGCTGATCGCCCGCCGCGTGCGCGAGGCACGCGTCTACTCCGAGCTCGTCGGCCACGATGTCACCGCGGCGCAGGTGCGGGCGCGCAACCCGCTCGCGCTCATCCTCTCGGGCGGCCCGGCGTCGGTGTACGCCGAGGGGGCTCCGCGCCTGGATCCGGAGATCTTCGAGCTCGGCGTGCCGACGCTGGGCATCTGCTACGGCGCGCAGCTGCTCGCGCTCGAGCTCGGCGGCGCCGTCGAGCGGACCGGCCAGTCCGAGTTCGGCAAGACCGCGCTCCGAGCTGCGCACGGCGCCCTCTTCGCGGGACTTCCCGAGGAGCTCACGGTCTGGATGAGCCACCGCGACACCGTGACTGCTCCACCTGCCGGCGCGACGATCACCGGTGAGTCGGCGGCGACCCCCGTCGCCGCCTTCGAGCATCTCGGGCGGCGGCTCTACGGCGTCCAGTTTCACCCCGAGGTCGTCCACACCCCCCACGGCCAGGACCTGCTGAAGAACTTCCTCTACGCGGTCGCGGGCGCGCCGCCCTCGTGGACGGCCGCTGCCGTGATCGAGGAGCAGGTCGAGCGGATCCGGGCGCAGATCGGCTCAGAGAAGGTGATCTGCGGGCTCTCGGGCGGTGTCGACTCCGCCGTGGCGGCGCTGCTCGTCTACAAGGCTGTCGGTGACCAGCTGACCTGCGTCTTCGTCGATCATGGCCTGCTGCGCGCCAACGAGGCGCCACAGGTGGTGGAGACGTTTGCCGGGCACTTTCACGTGCCGCTCATCCACGTGCGGGCGGAGGAGCGCTTCCTCTCCCGCCTCGAAGGGGTGACCGATCCCGAGGAGAAGCGCTCGATCGTCGGCGAGGAGTTCATCCGCGTCTTCGAGGAGGAGGCCCGGCAGCTCGGCGACGTCCGCTTCCTCGTCCAGGGGACGCTCTACTCGGACGTGATCGAGTCAGGTGGCGGTGAGGACGGCGTGGCCGCGAAGATCAAGTCGCACCACAACGTCGGCGGCCTCCCCGCCGACATGCGCATGGAGCTCGTCGAGCCGTTGCGAGCGCTCTTCAAGGACGAGGTGCGCCGGGTCGGCGAGGAGCTCGGCCTGCCGGACCCGATGGTCTGGCGCCAGCCCTTCCCGGGTCCGGGGCTCTCGATTCGGATCATCGGCGAGGTGACGCGCGAGCGGCTCTCCGTGCTGCGCACCGCGGACGCGATCCTCCAGGAGGAGATCCGCAGGGCCGGCCTGTACCGTGAGCTGTGGCAGTCATTCGCCGTGCTGCCCGCGATCAAGTCGGTCGGCGTGCAGGGCGACGAGCGCACGTACGCCTACCCGATCGTGATCCGCGCCGTCACCTCCGAGGACGCGATGACCGCCGACTGGGCCAGACTTCCGTACGACGTGCTGGAGACGATCTCGAGTCGCATCATCAACGAGATCCCGGAGGTGAACCGGGTGGCTCTCGATATCTCGTCGAAGCCGCCTTCCACGATCGAATGGGAGTAGAGAGATGGCGCTGTTCGACGACGACGAGCTGGTGATCCCGGGCACCGAGCCGGACGGGGACGACGACTCAGACGACGACTCCGACGACGGCTGGGACGAGGACGAGAGCGACGACGAGTAGCGGTGGGCGGGTACGAGTTCCGGCGCATCGGCTCCCTCCCCCCGTACGTCTTCGCTGCGACCTGCGAGTCGATCCGCAAGACGCTGGTCGAGCTCGGCTGACGGTCACCGGACGTCGAAGCCGCTGAGCCCCTCGGGCTCCTCGGCGATCACGTCCACCCACTCGACCCGCGCCCCGCGCGGGCCCTCGCGGCAGAAGTCCACGAGCCGCTCGACCGAGTCCTCGGCGCCCTCGAAAGCCGCCTCGACGCTGCCGTCCGGGTTGTTGCGGATCCAGCCCGAGACGCTGAGCGCGAGCGCCCGCCGCCGCGCCGTCTCGCGGAAGAAGACGCCCTGCACGTGGCCCGACACGACGACGCGACGCCTGATCAGATGCGTATCCTCGCCCGATGGAGCTCCGGCAGACCCTGCGCCATTCCCGTAATCGTGCGCTCCACGACGGACGAGAGCCTGCATGAGCGACTACCCGGTCCGCCGCAACACTGTGCTGCTGGCGCTCTGCCTGACGTGCATGTCGGGCATGCTCCAGCTCACGGTCGCGGTCGCCACGGTCACGCTCGTGCTCGTGACCGGGATCGAGAGCATCCTCGGGCTCGGGCCCGCGATCTTCCTCACCGCAGCAGCGCTCGCCGCCTTCCCGGCCGGCCGCGCCCGGGATCGCCACGGCTGGGTGCCGGTGCTCGCCGGCGGCTTCGTCTTCGGGATTGCGGGCTGCCTGACGACGGCGCTCGGCTGCGCGGTCGCGTCGGCGCCGCTCGTCATCGTCGGCTTTGGACTGATCGGAGCCTCCGCGGGGACGATCCAGCTGACGCGCACCGCTGCCGCCGACATCTATCCGAGCGAGCGGCGGGCCCGCGGCATCTCGTACGTCCTGCTGGGCGCCCTTGCCGGCGCCTCGCTCGGCCCGCTCCTCTGGCGTCCGCTCTTCGGCGGCAAGGACTTCACCCTCGATGGGCTCGTCGTGCCGTGGCTCGTCGCGGCCGGCATCTCGGCGGTCGGCCTGCTCGTCGCGCTCTCGATCCGGCCCGACCCGCACCGGTTTGCGGCAGCGCAAGCACATGCGCGGGATCCGGCGGCCGCCGCGCTGCCCGCGGCCCCACTCGGGGAGATCCTCCGGCGGCCCGGCGTGCCGACGGCGATGCTTGCCGCCCTCGCGAGCTTCGGTGTGATGACCGCCGTGATGAACCTGTCCGGCTACGTCGCCGTCGGTCACCACCACCGCCAGGCCGACGTCTTCACGATCATCAGCGCCCACATCGTCGGCATGTACGCACTCGTCCTCGGCGTCGGCGAGCTGATTGACCGGGTCGGCCGTCGCCACGCGCTCGTCGCCGGGCTCGTCGTGATGGCGGCCTCGACAGTCGGCCTGGTCTGGTTTGCGAGCGTGTTCTGGATGTCGGTCTCGCTGTTCGGGCTCGGACTGGGTTGGAACCTCGCGTACGTCGCAGCGGCGGCCGAGCTCACGGATTACGCCGCGCCGGCGGAGCGGGGCAAGCTCGTCGGCTTCTCCGATCTCCTCGCGGGCCTGTTCGGGGCGAGCCTGGCGCTCCTCGGCGGTGTCGCCTACAGCCGGCTCGGCGTCAACGCGCTTGCAATCGGTGCGACCGCGTTCGTCGTGGCACCGGCGCTGTGGATCGCTCTCGTCAAGCGCGCGCCGCAGCCCCTCCCCGAACCGGCTCGATAAGACCCACGTCGTTCCCTCGTGCCCTGGCGCGTCGCTGCGGCCAGGGTGCGAGGGCTGCTAGGATTCGCCGCCGATGCGCCTCTACGGCGCACTTTTTCCGTGACATGAAGACATACAGCGCAAAACCGGGCGAGATCGTCCGCCAGTGGTACATCGTCGACGCCGATGGGCAGACCCTCGGGCGCCTTGCCACGCGCATCGCCGACACGTTGCGGGGGAAAGGCAAGCCGCAGTACACCCCGCACACCGATACAGGGGATTTCGTCGTCATCGTCAACGCGGAGAAGATTGCGGTCACCGGCAAGAAGCTCGACCAGAAGATGTACCACCGGCACTCCGGCTATCCCGGCGGGCTCACGAGCCGCACGCTGCGCGAGCAGCTCGACCGGCGCCCGACGGACGTGCTGCGCAAGGCGGTGAAGGGGATGCTGCCGAAGAACAAGCTCGCCTCGGCACAGCTCCTGAAGCTCAAGATCTACGCCGGCCCCGATCATCCCCACGAGGCGCAGGCGCCGAAGCCGCTCAAGCTGGAGGGTTGATGGCAGACAAGGTCCAGTATCTCGGCACGGGCAAGCGCAAGACCTCGGTCGCGCGCGTGATCCTCCGCCCGGGCGACGGTACGACGTGGTTCAACGGGCGCACGCTCGAGGACTACTTCCCACGCGCGACGCACCGTGCGCTCCTGCTGGCGCCGCTCAAGGTCGCCGACGCCGAGGGCCAGTACGACCTCCGCGTGCGCGTCCACGGCGGCGGCCCGAGCGGCCAGGCCGGCGCCGTCCGCCACGGGATCGCCCGCGCCCTTGTCGAGGCCGATCCGGAGCTGCGCATCCCGCTCAAGCGGGAGGGCTTCCTGACGCGCGACGCCCGCATCGTCGAGCGCAAGAAGGCCGGGCTGCACAAGGCCCGCAAGGCTCCGCAGTTCTCGAAACGCTAAGGACGCCCATGGCCCGCCGGTACTTCGGCACGGACGGTGTCCGCGGCATCGTCGGCCAGGACCTGACCGTCGAGTTCGTCGAGAAGCTCGGCAAGGCCGCGACGCTCTGGTCGGGGCGAGGTCGCGTCTTCGTGGGTCGCGACACGCGAGCCTCGGGGCCCGAGCTCGAGGAGGCGTTCGCTCGTGGCGTCGTGGCCGCAGGCGGCAATGCCGTGCTCGCCGGCGTGCTGCCGACGCCTGCCGTCGCCCTGCTCGCGCTCGATCTGGGCGCCGTCGTCTCCGCCTCGCACAACCCGCCCGAGTACAACGGCATCAAGCTCTTCGACGCCAAGGGCAGGAAGCTGACCGATGCCGACGAGGAGGAAATCGAGGCTCTCCTTGATGCTCCGGCCGTCGGCGGCGGTGCGATCGACCGGGTCGATGTCGCGGCCGACAGCTACGTCGAGCACGTCGTCGAGCGCTTCGGCTCCGATCTCACCGGCCTGCGAATCGCCGTCGACTGCGCCCACGGCGCCTATTCGATGATCGGCCCTGATGCGTTCCGGCAACTCGGCGCGGAGGTCACTGCGATCGGAGCCGCTCCGGACGGGACGAACATCAACCTCGGCTGCGGGGCGACCAACCTTGCGCTGCTGCAGAAGACGGTGTGCGCGGGCGGGCACGATCTCGGCCTCGCCTTCGACGGCGACGGCGACCGCATGCTCGCAGTGGACGGGAGCGGGGCGATCGTGGACGGCGATCAGATTCTCGCCGTGCTCGCCCTCCACCTCGGCGTCGACCTCGTCGCCGTGACGGTGATGACGAACCTCGGCTTCCACCGGTTGATGGAAGAACGCGGGATCAGGGTCGTGGTCACAGACGTTGGCGACCGCTACGTGCTGGAGGCGCTCCGGCGTGAGGGCGGCCTGCTCGGCGGTGAGCAGTCCGGTCACGTCATCTACCTCCGGGATCACGTCACCGGCGACGGTCTTGCCTCGGCGCTGCTGCTCTGTGCCGCAGTGCGGGGGCGCACACTCGCCGAGGCGGCTGCCGTGATGCCCCGATATCCGCAGGCGAGGCTCGACGTCCGCGTGACCCGCCGCGAGCTGCCCCGCAGCGTGCTCGACGAGGCTGCGCGATTGAACGTCGAGCTCGACGGGCGCGGGCGCGTGCTCGTGCGGCCGTCGGGCACCGAGCCCGTGGTCCGGGTGCTCGCCGAGGCCGAGACGCAGGCCGAGGCGGAGGCTCTCTGTGGTACGATCGCCGCGCTCGTGCGTCAAGTGCTCGGCTAGCTTCCGCGCCGCTGCGGGACACCAATAGCCGGGCCTTTCGTGCCTTACGGGAGGCTTTCGCGAGGAAACCACGACCCCGCCGCGTACTGCGAGAGGCCAGGGAGCGAAGGAGCGTCACGGGAATGTGTGGAATCATCGGATACGTCGGGCCGCGCGAGTGCAAACCGTTGCTGCTGCACGGCCTCGGGCGCCTCGAGTACCGCGGCTACGACTCGGCGGGCCTCGCGCTGCTCGAGGACGGCGGTGTCGAGTACGTTCGTGCCGTCGGCAACCTCCAGTTCCTGAAGGACGCCGCGCTGTCGCATCCCTCGACGTCGCGCACCGGCGTCGGCCATACACGCTGGGCGACCCACGGCGGTGTCACCGAGGCCAACGCCCACCCGCTCACGGGCTGCGACGACGGCGGCCTCGCGATCGTCCTCAACGGGATCGTCGAGAACTACCGCGAGCTGAAGGAGAGCCTGGCCGCCGACGGGCACACGTTCAGCTCCGAGACGGACGCCGAGACCGTCGCGCACTTGCTCGAGCGCCACTACGAGGGCGACCTCGTCGAGGCCGTGCGCCGGGCGTTCGCCGAGATGGAAGGCCATTTCACCTTCGTTGTGATCCACCGCGACCACCCCGACCTACTCGTCGGCGTGCGCCTGCACACGCCGCTTGTCGTCGGCTGCGGCGAGGGCGAGATGTTCCTCGCCTCGAACGCGGCAGCGTTCCTGCGCGAAACGCGAACCGTCTACTTCCCCGAGAACGGCGAGATCGTCGCCATCACCCCGGAGGGTGCGACCTTCACGCAGCTCGACGGGACACCGGTGGCGCACGAGCCGCTCGTCCTCGACTGGGACGACGAGGGCGCGCAGAAGGGCGGCTTCGAGACGTTCATGCTCAAGGAGATCTACGAGCAGCCCGAGGCCGTCGCGGAGACGATCGGCGACCGGGTTCGCAAGGGGCGCCTCGTGCTCGACGGCCTCGGCATGAGTGACGAGCGGCTGCGCGAGTTCGACCGCATCGTCATTCTCGCCTGCGGCAGCGCCTACCACGCGGGCGTCGTCGCGCGTTACGTGATCGAGGAGTGGGCGCGCATCCCGGTCGAGCACGAGACCGCGAGCGAGTGGCGCTACCGCAACCCGGTCGTCGGCCCGCGCACACTCTGCATCGGCATCTCGCAGTCGGGAGAGACGCGGGACACGCTCGCGGCGATGGCCGTCGCCCGCGAGAAGGGCGCTTACACGCTCGCGATCACGAACATGATGGGCTCGCAGATCACGCGCGAGGTGGATTCGGTCATCTACACCCGCGCCGGGCTCGAGATGGGCGTCGCCGCGTCGAAGACGTTCACGTCCCAGCTCGCACTCCTCTACCTCGTGGCGCTGAAGCTCGCGCAGGTGCGCGGAACGCTGCCTCCGGACGAGATCGCGGAGCTGATCGCGGAGGTGGATGCGCTGCCCGACAAGATCGCCGAGTTCCTCGAGGCCAACCACCCGATCGAGGAGATCGCGCAGCGGCACTACGACAAGCCGTTCTTCCTCTATCTCGGCCGCCACATCGGGCTGCCGGTCTGTCTCGAGGGCGCGCTCAAGCTCAAGGAGATCGCGTACATCCCCACCGAGGCGTACTCGGCCGGCGAGATGAAGCATGGCCCGATCGCCCTGCTCGACGACCAGGTGCCGGTGGTCTGCATCGCGATCGACTCGCACGTCTACGAGAAGGTCGTCTCCAACATCCAGGAGACGCGGGCCCGCGGGGCGGAGGTGATCGCGATCGCGACCGACGGCAACGAGGACATCCAGCACCACGCCGACGACGTGATCTACATCCCGCGCACGCACCCGTTCCTCCAGGCAGTGCTCGCCGTCGTGCCCTTGCAGCTTCTGGCCTACCGGATTGCGCGCCTGCGCGACTTGAACGTGGACCAGCCGCGGAATCTCGCCAAGACCGTCACGGTCGAATAACGCACTTTCGGAGCGAACGGGGCACCGTTCTGTATCACATTGCGTGATACAATGGAGCTGTGAGCGAACGCGCGATCTCCGTCCGGCTCGACGATGAGGCCGAGCAGGCGCTCGCGGCTCTGATGCGGCAGGGGCGGACGCGGTCGGAGGCGATCCGCGAGGCGCTCGTCGCGGCCGCCGAGCGCAGCCGAGGGCCGTCGCTTCGCGAGGAGGCCGAGCGGCTCGCCGCCGACCGGTGCGACCGCGCTGAAGCGCAGGCCGTCGCGGGCCTGATGGAGTCCCTACGTGCAGCGCGGTGAGGTGTTCCGGTTGCCGGCGCCGCGCGGGGCGCGCGGGCACGAGCAGCGGGGCGCGCGCTACGGCGTCGTCGTCCAGGCGGACGAGCTGCTGTCACTCTCGACCGTGATCGTCGCGCCGACCTCGACCGCGGCGCGGCCGGCATCGTTCCGGCCCGAGGTGACGATCGCCGGCCGGCGCACGCGCGTGCTCGTCGAGCAGCTCGGAGCCGTCGATCGCTCGCGGCTTGGCGCATCGGCTGGAGTGCTCATGCGAACTGAGCTGGACGAGGTCGAGCGTGCCCTCCTGACGGTTCTTGCGCTGGCGTAGCGGCGCCGGCCGCGAGGAGCGCGACATCCGGCGCACGGGCCGCTACCGTTGCAGTCCCGTGACGTCCCGACCCAACGACGCACCGCCCTACAGCACCGCCGAGGTTGCCGTCGTCCGCAGGCCGGGCGGAGAGCAGCGCGACCGGATCGCCGTCGAGGAGCCGCTCGAGATCAGGATCAACGGCGGGCCGGTGTCCGTGACCATGCGCACTCCCGGGCACGACGAGGAGCTCGCGCTCGGGTTCTGTCTCTCGGAAGGCCTGCGGCCTGCCGGTGCGCGACCGGCGGACGACCTTGCGGCGAACGTCGTCGAGGTGGACGCGCCTGGCTTCGACCCGGCTCGGCTGAAACGGAACTTTCTCACCTCGTCCTCGTGCGGCGTGTGCGGCAAGGGCGCCCTCGAGTCGGTCGCGGTGGAGACGGCCCGCGTCGAGAGTGGTCTGACGCTGCCCGCAGCTGTCGTCGTCGAGCTGCCGGAGCGGCTGCGCGGGGCGCAGGCGGCGTTCGCGGCCACGGGCGGGCTGCACGCGGCGGGGCTCTTCACGGCCTCGGCCGAGCCGCTGTGCGTCCGCGAGGACGTCGGACGGCACAACGCGCTGGACAAGGTGCTCGGCTGGGCCTTCCGCGAGGGCCTCCTGCCGCTGGCGGGGTCGGTGCTCTGCGTCAGCGGCCGGATCGCCTTCGAGCTCGTGCAGAAGGCGGCCGTCGCCGGCTGCCCCGTGCTCGTCGCCGTCGGGGCGCCGACGAGCCTCGCCGTCGAGCTGGCGGCCGACCGGGGGATCACGCTCTGCGGCTTCGTCCGTGAGGGGCGCATGACCGTCTACACGGAGCCGTGGCGGATCACCGGCTGACGGGCGTCCTGCTCGTCGGTGGGGCGAGCGAGCGGTTCGGCTCGCCGAAGGCGCTCGCGCGGTTTCGCGGCGAGACGCTCGCCGAGCGGGCGTGGCGCGTGCTCCACGAGGCCTGCGACGAGGTGCTCGCCGTCGGGAAGACGGCCGACGCGCTGCCGCTGCCCTTCCCCGTGCTCGACGACGGGAGCCCTGAGCGGGCGCCGGTCTTCGGCGTCATGGCCGGGCTGCGGGCCGCCGCCCACGAGGTTGCCGTCTTCCTGCCGGTGGACTGCCCGCTCCTGACCGTCGAGGCGCTGCGCGCGCTCGGCGCGGCGGTCGCGGTGCCGCAGACGGGCCCGCTGCCCGGCGCCTACGCGAAGAACATGCTGCCGGCGATCGAGGCGCGCGTCGCCGCCGGGCGGCTCTCGCTCTGGGGCGTGAACGACCGCGTGCTCGAGCTCGACGAGAGGCTGCTCGCCGATGTGGACACCGTCGACGAGCTCGCCGCCCTCGGCTAGCGAACGTACTCGACGTTGCCCGACTCGACCGCCGTGACGTCGCCGTGGCCGACATTCACGAGCAGGCGCCCCTCGCGGTCGATCATCATGGCTGTGCCGCTGACGCCGTCCACGGTCACCTGCCGCCCGCGCAGGAAGTCGCGGGCGCCGAGCTCGGCGTAGATGTGGGGGAGGCCGCCCTGCCGCCAGCCGTCGTAGAGCCGCTCGAGCCGGTAGAGGAGCGAGCCGAGCAGGGCGGCGCGGTCGTAGGTCGCCCCCGTGAGCGTGCGCAACGAGCCGGCAGGCGTCCTCGCGTCGGTCGGGAGCTCGTCGCGCGTCTGGTTGACGTTGATCCCGATCCCGACGACGACGGCGCGGCCGCGCATCTCCGCGAGCACGCCGGCGACCTTGCGGCGGTTGAGCATCACGTCGTTCGGCCATTTCACCTGGACGGAGAGCCCGGTCGCGCGCTCGACCGCTTCCGCCGTTGCGAGCCCCGCGACGAGCGAGAGCTCCTGCGCCCTCCGGCCGGCCGGAGGGCTGAGCAGGACCGAGACGAGCACGGAGGTCCCCGCCGGCTCGACCCACCGGCGTCCCAGCCGGCCGCGGCCCGCCGTCTGGTGGTCGGTCACGCAGACGGCGCCCTCCGGGTAGTCGCCGTCGAGCAGGGCTGCCTGCGTGGACTCGCACTCCGGCCCGTAGAGGTACGGCCTGCCGAAGCGGCCCTCGAGGTGACGTTCGGCCGCCTCCGCGTCGAGCGAGTCGGTCATGCGCTCGCCTCGACGCGGACGGCGCTCACCTTGTATTCCGGCGTTCCGATCAACGGGTCACCGACGTCGTGCGTCAGCCAGTTGACCTTTGCCTCGGCGAAGTGGAGCGCCATCCACACGAGCCCGGGGTAGACGCGGTCCGTGATGTGCGCGCGGGCCTCCAGGTCGCCGCGCCGCGAGACGAGCCGCGCCAGGTCACCCTCCTTCAGGCCCAGATTCGAGGCGTCCTCGGCGGAGATCTCGAAGAAGGCGTCCTCCTGCTTGTCGGTGATCCCGTCCTCGCGCATCGTCATGGTCGCCGAGTTGTAGTGGTAGAGCGTTCGCCCGGTGGAGAGGACGAGCGGGTACTCCGAGTCGGGCTGCTCGATCGGCGGCTGCCACTCGACGGGAAAGAACTTGCCGCGCCCGCCCGCGCGGGCCGGCGCCGGGGCGTGGAGGAACGGCGTGCCGGGGTGTCCGAGTTCGGGAGCAGGCCACTGGATGCCGTTCTCCTCGAGACGGTCGTAGCGGACGCCGTACCACGCGGGCGCGAGGTCGGCGAGCTCGTTCCACACGGCCTCTGCGTCGGGGTACTCCCAGGCGGCGCCGAGGGCGTTCGCCAATGCGATCACGATGTCGCGGTCGATGCGTGCGTTGCCGGGGCACGGCACCGCTGGCCGGACGAGCGAGATCCGCCGCTCCGTGTTAGTGAAGGTGCCGTCCTTCTCCGCGAAGCTCGACGCAGGCAGGACGACGTGCGCGAGCCCCGCCGTCATCTCGTTCAGGAAGATGTCCTGCGAGACGATGAACTCGACCTGCTCGAGCCCCTGCATGACGTGGTGGGCGTTCGGCTCGGTCTGCGCCGGGTTCTCGCCGATCAGGTACAGCGCCCTGATCCGCCCGTCGTGCAGGCCCGACATCATCTGGTCGAGCCGGTAGCCGGGGGTCTCCGGCACCTCCGCGCCCCAGGCCTCGGAGAACTTCCTCCGGATCTCGGGGTCGTCCACCGCCTGGTAGCCGGGCAGGTACGACGGGTTCGCGCCGGAGTCGTTCAGGCCCTGGACGTTGTTCTGGCCGCGCAGGGCGTTCAGGCCCGTCGACTCGTAACCGAGGTGCCCGGTCAGCAGCACGAGGTTCGAGAGCGACCAGATGTTGTCCACGCCGCAGGCGTGCTCGGTGATGCCGAGCGTGTAGAAGATCGCGGCGTGGCGTTCGCTCGCGTACTCGCGGGCAGTCGCGCGGATCGCCTCGGCGGGGACGCCCGTGACCTGCTCCGCCTCCTCGGGGGTGTAGCGCATCACGACCTCGCGCACCGCCTCGAAGTCGTCCGTGTATTTGCGGATGTAGACCTCGTCCTGCAGCCCCTCGGCGAGGATCGTGTGCATCATCGCGTTCAGCAGCCACACGTCCGACCCGGGGCGGAGTTGGAGGTGGCGCTTCGCCAGCTTCGTCAGCCAGATCTTGCGCGGGTCGGCGACGACGAGCGTGGCGCCGTTGCGTACGGCCTTCTTCATCCGCAGCGCGAGCACCGGGTGCGCCTCGGTCGTATTCGAGCCGATCACGAAGAGGAAGCGCGCGTTCTCGATCTCGGGGATCGAGTTGGTACTGGCCCCTCTGCCCAACGACCTGACCAGGCCGTAAAGAGTGGGAGCGTGTCAGGTCGCTTCGCAGGAGTGGACTGAGTTCGTGCCGATGACGGCGCGGGAGAGCTTCTGGATCAGGTAGTTCTCCTCGTTCGTCAGCCGCGCGCTCGCGAGTACGCCCACTGCCTGCGGGCCGTGGCGGGTCATCACCCCTCTCAGGCCGTCGGCCGCGACCTGGAGCGCGTGCTCCCACGTGGTGGGGTGCAGCTTCCCGTCCTCGCCGCGCACGAGCGGCTCGGTGAGGCGGTCGGGGTGATGGACGAAGTTGAAGGCGAAGCGGCCCTTGACGCAGAGGTTGCCCTCGTTCGGCAGGTACTCGTCCCTCGAGGTGACCTTGACGATCCGCCGCGTGGTGGGATCGACGTTGAGGTCGACCTGGCAGCCGACGCCGCAGAACGTGCAGGTCGAGCGCACCTGCTCGAGCTTCCGCTCCTCGACCTCCGTGCCCTCGAGGAACTTCTCGTACAGCGCGCCGGTCGGGCAGACGGAGAGACAGCCGCCGCACAGCTCGCACTCGGTGTCGAGCCACGAGCGGCCCCAGGTCGGGACGATCCGCGCGTGCCCGCCGCGACCCTCGAGCGAGAGGGCCGAGCACTGCATCACCTCCTGCGTGTACCGCACGCAGCGGTTGCAGAGGATGCAGGCATCGGGGTCGTAGCCCATCAGCTGGTTCCTGTCCTCGTAGGGCTCGCGCTTCGCGTCGGGGAGGATGAAGGGCGCGGTCGCCCCGTACTCCGCAGCCATGTCGGCGAGCTCGTTCGGGCGGCCACCGGGCGACGGGTTCAGGTGCTCGGTCAGGAGCATCTCGGTCAGCGTCTTGCGGAAGCCCTCGGCCGGCCCGTTCGTGGAGACGACCATTCCGGCGCGCACGCGCGTCGCGCAAGCCGCGACGGGGCGCGGGACGCCTTCGACGGAGACGACGCACAGACGGCAGCCGCCGTAGGGCTCGAGCTTGTCGTCGTGGCAGAGGGTCGGAATGAAGACGCCGTGGCGGGCGGCGGCGTGGACGAGCAACTCTCCCTCCGGCGCGCTGACCGCTTGGCCGTCGAGTACGAGCTCGACGTGACGCTCCACGCGGCTCATCGTACCGCCGCCTCTCCGAGGGGCGCGAAGAGCTCGGGCCAGTGCCGGAACGCGTTCCGCACCGGCAGGGGTGCGGCCTGGCCGAGCCCGCAGATGGAGGTCTTCTCCATCGCGTCGAGCCACTCCTCGACCTGCCACCGCGGCATCACGGCCTCGCCCCCGCGCAGCTCCTCGCACATGTGGTGGAGGGCGCGGCTGCCGATCCGGCACGGTGTGCATTTCTGGCACGACTCCTCGGCGAAGAAGCGCAGCGTCTCGGCGAGCAGTCGCAGCGGGGAGTAGGACTGCGGGAAGACCTGGACGGCGGCCGAGCCGAGGCCCGCGCCGAGCTCGCTCAGCGCCTTCTGCGTGAGCGCGGTCGCGAGCGCCGACGGCGGCAGGATCCCGGAGGCGGCGCCGCCGGGGACGATCGCACCCGCCGGCTCGGTGAGCCCGCCCGCGTACGTGTCGAGCAGTTCCTGGAGGACGATCCCGTTCGGGGCCTCGTAGCAGCCCGGCCGTGCCACTGCGCCCGAGACGGACCAGAGCCGCGTGCCCGGCTCGCCGTTGGAGCCGAGGCCGGCCCACCAGGCGCCGCCGTTCGCGAGGATCGCGGGGATGTGCGCGAGGGTCTCGACGTTGTTGATCAGCGTCGGGCGGCCGAGGTAACCGGCCTCGCTCGGGAAGGGGGGCTTGAGGCGCGGCATCGCGCGGCGGCCCTCCATCGATTCGAGCATCGCCGTCTCCTCGCCGGCGATGTAGGCGCCGGCGCCGACGACAAGCTCGATCGAGCTCCCGGTCATCAGCCCGGAATCCCGAAACTCGGCGATCGCGCTCCGCAGCCGCTCGCGGGCGGTCGCATACTCCTCGCGGATGTAGACGAAGCCCTCCGTCGTCCCGGCGAACTGCATCGCGAGCAGGGTCGCCTCGACGAGCAGATGCGGTCGCAGCTCCATCACGTAGCGGTCCTTGATCGTCCCCGGCTCGCCCTCGTCGGCGTTGACGACGACGTAGCGCGGCGCCGGCTCGCGCGCGACCGCCTCCCATTTGAGCCCGGTCGGGAAGCCCGCGCCGCCGAGGCCGGTGAGGCCCGAGGCCTTCAGCTCCGCGACGACGCGCCCGTTCGCAGGCGGATTCCGGAGCACCTCGAGCCCGCCGCGGCGCTCGTAGTCGGCCAGCGTCTCGTCGCGCTCGTGCAGGCCGAGCGAGACGCCCTCGTTCGTCCGGTGCGTGACAGGCGGGACGATCTCGTCGCCGTGCGTCAGCACCGGGGCGAGATCGCAGTGCCCGAGGCAGGGCACCTCGACCGCGCCCGGGTTCGCGGCGAGCAGCTCGCGCGCGCCTTGACAGTCGCAGACCGGGCCCGTGCAGACGCGGATCGTGTCCACAGGCAGTTGCAGGAACGAGTAGAAGGACACCACCTCGTGCACCTCGCCCCGCCTGATGTTCATGTGGTCGGCGAGCGCGTCCGCGATCTCCGGCGTGACCGGCCCGGCGGCGCGGCGCACCTGGCCGAGGTTGTCGAGCAGCCGCGTCCGCTCCCGCGGGAGCCGCGCCAGCATGGAGCCGAGGGCCAGGGCGTCCACTCCGCGCGAGTCTATGCCCTGCGACGGCGGGCGAAAGGGCCCCGCGTCGGTGTCGCTAGCCCGGAGGCCGCCTCAGCTTCTTGGTCCGCCCGCGGTGGCGCTTGCCCTCCAGCCGCCGCTCGACGGCGGCCTTGGACGGGCGCGTCGCGACGCGGCGCCGCTGGACGTAGAGCGCCTCGCGCAACTTCGCGACGAGCCGCTCCACCGCGAGTTCGCGGTTGCGCAGCTGGCTACGCTCGTCCTGGGCGACCGCGTGGAGCACAGGCCCGGCCTTCGCTGTGACCCGGCGCTTTTGGGCGGGCGAGAGCGCGGCTGATGCGTCGACGTCGAACACGGCTTCCACGCGGGTCGACGATGTCTGCGCGTGCTGGCCGCCGGGCCCGCTGGAGCGCGACACGCGCAGCACGATCTCGGCGAGCGGCAGCTCGACCGAGCGCGTCACACGAATAGAATGGCGCTCCATGGCGTGCATTCTGCTTGACATCGACGGTGTGCTCCACGTCTCCGGCGAGGCGATTCCGGGCGCGCCCGAGGCCGTGGCAGCTCTGCAGCGGCGCGGCCACTCGCTTCGTTTCGTCACCAACGGCACCACCCGCTCGCGCGCGAATCTCGCCGACGAGCTGCGGGCGATGGGCTTCGCGCTCGAGGACGAACAACTGCAGACAACCCCGCGCGCGGCGGCACGCGAGCTTCGCGGCAAGCGCGTGTTCGCGCTCGTGATGTCCGGCATCGTTGCCGACCTCGAAGGGATCGACCTCGTCGGCATGAACGCGGACGCCGTGCTGCTGGGCGGTTGCGACGAGACGCTCGAGTCGAATCAGGTCTTCACCTACATGAATCTCGCCCGAGCGTTCGCCGAGATCCAGGCGGGCGCCGAGTTCTACTGCCTGCACAAGAACCGCTGGTGGCAGACCGCGCGCGGGCCGATGCTCGACAGCGGCGCGTTCGTCGCGGCGCTCGAGTATGCAACAGGCTTGGATGCCACGGTGCTCGGCAAGCCGAGCCCTGCGTACTTCGGCGCCGCGCTGGAGGCACTCGATGCCGAGCCGGAGCTGACCTGGATGGTGGGCGACGACCTCGATCAGGATGTCGGCGGGGCGAAGGTCTTCGGAATGCGGACGGTGCTCGTGCGCACGGGGAAGTTCAGGCCGGAGCATCTCGAGCACTCGGAGATCGTGCCGGACATGGTGATGAGCTCGATCGCGCAGTTCCCGGACTGGCTCGAGAAAGAGCTGTAAACAGTGAGAATCGGCGTCGATCTGATCGAGATCGAGCGCATCCGGCGCGCGCTCGACCGGCCGGGGTTCCGCGAGCGCTGCTTCACGGCGACCGAGCGGAACTACTGTGACTCGCGCAAGAACCCCGCGCAGAGCTACGCGGGGCGGTTCGCAGGCAAGGAGGCGGTCGGCAAGGCACTCGGCTGCGGTGTCCGCTTCACGTGGAAGGAGATCGAGATCGCGGGCCGGCCGAAGCCGGGCGTCCGCCTCTCGGGCAAGACGGCCGCATGGGCCGAGAAGGTGAAAGCGGGGGCGATCGACCTCTCGATGACGCACTCGCGGGAGCTCGCCGCGGCGATCTGCGTCGTTCTCGACGCCGAGGCGTAGTGTTCGAGCCGCTCTATACGGCGGCGGAGATGCGTGTGGCCGAGGAGGCCTACCCCGGCTACCCGGAGACGGTGCCGGAGCTGATGGAGCGGGCCGGGGCGGCGGTCGCCGCCGAGCTGCGACGGGCGTACCCGGAAGCGCGCCGCGTCGCCGCCGTCTGCGGCGGCGGCTCGAACGGCGGCGACGCCCGCGTCGCGGTGCGTGTCCTGCGCGAGGCCGGGCTCGGCGCGGATGAAACCGACGTTCTCGACGGCACCGACGTCGTGATCGACGGGCTCTTCGGCACCGGCTTCCGCGGCGCGCCGCGCGACGAGGCCGCCGCGCTGATCGAGCGGATCAACGCCTGCGGCGTGCCGGTCGTGGCGGTGGACGTCCCCTCGGGGGTGGACGCCTCGACGGGCGAGACGCCCGGGGCCGCCGTGCGCGCCGTTCTCACCGTCACGTTTCACGGCTCGAAGGTCGGGCTCGCGGTCGCACCGGGACGCTTCCTCGCCGGCAAAGTCGTCGTCTCCGATATCGGCCTCGCGCCGGCCGAGACGGCGGCGCAGCGCGTCACCGCGGAGATCCTCCGCCTCGTGCCGCGGCGGGGGGCGCGGGACACCAAGTACACCGCCGGCTCGGTGCTCGTCGTCGGCGGCTCGCCCGGGATGACCGGGGCGGCGGCCCTCGCCGCCCTCGCCGCCGAGGCCGCGCTGCGCGCGGACGCGGGCTACGTCACCGTCGCCGTTCCCGCAGCGTCGCTGCCCGCCGTCGAAGCGCTCCTACTCGAGCCGGTCAAGGTCGGCTGGCCCGAGGGCGGCGCGCTCGAGACCGTGCTCGCCGCCGCCGGCAGGGCGGGCGCCGTCGCGCTCGGCCCGGGACTCGGCCGCGGCGAGGAGGCGCACGGTTTCGTGCGCGCCCTGCTCGAGCGGCTCGAACTGCCGGTCGTCGTGGACGCCGACGCGCTCTTCGGGCTCATTCCGGGGTCTTGGAGGGCCCGCGCCGTCCTCACGCCGCACGCCGGGGAGCTGGCGCGCCTGCTCGATCGCGAGCCCGGCTGGGTGGATGCGCACCGGCTCGAGGCGGCCTTCGCCGCGGCCGAGCGCTTCGGCTGCGTCTGCCTGCTGAAGGGCGCCGACACGATCGTCGCCGCGCCAGGGGCGGGCGCCCTCGTCTGTGACCTCGGCCCGCCCTCGCTCGCGACGGCGGGCTCGGGCGACGTCCTGAGCGGCATTCTCGCGGCTTTTCTCGCCAAGGGGCTCGAGCCCCGGCTGGCCGCCGCCGCCGCCGCCGCGGCGCACGGAGTGGCCGCCACGCTCGTCTCCCACCAGGCCGGACTCATCGCCTCGGACGTCGTCGCCGCGCTGCCCCGCGCCCTCGATTGAGGGATGGAAGCCCCCTTTTGGGGGAGGGGGCCTACTCCGAATTGTCCGAGATCTGTCGGAGAAGGTCAGGGCGCGTCCCGGTCTGAGGTAGCCCCGGAGTGGCGCGACAGAAGCGAACAGGAGACATTCGGAATGCATAGACGACGTAACAGAAGGGCTCGCAGCCTCGGCGCTCTGATCGTCGCCGGAGTTGTGGCCTCGAGCGCATACGCGTTCACGCAGACCAACACCGTGCCGGCCACGCGCGCCGGCGACGGCAACGCCGCGATCAGCGGGTTCACGGCGACGTCGGTCGTCTTCACGGTGAACGGAACGAACCCGCAGAACATCGACCAGGTCGCGTACACGCTCAACCCGACGTCTGCAACGACGGTGAAGACGCAGCTCGCCTCGGGAGGCACCTGGTACGCCTGCACGAACACCGCGGGCAGTGTCACCTGCGCAACGACATCGCCTCAGGCGACTGTCGCGGCGGCGACCCTGCTCACCGTGGTCGCGGTCGACTAGTCAGCGAAGACATCGATCCAACGCCGGGGCGGGGCTGCTGCCTCGCCCCGGCACCGTTTCTGGAGGGGCAATGAAGGCACAGAGAGTCGTTGGAGTTGTGGCAGCGCTGCTCAGCGCCGGTCTCGGCTTCGCGCTCTGGCTCTTCCTCGCGCCGCTCCCGCTCGGCGGCTCGACCAGCTACGCGGTCATCGTCGGGCAGAGCATGGAGCCGCAGCTCGAGCGCGGCGATCTCGCCCTCGTGCGCGCCGCCGGCAGCTACGACGTCGGTGACGTCGTGCTCTACGACAACACCCGGCTCGGCGCAGACGTGCTCCACCGCATCGTCGCGGTCAAGGGCGACCGGTTCGTCCTCAAGGGCGACAACAACAACTTCATGGACGGCGACGAGCCGACTGCCGACCGCATCCGCGGCAAGCTGTGGGCGGACGTCCCATTCGCAGGCACGGCCTTCGAGTGGACGCGGACGCCCCTGAACGCTGCGATCCTCGTCGGCGCGGCCGTGCTGCTCGCGCTCGGCGGCAGCGCCACCGCGACGACGCGGCGCAGCCGGAGACGGCGGGCAGAGGCGCCCGCGCCGTCCGCACGTCGCGTGCGCGCCGGAGCGACGCGCCGCCCGCTCGCCCTCGAGCCCGTCGCGCTCGGTCTCGCAGTTGCCCTCGCCGTGTTCACCGCGCTCGGACTGCTCGCCTTCGGGCGGCCGACGACACAGAACGTCAAGGTCGACGGAGCCTGGGTGGAGCGAGGTGCGTTCTCGTACGCAGCCGCCGCGACGCCGGGCGCCGTCTATCCCTCCGGCCGCGCGACGACGGGCGAGCCCGTCTTCCTCAAGCTCGCGGACCGGGTCGAGTTCGCGTTCGCGTACCGGATCGAGACGGACGAGCCGGTCGCAGTCTCCGGCACCGGGTCGCTGAAGGCCGTGCTCGGCGACGGCCTCGGCTGGACGCGCACGGTCACGCTTCAGGAGCCGGCGCGGTTCTCGGACGGGAAGACGACCCTGCGCGGCACGCTCGACCTGAAGAGCCTGCAAGCCATCGCGGCCCGCGTCAAGCAGGCAACCGGCGCGACGATGGACTCGTTCACGGTCTCCGTCGAGCCCCGCGTGACTCTCGAGGGGACGATCGGCGGGCGGCCCGTGGAAGAGCAGGCGTTTGCCCCCACGCCCCTCGGCTTCCGGCTGGACGACATCCGGCTCGTGCTCGACTCCGCAGGCGCGGAGGACACGAGCTTCACGCGCAGCCGGCCGGGGACCGGGGCACGCGTCGAGCCCGGATCCCTCTCGCTTGCCGGCTTCAGCCTCCGCGTCGAGCTCGCGCGCACGCTCGCGCTCGGCGGTGGCGGGGTCGTCCTCGCAGCGCTCCTCGCGGTCGGGCTCGTCGCCCTCCGCCGCCGTGGCGACGACGAGCCGGCGCGCATCGAGACTCGCTTCGGCGATCTGCTCGTGCCCGTCGCCAGGTCGCACGGCCAGCACACCGGCCGGCTCGCGGAGCTCCGCGACATGGAGAGCCTCGTCGCGATCGCGCAGCGCTACGACCGTCTGATCCTGCATCAGCGCCACGAGGGCGTGCACTACTACGTCGTCGAGGACGACGGCGTCGTCTACCGCTACCAGGCGCGCGAGGAGGGGGCCGAGCAGGACTTGCGGCTCGCTCCGTACACCGAGGCCGCGACGGCCGGCGGGGCTGTCGTCGTCTCTCCGGCACCGGCCGTCGAGGGCGCGCTCATTCCGGGTGGCGGAGGCAGGCGCTACGGCGTGCGGCGGTTCATTCGAAGCAGGGTGGAGGCATGAGACCCCGTGCCGTGCTTGGCGCGGCGCTCGCGGGAGTCGTGCTCGCCGTGGTCATCGGCACGGCCTTCGCGAACGGCAACGTCGTGCCGGTCTCCCACGCGGGGCGGCAGATCAGCGCCCTCGCCGTCGACGACAAGAAGCCGAAGCCCGCGTGCAACGGCATCACCGTCACCAACCTCGTCTTGAACACGAGCGGCGGGAACAGCAACGATCTGGTGCTCGGCGACTCGACCAACCAGTCCCTGGGAGGCGGCAAGGGCGACGACTGCATTCTCGGCGGCGGCGGCGACGACTCGCTTTCGGGCGATCAGGGCAACGACGTTTGCATCGGCGGCCCCGGCAACGACTCGTTCCATGTCTCCTGCGAGGTTCAGATCCAGTAGGCATCCGGGCCGCGGCGCCTCGTACCATGGGGGGCGTGGCCCGCTCGGAGATCACGATCGACCTCGGCGCCGTCCGTCGCAACGCACGCACGCTGCTGCGCGCGCTCGACGGGGCGGAGCTGTGGGCCGTCGTCAAGGCGGACGGCTACGGGCATGGCGCCGCGGACGTCGCCGGCGCTGCGCTCGGGGCCGGGGCGACCGTCCTTTGCGTCGCGACCGTGCCGGAGGCGCTTGCGCTCCGCCGCGAGCTCGGCGGCGTCCGCCTGCTCGTCATGGGCCCCACTGCGAATCGGGAGATCGCGCAGGCGCGCGACGCCGGGCTCGAGCTCGTTGTCGCCGACGGTGAGGTGCCCGACGGCGTTCGCGTTCATCTCAAGCTCGACACCGGCATGGGCCGCTGGGGCCTCTCCGAGCTCCCCGCGCCGGGCCGCGAGGTGATCGGCCTGATGAGCCACTTCGCGAGCGCCGACTCGGACGCCGCCTTCACCACGTGGCAGATCGAGCGCTTCCGCGCGGCGACCGACCCCTTCGCGCACCTGACCCGGCACATCGCCAACTCGGCGGGTGCGCTCCGCTACCCCGAAGCGGGCTTCGACGCCGCCCGCTGCGGGATCGCCCTCTACGGCCTCTCGCCGTTCGGTGAGGATCCCGCTGCGGACGGGCTAGAGCCTGCGCTGCGCTGGGATTCCGAGCTGGCGCAGGTGAAGCTCCTCCAGCCCGGCTCGAGCACCGGCTACGGCCGCCGCCATGTCGCTGGGCGGCCGACGTGGATCGGGGTCGTCCCGGTTGGCTACGCGGACGGCTTCCGGCGCGACCTGACGGGGACGGAGGTGCGGGTTGCGGGCGAGCGGCGCCGCGTGGTCGGCGCCGTCTCGATGGACGCTTTCGCCGTCGAGCTCGACCGCGAGCTGCCGCTCGGGACGCCGGTGACCATCGTCGGGCCGGGAATCGGGCTCGACGAGCATGCCCGCGTGGCCGGCACGATCGGCTACGAGCTGGCCTGCGGCATCAACACAGACCCGGCGCGGGCGCGCCGCATCGTCGTCGATGGATGAGCTCGTCCGGGAGCTGCTCGACGGCGAGGAGGCGTGGATCGTCGGGGGCGCGCTGCGCGACGAGCTGCTCGGGCGGCCGGTGCTCGATCTCGATGTCGTCTGCCGGGAGCCCGAGCGCGCGGCGCGTCGCTACGCGAAGCGCGCAGGTGGGGCTTCCTTCCCGCTCTCCGAGCGCCACGGCGCCTGGCGGGTCGCGCTCGAAACGGGGCGCACGGTTGACTTCACGCCGCTGCCGGAGGGGATCGAGGCCGATCTCGCGACGCGTGACTTTGCTCTGAACGCGATCGCCGTCCCCGTCGCCGGGGGCGCGCTGCTCGATCCCCACGGGGGGCGGGCCGACATCGAGACACGGACGATCCGGGCGGTCTCGGACACCGTGTTCGCAGACGATCCGCTGCGGCTGCTGCGCGCGGTGCGTCTCGAGGACGAGCTGGGCTTCCGGCTGGACGGGCACACCGAGGAGCTGGTGCGGGCGCAGGCGGAACGCGTCGGCGAGCCTGCCGGCGAGCGGATCCTCGCCGAGCTCCACCGGCTCTCGCCCACCGGGTACCGGCGGCTGGCCGAGCTTGGCCTGCTTTCGCCCCTAGGCGGCTCGCTCGCCGGGCCGCTCGATGCCCTCGACGATCCTGGCTTCCGGCTCGTTGCCGTCTTCCGCGAGGCGTTGCGCCGCCTGCCGATCTCGAACGACCTCGGCCGCTACGCGACCGCGCTGCTCCGCGCCGAGCCGCCCGCGGACGCCGGCGCGCGTGCGATCCACCGCTTCCGGCGGGAGACCGAGCCGTGGGCGCTCGACGCGCTGGCGTTCCTCGGCCTGCAGAAGCTCGCGCCGGCGGTTCAGGCGGCCCGGCTGGCCGACCCCGCCGAGCCGCTCGTGCGCGGTGACGAGTTGGGCCTCGCGCCGGGCCCGGAGATCGGACGTATGCTCAGACTGATCGAGGAGGAGCGTGCATGCGGGACGATCTCGACGCGGGAGGAGGCGCTGGCCCTGGCCCGACGGGAAGCACAGCCATGAATCTGGACCGCTTTGCGCGCGAGGCCGAGCGGCTCGGCCTGCACCAGGATGCCGGTGCGGCAGCGCTCGCCGAGCGCGTGCGACTGATCACAGAGCCGCTGACGGGCGACGAGCGAGCGCTCGACGCGGGCTGCGGTGCGGGCGCGCTCGCCCTGGCACTGGCGCCACTCGTCCGCGAGGTCGTCGGCGTGGACCTCGTCCCCGAGCTGCTCGAGCAGGCGCGTCACCGAGCGCCCGCGAACGCGATCTTCGTCGCGGGCGACGTCGAGAAGCTGCCCTTCGGGCGCGGCGAGTTCGATTTCGCCGGCTGTCTGCGCGTTCTCCACCACGTCGCCAGGCCCGAGCTCGTTCTCTCGGAGCTTGCGCGTGTGACACGGCCGGGGGGTCAGATCCTCGTCGTCGACCAGCTCGGCGCCACCGACCCGCTCGCCCAGCTCGAGCGCGACCGCTTCGACCGCACGCGCGATCCTTCCCACCAGCGCAGCCTGCCGGACGCCGACATCCGGGCCCTGCTCGAGATGAACGACCTCCGGGTCGTCCGGAACGAGATCGGGCTCGAGGAGCGCGAGCTCGAGTCATACCTCGATCGCGCAGGGCTCTCCGGCCCCGAGCGCGAGCGCGCCGCCGCCCTCGCCCCGGGCCTGTCCTGGCAGGTCGAGGTCGGCTGGTACCTCGCACTGAAGCCCGGCGGCTGAGAGCTCGTTCAGGTCAGAGCAGCCGGTAGCCGAGGCGGCCGACCACGCGCGCGTAGAGCCCGGGCAGCAGCGCCTGCCCGATCGAGAGCAGCCGGTACGGGAACCAGGGCACCGTGACCTCGCGCTTGTCGCGCTCGACGGCGTTCACGATCGCCGTCGCGACCTGAGACGCCTCGATCACGAAGCGGCGTGCCAACCTGCTCCGGAGCGTCGTCTTCTGCGGAAAACCCTCCGTTTCGACGAAGCCCGGGAGCACGGTGTGGACGGCGATGCCCCTGGCCCGGAGGAGCGCGGCCGCAGAGCGCGAGAATGCAAGCTGCGCGTGCTTGGAGGCCGTGTACGGGCCGGCGGGTGCGAACGCGACGGTTCCGGCGACCGAGACGACGTTGACGACGTGCGCGGCGCCGGCCGCCTCGAGCGCGGGGAGGAAGGCGCGCAGGCACCAGATTCCGCCCAGGTAGTTGGTGTCCATCACCTGCTCGATCAGCTCCGGCTCGACGTCCACGAAGCTGCCGCGGCCCGCGATGCCCGCGTTGTTGACGAGCAATCCGACCTGGGGGTGGCGCTCGATCACCGTCGCGGCGACCCGCTCCACGTCGGCGCGCACCGAGATGTCGCAGAGCTCGTACTCGCCGCCGATCGCCTGCGCGAGCGGCTCCAGCCGCTCGGCCCGTCGCGCGAGCAGGACACAGTGCCAGCCGCGCGAGGCGAGCTCGCGTGCCGTCGCCTCGCCGATCCCCGACGAGGCGCCCGTGATTACCGCGACTCGTTGTGCGCTCACGGGCGGGAGCCTAGCCGTCCGCGTCGCCGCAGACCCGCGCAACCCGTTGCGCCTCCGCGGTGCGACCGTTGGCGGCGGTGGCGACGGCTCGCAGCTCGTGCCTGCCGGCGGCGGTGCCTTTCGTCCGCCACGTCGCGCCGTACAGCCCGGCGGAGCCCTTGCGCACGGTCGCGAGCAGCCGGGCTCCGTCGAAGAAGCGCACCGAGACGATCCGGCCCGGCGCCGACGCGAGGACGTCGAGCGGCACGCTCGCCTCGAGGCAGCGACCGCCGGCGGAGGGCTCGAGCCAGGTGACGGCCGGGCCGGCGGCGACCTCGAGCCGCCGGGTGGCCACCGTGGTGTTCGGCAGCAGCACGTCGCCCGAGGTGTTGACGTTCTTCGCCTCCTGGAAGTCGGACGCGGAGACGATGAGCTGCCGCTTCCCTGCCTTTAGCGGCGGCGCCTCCGCCGGCAGCCCGAAGAGCGCGATCCCCGAGACGGGGTCGTAGGCGCTCGCCCCGATCCTCACCCCCGAGTAGGAGATCACGAGCGAGTAGGGGTTGACGCCCGCACCGCCGTCGAGCACCAGCACGGCGAGCGTGGGGCGGCCGGTCGAGACGCGCACGGTGAGGAAGCGGGCGAGCGGTGGCGTGACGTCGTTCACCCACGAGCGCAGCAGGTATGACCCCCCGCGCGGAGCGCCGGTGAAGCGGTCACGGGCCGAGTCCACCGAGACGTAGTACGTTCCCGGTGTCGGGAAGACCGTCGCGGCGGCGCCGATGTCGAGCGGGTAGTCCGGTGTGAGCTGGTTCACGTTCGCCGGAGTGCCGGCGTAGCCCTGGACGTCGTTCTCGTCCCTCGAGCCGAGCAGCCAGGGGTGGACGAGCGAGCCGTTGGACGCGGAGACGATCGCGGCGCCCGCGTTCGCGACGGGCAGGTCGAGGTCGAAGCGGTAGAGCGTCTCCGCGCCGTCCTCTCGAACGGGCGCGTCCCCATACGCGGGCGGCTGCCCGAACGCGGCTCCCGGGTACCGGTACGTCTCGGCGCGCGAGACGCCGCGGCGCGTGTCCCCGCGCTGGATCTCCCGCAGGGAAACGACGGGAGACGACTCGAGCCCGGGCCGCGTGACGAAGAAGGCGTACGGAACCTTGCGGACCGTCCCCCCGCGGCGCAGGAGCAGGAAGCCGTAGCCGTCGCCCGCTGCCGCATCCGCGCCCGCCTGCACCACCACCGGCACCTCGGAGGTCCCGCCCGGGGCGAGCGTGACGAGGGCTGCGACCTCGAGCGCAGCGCCCGCCGGCTGGGCCTGCGCTCGCAGCTCGACCGTCCAGGTCCCGCCGCCGCCGGCGTCGCTGACCGAGAGCAGGAGCGCCCGTCTGGCCGGACCGCGATTGACGTTCAGGTCGCCGAACGAGAGCGACGTCGGGCTCGTGAAGAGCTGCGGGTCGTTGGCGGCCACGACGTTCACGAGCCCGCCGCCCGCCAGCAGGACGGATGCCTCCGCCGTGCGTGCGGTGTCGGCCCACGCGGCTCCGGCCGTCGAGACGAGCGCCGAGCGCACCTGCGCCGGAGACCAGCCCGGATGGCGCTCGAGGAGCAGGGCGGCGGCACCCGAGACGTGCGGGGCAGCCATGCTCGTCCCGTCGAAGACGGCGAACGGCCCTCCGGATCCGGCGGACGTCGCCGAGAGGATCTGGCCGCCCGGTGCGGCGAGGTCCGGCTTGAGCAGGTGCCCGAACGCCGTCGGCCCCTCCGCGGAGAAGCTCGTCACGATTCCGCTCCGTCCCGTCACGAGCGCCCGGGGGCTGCGGCCGATCCGCACCGGGGCGCGGCCGCCGGAACCCGCCAGATACGCGCTCAGGCGCTCGCCGTCGAGGTCGGCGATCATGCCCCCCGGAATCGGGAGGCTGGCCGGGATCCCGTTTGCCTCGCCGCCGCGGTTGTCCACGATGACGATCCCAACCGCGCCGGCCGCCTGTGCGCGGCTCGCCTTCGAGGCAAACGTGCACTCGCCTCGCCAGACAAGCGCGAGCGTTCCGGTGAGCGCGCCGGGCCGTAGCGGCCCCGGCCCGCCGTTCGGGTTCGCCGCAGGGCCGCAGAGCCGGCGGCCGAGTGGCTTGCCGTCCGCGCCCACGAGCGAGCCCACGTCCACGAGAGCGTGGTCGGCGGAGCCCCATTCGGCCGGAGCCTTGCCGCCGCCCGCACCGACGAACGGGATCCCCTGGAGGCTTGCCGGTGCGCCTGTCACGTCGAGCGCGGGCGCGAAGACCCGGTCGTTCGAGACGGCGGCGACCGAGATCGCATCCGGCGCCGTCCCGGGCGAGCCGGCCGATCCTGCTCCGTAGTCGTCGCGGTCGTTCCCCGCCGAGACGACGGGCACCACGCCGGCGAGAGCGACGTTCCGGATCGCCTCCACCAGCACGTCGCTCACCGGCTCGGACTGGGGCCCGCCGCCCGAGAAGTTGATCACGTCCATGCCGTCGGCGACCGCGGCCTCGAACGCCGCGACGATCTCGGGCGAGTTCGCCTGGTTGCCGAGGGGCGTCGGCACGTTGAAGACGCGGTAGTTGCCGAGCCACGCCCTCGGCGCGACGCCGGAGAGACCGGCCGTCGCGGGGTGGTCGGCGCCGACGGGAGCGTCGGTGCCCGCGGCTCCGGCGGCGATCCCGGCGACGTGCGTGCCGTGGAACGACTCCTTCGGGTCGATCGGCAGCCTGCCCGCGCGGCCGCTGCCTGGGCCCGGGAAGGCTCGTGCCACGATCACCTTCGGCGTCGTCCATTTCGTGCCGCCCTTCGGGAAGCCGGGCGGGTACGCCAGACCCGCCGGGTCGAGGAGCCGGCTCTCCTGGTCGAGGCCGTCGTCGACGATCGCGATCTTCACGCCTGCGCCTCCCGCGCGCACCGGGCCGCCGAGGAGATCGGCGCCGATCAGGGCGGGGCTGCGGTCGAGGGCCAGCGAGTAGCGAAGGCTCGGGTACACGCGCGTGGCGAACGGCAGCGCGACGAGCTCGGGAAGGCGGTGCGCGGGCAGTTCGACGGCGAGCCCGTCGAGCACGATCCGGTAGCGGCGCGAGACGGTCGCCTCCGGGATCGCAAGCACGAGCATGGCGACCGCCGCGCGCTGCGCCGCCTCGAGCCGCGCGAGGTAGACACGCGAGGAGAGGCTCGACGCGTTCAGCCGCCTCACCGCCCCGCGCCCTGCAAGCGTCCGGCCGAAGGCGGCGAGCGGTGGGTCGGGCAGCGTCACGATCACCCGCACGCGCCCCGTGCTCCGAGCAGCCGGTACCGCGATCGTTCCAGCCCGGACGAGCGGCGTCGCGAGCTCGCCCTGCGGGCGCGAGAGCGGCTGGAAGTCGGCGACTGCCGGAGCTGCGAGCGTCAGCGCCGCAGCGGCAGGAGCGAGGAGGGCGGCGCGACGCACGGGAGAGGCAGCGTAGCGATTACACTCGCCCGCATGGCCGGACGGTTCGAGGGGAAGACCGGGCTCGTGCTCGGGGTTGCCAACAAGCGCTCGATCGCGTGGGCGATCGCGAGGCGCCTCGCAGACGAGGGTGCAAGCCTCGCATTCACCTACCAGGGCGAGCGCATCGCCGACAACGTCCACCAGCTCGCCGCGACCGTCGGGAGCCCGCTCGTGACCGAGTGCGACGTCCGCTCCGACGCCGACATCGCGCGTGTCTTCACGGAGACGGCGGACGTGTTCGGTGGCGGCCTCGACCTGCTCGTCCACTCGGTCGCCTATGCGGCCGCGGAGGACCTCGAGGGCCGTTTCATCGACACCCCGCGCGACCGGTTCTGGATGGCAGTTGACATCAGCGCCTACTCACTCGTTGCCTGCGCGAGGGCGGCCGAGCCGCTGCTGGAGGCGCGCGGGGGAGGCTCGATCGTGACGATGACGTACCTCGGCGGCGAGCGCGCCGTGCCCCACTACAACGTGATGGGCGTCGCCAAGGCGACCCTCGATGCCTCCGTGCGCTACCTCGCCTGGGACCTCGGCCAGAAGAACATCACGGTCAACGCCGTCTCCGCCGGCCCCGTGCGGACGCTTGCCGCCCGCTCGATCGCCGGCTTCCCGACGATGGAGGCGATCGTCGAGGAGCGCGCACCGCTGCACCGCGCGATCTCGGCCGAGGACGTCGCGGCCGGCGCTGCCTACCTGCTCTCCGCCGACGCGGCGAACGTGACCGGGACGACGCTCTACGTCGACTCCGGCTACCACTCGATCGGGATGTAGCTACCGGCGGGCGCGAACCGCCCGCAGCGCGATCCCGACCGGCTTTCCGAACTCCTCCACCAGCGCGCTCGACTCGACGGCGACGAGGTGCCACCCCGCGGGCCCGAGGGCGAAGCGCAGCGTGCGCGGCTCCGCGATCCGGTCGATCAGCTCGAGCCGGCCGTCCACGGAGAACCGCCCGGAGATCGGGACGCGGGCCGCGACGTCGAGCTCGACCGCGCGCCCGTACACCCAGAAGGCGGCGTAGCGGTCGCGCGCCGCCCAGCCCGAGAGCGGAAAGAAGCGCCAGCCGGAGCAGAAGACGGGCGGGCCCGGCTCGACGTCGAGGCGCTCGGCGGGACCGCCGTCGCGCACCCAGAGCGTCGCGGGCGGGTCAGAGGCGACGGGGCGGAAGCCGTTGCGCGCCAGCCCCCGCAGGGCGAAGGCGAGCGTGTCCGGGACGAAGCGGTTGTCCCTGAACAGGCCCGCGTGTACCAGCACGGCGCGGACGTCGAGCCGCCGGAGGAGCGCTGCCCCGCCGTGGGTCCAGTCGCCGCAGTTCAGTCGCTGCAGGGCCTGTTCGACCTCGGCCGCCTTCCGGTCGGCGACGGTCGAGTAGCCGCCCGGCCGCTCTCGCCGAGCCTGCAGGGTGTAGTACTGGTAGACGCTCCCGTAGTGGATGTCCGGCTTGAAGACGGGCAGCTCCACGACGCGGCCCGGCGGCTGGGAGCGGAGCGCTGCGTACGCCGCGTTGCCGGGATCCGCGGCGGAGGGCTCGTACGGAAAGACCGCCAGATCGAGGACGAGCACGGCGGCGGCGACTGCCGGCGCGAGGCGCCACCGGACCCGGGCGAGCGCGAACGCGACGAGTGCCGCGAGAGCGAGGCAGGCGACGGGCAGCAGCCGCCCCGGCACCCGCGGGTAGCGAAGCGGCGGCAGAACGTGCCAGAGGGGCTCGTAAAGGGGTGTGTTCGTGCCCAGCGCGAGCACGATCGGGACGGCGACGCCGAGCCCGAGCAGAGCCGCGAGCCCCCGCCGGCGCGACCGCCAGAGCACCACCAGCCCTGCGAGCGCGCCGAGCGAGGTCGCCCAGCCGAGATAGACGAAGCGCTCGCTGCCGTGCCGCGTCCAGCGTGCGAGCAGGTCGACCCAGTCCGCCGAGTAGCCGCGGACGGCCGCGAGCGAGCGGCCGCGCTCGGCGATCGAGCCCTCGATCGTGGACTCGCGCACGAGCAGCCCGGCGGCCGTGGCTGCGAGGACGCTCGCGCCGGCCCAGAGGCGCGGGCGCCGCGTGCGCGTGCGGACGAGCGCGTACGCGGCGAAGAAGGGCAGCGCGCCCAGAGCGAGGTGCACCTGTCCCGAGAGCGGGATCGAGACGAGCGCCGCCCCCGCGAGCGCGTAGCGCCGCTTCTCGAAGGCGAGCAGCGCGCCCGGCAGCAGCACCGAGATCGGCCCCAGGAGGTGTTCGACGCTCTGGCTGACCCGATACGGCGCGAGCGCGAACGCCAGCCCGCCGGCGAGCGCCGCCCCGACCGGCAGGCCGAGCGCTCGCAGCCACCAGGCCGTCAGGCCGCCCGCGGCGCCGTAGAGGAGCAGCCCGAGCAGGTTCCAGGCGGCCACGGGGCCGAACAGCCGCTCGAGCGGCCAGAACGGGATGCCGAGCGGCCAGGCGGCGAAGTTGACGCGCTGCGCCGATTCGGGCTGAAACGAGTAGGGGTCGCGCCAGGGCGCCCGCCCGTGCTCGAGCTGGTCGCCGAGCAGCCAGAGGTTGTAGACCGCCTGGAGGTGGTCTCCCGGCGCAGGCCCGCCGCGCCCCTCCTGCCCGGCGGCGCCGAAGTCGGAGCGGAGATGCGTGACGGTGGGCCACGTGGCAACGACCCCGGCACCGAGGTAGAGCGCGAGGGCGAGCGCTACGAGGCGCGCGCGGCCTTGGCGATCGCGTCCACGTCCGGGCACTAGGCCCCGGGCTGGGTCACGACCGCGTCGACCTCGATCTCGAGCTTCCAGCGCGGGTCGAGCAGGCGCGCGACGACAGTCGTGTTCGCCGGCCGGATGTCGCCGAAGACCTCGCCGTGGGCGCGCGCGACCTCGCCGAAGTCGTCGGGATCGACGAGATAGACGCGGGTGCGGACGACGTGCTCGAAGGCCGCGCCGGCGCGCACGAGCGCTTCTCCGACGATTGCCAGGCAGAGGCGGGCCTGTTCGTAGGCCCCTTCGGGCGGGTCGCCCTCCGGTGGGATCGGCGCCGTGCCGGCGACGAAGACGTGCGGCCCGGCGACGACGGCGCGCGAGTAGCCGACGACGGGCTCGTAGGGCGAGTGGCCGGAGACGAGGCGGCGCTCCATCGACGGCTAGTATCGCCGCCCGTGGATGCCCTGCGCCAGGTGGACAGCTGGGGAGCCGGGCGCACCTCGGCTGGCGTCGTCCGCGCCGAAGGCGTCGTCGCCACCCACGGGGCGACCGGCGAGCCGTATTCCTTCGCCTCGATCACGAAGCCGGTGACGGCGCTCGCCGTGCTTGTCGCCGCCGAGGCGGGAGTGCTCGAGCTGGACGAGCCTGCCGGCCCGCCCGGGTCGACCGTGCGCCACCTGCTCGCTCACGCCTCCGGTCTGCCGTTCGAGCCGGGCCCGCCGCTCGGCCGGCCCGGCGCGCGGCGGATCTACTCGAACCACGGCTTCCTCGTGCTCGGCGAGCACGCCGGCGCGCGAGCGGGGATGCCGTTCGCGGCGCTCCTGCGGGCGACCGTGCTCGAGCCGCTCGGCCTGGGCTGCAGCTTCGACGGGCATCCGGGCGCCGGCCTCCACGGCTCGCTGGACGATCTCCTCGCCCTCGGCCGCGAGTGGCTCGCGCCGACCCTCGTCTCGCCGGAGATGCTCGCCGAGGCCGCCTCCGTCCAGTTCCCGGGCCTGGATGGCGTCATCCCGGGCGTCGGCCGTTTCAGCCCGAACGACTGGGGACTCGGCTTCGAGCTGAAGGACGGCAAGCCCGGGCACTGGACCGGCACGCTCACCTCGCCGCGCACGTTCGGCCACTTCGGCGGCAGTGGCACGTTCCTCTGGGCCGACCCGGAGAGGGGCCTTGCGCTCGGATGCCTCACCGATCGGGAGTTCGACACGTGGGCGCTCGAGGCGTGGCCGCGGGTCTCCGACGCCGTGCTCGCCGAGACGTCGGTCTAGTCGTCGGCGAAGAGCGGGCGCAGGAACTCGTCGAACGTCGCGTGGTCACAGCTCGCGACGACGGCAGGTGTCATCGCCGTCACGGACGCCGTGCGCGTGACGCCCAGGGCGAGGGCGACCTCGCCGAACGTGTCGCCGGGCCGCAGCACGCCGCGCTCGCCGCGGCCCTCCTGCGTGACGGTGAACATCCCCGAGAGGATGACGTAGAAGCGATTGCCGAGGTCTCCCTCGGAGACGACGTGCGACCCCGGCGCGACCTCCTCGCGGCGCATGCGGCCTGCCAGCGCCATGAGCCGCTCACCGGGCACCGAGGCCAGGAGGCCGATCCGCGAAAGCTCGGTGACCGAAGCGGGGACGTGGCGGGGCACGGCCCTCTACGGTAGCTGGTCACCGGCGTGCTCTCCGCCTGGCGCCGGCTGCGCGCAGGCGGAGAAACCGTCGGACTAGGCTGCGGCGAGGCCCAGGGAGCGCTCGAGCGAGCCCTTGGGCTGCGCGCCGATCGCGGCCGCGGCCGGCTCGCCGTCGCGGAAGAGGATCATCGTCGGGATCGAGGCGACCCCGTAGCGCTGGGCGAGATCCTGCTGCTCGTCGATGTTGACCTTCACGAGCCTCACCTCGCCGGAGCGCTCCTCGATGATCTTGTCGAGCACGGGAGCGACGGCGTGGCAGGGCCCGCACCACTCGGCCCAGAAGTCGACGATCACGGGCTTGTCGCTGCGGAGCACCTCGGTGTCCCAGGTCTCCGCGGTCACGGTTGTTGCCATCAGAGTCGGGTTTCCTTTCGGTCTTTCATGGAGAAGCGCCGCATGACGGCGCCTACAGGATTCATAACGAAAGGGGCGGCGGGACTAATCCCTAGACTTGCTCACCTGTGAGCACGACCTTCGTACCGCTACCCGACAAGCCTGACCACGCCGCGCTCGAGCTCGACGTGCTCGAGCTCTGGGAACGCGAGCGGACGTTCGAGCAGCTGCGCGGGCGTAACCGCGGCGGCCCGATCTGGAGCTTTGTGGACGGCCCCGTCACGGCGAACAAGAAGCTCGCCGTCCACACCGCCTGGGGACGGACGCTCAAGGACGCCTTCCAACGCTACAAGGCGATGCGCGGGTTCGACCAGCGGTACCAGAACGGCTTCGACTGCCAGGGCCTCTGGATCGAGGTCGGCGTCGAGCGCGAGCTCGGGCTCAACTCGAAGCGCGAGATCGAGGAGTACGGGCTCGAGGAGTTCGCCCGTAAGTGCCGTGACGTCGTCGTGTGGTCGGCGCAGGAGCTGACGCGCGGCTCGAAGCGTCTCGGCCAGTGGATGGACTGGGGCAACGACTACTTCACTTTCAGCGACACGAACATCGAGTACATCTGGCGCTTCCTCCGGATCGTCCACGAGCGGGGCTGGCTCTACAGCGGCCACCGCTCGACCGAGTGGTGCCCGCGCTGCGGCACGTCGATCTCCGCCCATGAGCTCGCCGGCAGCTACGTCGATCGCGCCGATCCGTCGCTCTTCGTCCGCCTGCCGCTCCGCGACCGGCCGGGCGAGTCGCTCGTCGTCTGGACGACGACGCCCTGGACGTTGCCGGCCAACGTGGCGGCAGCCGTCAACCCGGACGCCGAGTACGGCCGGCGCTCGACCGGCGAGTGGGTGGCCGCGGCCCGTTATCCGGACGAGAGCCTCGCCGAGGTGGTGCGCGGCTCGGAGCTCGTGGGCTGGCGCTACGAGGGCCCGTTCGACGAGGTCGGCCCGGGCGGCGCGGTCGATCACCGCGTGATTCCGTGGGCCGAGGTCGCCCTCGACGAGGGCACGGGAATCGTCCACATCGCGCCGGGCTGCGGCAGCGAGGACTTCGAGCTGTCGAAGGCGCACGACCTGGCCGTCCTCACCCCGGTGGACGAGGCGGGCCGCTTCTACGACGACTACGGCTGGCTGCACGGTCTCTCGACCGTCGAGGCTGCCGAGCAGATCATCGGCGACCTCGAGGAGCGCGGGCGCCTTCTCGAGGCGGGTCTCCACGAGCATCGCTACCCCGAGTGCTGGCGCTGCCACACGCCGCTCATCTTCCGCATCGCCGACGACTGGTTCATCTCCGTCGCGGAGCTCCGCGAGCCGATGCGCGCGGCGAACGCCGACGTCCACTGGGTGCCGGACTACTTCGGCAAGCGGATGGACGACTGGCTCGTGAACATGGGCGACTGGAACATCTCGCGGCGCCGCTACTACGGCCTGCCGCTGCCGTTCTACCCCTGCTCGTGCGGGCATCTGAACGTGATCGGCTCGCGGGCCGAGCTCGAGGCGCGCGCCCTCGGCGGGCTCGAGCAGCTCGAGGAGCTCCGGCGGCCCTGGATCGACCGCGTGCCGGTGCGCTGCGAGGCCTGCGGAGAAGAAGTGAGTCGCGTGCCCGAGGTCGGCGACGTCTGGCTCGATGCGGGCATCGTTCCCTTCTCGACGCTCGGCTGGGAGAACCCCGAGTGGATCGCAGCGGGGAACGGAACCGGCGCCGCAAAAGGCCTGACGACGGCCGACCTGCCCGACCACGCCTACTGGGAGACGTGGTTCCCGGCCGACTGGGTCTCGGAGATGCGCGAGCAGATCCGCCTGTGGTTCTACTCCCAGCTCTTCATGTCGGTCGCTCTCGTCGGGCGCGCGCCGTTCACGAAGGTGCTCGGCTACGAGAAGATGCTCGACGAGCGCGGGCGCGAGATGCACGGCTCCTGGGGGAATCAGATCGACGCCGAGGAGGCGTTCGCGAGGATGGGCGCCGACGTCATGCGCTGGCAGTTCTGCGCCCAGCCCCCGAACCAGAACCTCCTGTTCGGGTACGGGCCGGCGCACGAGATCAAGCGGAAGTTGCTGACGCTCTGGAACTCCGCCTCGTTCCTCGTCATGTACGCGAACATCGAGGGCTTCCGGCCCCGGTACGCGGATCTCGAGGAGGGCCCGGGCGGCGAGCTGCGACCGCTCGACCGCTGGCTCGTCGCCCGGACGCAGCACCTGCTGGACGAGGCCACGGAGGCGTACGAGTCGTTCCTCACCGGCCAGGCGGTCGAGGCGTTCGAGCGCTTCGTGGACGACCTCTCGAACTGGTACATCCGCCGCTCACGGAGGCGTTTCTACTCGTTCGACGAAGCGGCTTTTCGCACCCTCTGGTACGCGCTGGTGCAGTCGCTGCGCGCCATCGCGCCGGTGATGCCGTTCCTGGCCGAGCACCTCTGGCAGAACCTCGTGCGCGGCGTCTGTGAGGACGCGCCGGACTCGATCTTTCTGGCACCGTGGCCGCAGGGGTCACCGGCGTTGCGGGACGACCCGCTCGTCGCCGAGATCCGAGATGTGCGGCGGGTCGTCGAGCTCGGGCGCGCGGCGCGCTCGCAAGCGGGGCTCAAGCTGCGCCAGCCGCTGCGGCGGGTCGTGGTCCAGGGTGCCGAGCTTGCCCGGGGGCATGAGGACGAGATCCGCGAGGAGCTGCGCGTCAAGGAGGTCGTCTTCGGACCTGTCGAGGCCGTGCGGCTGCGCGTGCGGCCGAACCTGCCGGTGCTCGGGCCGAAGCTCGGTGCAGGGCTGGGGGAGCTGCGGCGGGCGCTGGAGGCCGGCGAGTTCGAGCAGCGCGGCGAGCGCATCGTGGTCGGAGAGCTCGAGCTCGGTCCCGACGAGGTGCTCGTCGAGCGCAGCGCACCCGAGGGCTGGGCCCTCGCCGAGGACGAGCAGGTGACCGTCGCCGTGACGACGGCGCTCGACCCCGAGCTCGAGCTCGAGGGCCGGGTCTACGACCTCATCCACACGGTGAACACGATGCGCAAGGACGCGGGGCTCGAGCTGACCGATCGGATCGCGCTCACGCTCCCGGCAGCCGACGGAGACCTGCTGGCGCACGCCGACTGGATCAAGGAGGAGACGCTCGCCGTCTCCGTCGAGGCTGGCGCTGTTACCGGGCCGACGATCGCCATGACCTGACGGCCGGCCCGTCACGGTGCCGGTTACCCAGTGTCTTAACGCTGCCCGGCACCGTGAGCATCACCGTGCCGGTTACGGGCATCCGCGACGTTCCGGCTCCGTCGTCGTACGCGGCACTGTGAACTTCGGGGTACCCGGTACCGCCGCCTTAACAGTGCCCGGCACTGTGACCTTCACGGTGCCGGGCACGGCGCGCGAGAGTGTGTCGGCTCTGGAATGAAAGAAAAAGGACACTATCGGGCGGCGCACGGCGCTCGTACCGTTTCAATCGATGTCTCGGCTGCCGCGTTTTCAGTTTCCCGGCGCTCTCTACCACGTCACCGCGCGTGCGAACGCCGGGGCTGCGCTCTTCCGTGACGACGCTGACTGCGCAGCGTTTATGGCGGTGCTCGGACGCGTCGTCGAGCGCCACGGTTGGGAATGTCATCTGCACTGTCTCCTCGGCACGCACTACCACCTGCTCGTGCGTACCTCCGACGGCGACCTCGCGGCTGGCATGCATCGTCTCAACTGGTTCTATGCGAGGTCCTTCAACGGTCGCCACGGCACGGTCGGGCACGTGTTCCAGGATCGGTACCACTCGGTCCTCGTCCAGACGGAGCCGCACCTGCGCGAACTGGTGCGCTACATCTCACTCAATCCCGTGCGCGCCGGGATCTGCGCTGAGCCGGCGGAGTGGCCGTGGAGCAGCTACGCGGAGCTTGTCGGGCTCGACCCCGCACCGTCACTACCGGTGTCGAGCTGGCTGCTCGGCCAATTCGGGCATGACCCGCGCCGCGCCCGTGAGCGGGTGCGCGAGTTCGTAGAGGCGCCGCTTCCCGTCGAAGCCGCCGCCGCGCGCTAGTCCTGCGACTCGGCGAGCGCGAGTTCGCGGCGCAGCTCGATCGGCAGCCGGAAGACGACGTCCTCGGTCATCAGATTGTATGGCTCGATCCGCTCGACGCCGCGGGCGCGGAACCAGTCGCAGACGCGCGCAACGAGCCTCTCCGGCGCCGACGCGCCCGATGTGACGCCCACGGTTTCGACGCCGTCCAGCCACGCCGCGTCGATATCGGTCTCGTCGTCGATCAGGTGCGCTGCGACACCGCCGGCGCGTGCGACCTCGACCAGCCGGTTCGAGTTGGAGGAGTTGCGCGAGCCGATCACGAGCAGCAGCTCGATCTCCTGCAGCATCTCCTTCACCGCCCACTGCCGGTTGGAGGTGGCGTAGCAGATGTCCTCCTTCTTCGGCGCGTGGATTGCGGGGAAGCGCCTGCGCAGGGCGGCGATGATGACGCCTGTCTCATCCACGGAGAGCGTTGTCTGCGTGATGTAGGCGAGCCGCGCGTCCGCCGGGAAGTCGAGCGCCTCCGCGTCGGCGACCGACTGGACGAGCACCGTCGCTTCCGGCGCCTCGCCCATCGTCCCGACCACTTCCTCGTGGCCGGCGTGGCCGATCAGGATGACGGTGTAGCCGTCCGCCGCGTAGCGGCGCGCCTGTACGTGCACCTTCGTCACGAGCGGGCAGGTCGCGTCGATGACGTTGTGGCCGAGCCGGGCCGAGCTCGCGTTCACGGACGGCGCGACTCCGTGGGCGGAATAGACGATCGTCGCGCCCTCGGGCACCTCCGACTCCTCCTCCACGAAGATCGCGCCGCGCGCCTCGAGGTCGCGCACGACGTGGATGTTGTGGACGATCTGCTTGCGCACGTAGACCGGAGGCCCGTAGTGCTCGAGCGCGAGCTCGACGGTCTCGACGGCCCGTTCGACGCCGGCGCAGTAGCCGCGCGGCGATGCGAGGAGGACGCGCTTCACCATCAGCGCATCGTAGCGGTGGCCCTGCGCGCGGCCGCGGCGGGCTATCTCGCCGTCTGCGCCAGCAGGATGCCGGCGAGCACGATCGCCGCGCCGACGAGCTGGAAGCCACCGAACGTCTCCCCGAGCCACGCATACGCGACAGCGGACGCCACCACCGGCTCGAACATCGCCACGACCCCGAGGCGGGTCGCCGTGATGTGCTGCAAGGCGCCGACGATGAGGAAGAAGGTGACGATCGTGCCGACGACGACGATGAAGAGCATGAGCAGCCAGATCGGCAGATGCGCCCAGTCGAGACGTCCAAGAAGAGAGACGCTGTCGTCGAGCCGGCCCGCAGGGTAGTTCCAGGGCGGATGCACGACAGTCCAGAAGAGCGCGGCGAAGAGGAAGCCGTAACAGAGCAGCGAGCCCGGATCGCGCTTCGCCACGCCGCGCTCGGCCAGAAGCACGTACGCGGCATACGCGAAGGCGCCGCAGAGCGCCGCGGCGATGCCCACGCTGCTGAGCGCGCCGCCGGCCCAGATCTCGACGATCAGCCCGAGACCGGTGAGCGAGCAGGCGAGCGCGACCCAGATCCTGCGCCGGACGGGCTGGTGCATGGCGAAATGGGCAAAGAGAGCGACGATCAGCGGCGCGAGGTACTGGATCAGAAGCGCAATCCCCACCGGCAGCCGGTGGATCGAGAAGAAGTAGAACCACTGCACCAGCGCCACGCCGCCGATCCCGAAGGCCGCGAGGAACGGGAGCTCGCGCCGCGTGACGCGCAGTGCGGCAGGCCTCCAGATCGCCATCGCGATTGCGAAGCCGACGAAGGCGCCGAGCGAGCGCACCTGCGTCAGCTCGAGCGAGGAGATCCCGGAGGCGAGAACGACTTTCGAGACGGTGCCGTTGAGGCCGAAGAGCGTCGCCGCGGCAAGCACCATCGCGTAGCCGATCGCCGGCTTCGCGTGGTGCCCACGCTCGCCGGGGATGTACGGAAGATCGACCATCGGGCGAGGCTATCGCCCCACGCCGAGCCGGTGCTGCACGAGCACTACACTGCGGTCACGGGACGTAGCGCAGCCTGGTAGCGCACCCGCTTTGGGAGCGGGAGGCCGCGAGTTCGAATCTCGCCGTCCCGACTCGGCTGAGACAGCTAGCGATCGCGACGGTCACGACCGAAACGGCGGTCGAAGCCGGAGCGTCGCTCGATGCCCGACCGGCGATCGTCTGCGGCCGGCGGGCCGGCAGACTCGTGCCGGCGGTCTTGGCCTGAGCGGCGGTCGGCGCTGGTCCGCCGGTCGGCAGGCGAGCGGCGCTCGGGGCGCTGGGGCTTGAAGAGGCGGGCGAGCCGGCGCAGGAACGAGCCGATGGTGCTCATTTCACGTGAGTTCGCGGCGCGCGTCGCGAGTCCTCCGGCTCGGCGTCCTGCTCGGCGAGGAACCGCACGAAGTAGACGGCGAAGGCTGCAAAGAACACCACCGCCTGCTCGCTCACCATCGTCACGCCCGCCAACTGCTGATCGGCGAGCGGTGACAGGCCCCAGAGGCGCTCCGGCGCGTCCTCGTAGAAGGAGTACGCCGCCTCGGGGAGAAGCGCCATCAACAGCCCGATCGGGCTGGCCAGCACGAACGCCGCAAAGAGGTAGCCGGCGCGGCGTCCGGTGGCGAGGCGGTGCGGGGCGTCGTGCAGCACGGGCCACCAGAGCGCGGCCCCGGTGAGGAAGTACAGGAGGTGCTCGGCGTGGAGAACGGAATGGCGGTGCTCGAGGGCCAGGTCGTAGATCCAGGGCAGGTGCCACACCATGTAGTTGGCCGTCCAGACCGTGAGCGCCACGGCCGGGCGCGTGACTGCTCGGACAGAGCGGTGCGCGCCGGCCGCTGCGGCGAGCGCGGGTGCCAGTCCGACAACCGCCAGCGCCGGGGCCCACTCCGCGAGCACGACGTTCTGGAGCAGGTGCACCGTCAGCAGGTACTCGAGTGCGAGCGTCTCGACCGGCGTTACCGACACCGCGAGCACGAGCGCCCCGGCGGCGAGGAAACATGCGACGCGCGTGCGGCTCGCCGGGAAGCGCCGCAGTCCGAGCAGGTACGCGATCGTCACGCCCGCTACGCCGACGAGGGCCTCCGGGTTCAGTGACCACGCGTACGGATCCATGTCGGTACGCTACTTCCGCGTTCCCGCGCGGGCGTAGCTCAATGGTAGAGTCCCAGCCTTCCAAGCTGGTCACGCGGGTTCGATTCCCGCCGCCCGCTCTCCCGTTCCCGGCCGCAGCTTCTCTCGGCCCGCGGAGCCGGCCTCCCGCGCCGCCACGCGCAGCGGGCCCTCCGGAGCCGGATTCCCCCGTTCGATCCCTCGCGCGGCAGTTCCACAGCGTCGATACGGGACTCGTACGGATGCGTGTTGTCGAAACAGCAGGCATCATCCGCGCACAGCGGCGCGTCTGCCGCTACTGCGGCAAGGACACATCGTGACGAACTCCTACGGACCACGGCGGTCGAGGCGGGCGCTGGGCGCTCTGGCTGCGCTCGCTCTGGCGTTGCTCGGCCTGCTTGCGGGCGCCTCCGCGCACGCGGACGCGGGCCCGCCGCCGGCGGCGCTGCCGTCGGCGGCGCAGATGACGGCCGTCAAGGTCTACTTCCTGCGCAACGGAGACGAGCTCGCCGTCGTCCACCGTGTCGGCTCGTTCACGCGCGCGCCCGCTGCGAGGTCGCTGCGCCTGCTGCTCGCGGGGCCCAACGCCGCCGAGCGCGCGAGCGGGCTCACGTCGGCCGTCCCGCCCAAATCGGCGTTCCGCTGGGTCATCCGGCGTGGCCAGGTCGCCAACGTGAACCTCTCGTCGGACTTCGCGCCCGGCGTCCGGCTCACGCTCAGCCCGCAGGTGGCCGAGGTCGTCTACACGCTGACACAGTTCCCGACGATCAAGCTCGTCCGGTTCCTGATCGAGGGGCGCAAGACCGAGGTTCTCGCCGAGACGACGGGTACGACGTATGCGCTGCTCGGCCGGCAGGTCCTTGCCTCGTACGTGCCGAGGATCTTCCTCGAGTCGCCCGGCTTCGGCGAGCAGGTGCCCAGCCCGATCGTCATCGAGGGGAGCGCCCTCGGCTCGGTGCTCGCGACGCTCGTCGACGCAGACGGCAAGTTGCTTGCCAGGCGCCTCCTCGTCGACCGCGCCGAGACGCGGCGGCACTTCACCGTGTTCCTGAAGTACAGGGTCGACGTCGAACAGCAAGGGCGCCTGGTCCTTTTCAAGCTCGAGGGGGCGAGACCCGGGCTGCAGGTCACGCTGCCGCTGACGCTCGTGCCCTGACGCGGTAGGCCGGCGCGCGTGCGCCGCCTCGCCGCGACTGTTCTCGCCGCTCTGGCACTTCCCGGCGCCGCCGCGGCGGGCGGATTCTCATCTGGCGTCGCCGCCGGGGAGATCACGCCCACGGGCGCCGTCCTCTGGACGCGCGCGCCGGCCGCCGGGAAGCTGCGACTCGAGGTCTCGAAGAGCAGGAGCTTCGCGGGCCTGCCGTTCGTCCGTGACCTCCTCGCGAGCCGCGGCCACGATCTCACGGCGCAGGCCGGCATCAACGCGCTGCAGCCCGGCACGCGCTACTTCTACCGCTTCCGTCAGGGCTCGAGGAGGAGCGAGGTCGGGAGCTTCGAGACGGCGCCGCGGCCGGAGGCGCGCGCGACGGTCCGCTTCGCCATCTCGGGCGACGCCGATGCCACCCCGGCGAAGGGTACGAGGAAGCCGTTCTACAACGAGTACGAGGTCTACGCCCGGATGGCTGCCGAGGGGAACGACTTCAACATCAACCTCGGCGACACGATCTACTCGGACAGCGGCGTGGCCGGTGCGCCGCCCGCCCTGAAGGTTGCGCCGAAGTGGGCGCTGTACAGGCGGGGCCTTGCGTTGCCGGCGCTACGGAAGCTGCGCGCCGCCACAGGGCTGTACAGCCACTGGGACGACCACGAGTTCGTAAATGACTTCACGCTCGCCGAGCATGGGCGGGCCGTCTACGAGGCGGGTGTGCGGGCATTCACCGACTACGCGCCGGTGTCGTACTCGAAGCAGCACGGCCTCTACCGCACCTTCCGCTGGGGGAAGCACGTCGAGCTCTTCTTCCTCGACGAGCGCTCCTTCCGCAGCGCCAAGGCGAGCGCCGGAGGGACTTGCGGAACCCCCGGCGACCTCGCTCCGACGGCTCCGGCGGCCGTGCGCAGCGCCTTCGCCGGCCTCGCGCCGTCGCTCGCGAACCCGGTGGCGCAGGCCTGTCTCGACCGGATCCGCGATCCGGCCCGGACGATGCTCGGCACACGCCAGTACGCGGCCTTCACGGCGGCGATCAGGGCCTCGAGTGCGACCTTCAAGGTGGTCGTGAACGAGGTGCCCCTGCTCCAGTTCTACGCGCTCCCCTACGACCGCTGGGAGGGGTACGCGGCCGAGCGCACGAAGCTCCTCGAGTTCCTCCGGGGCGTGAAGAACGTCGTTGTCCTGACAACCGACACGCACGCGAACCTGATCGGCGAGATCAGGCTGACGACCCTCGAGACGGCCGCTCCCGTCGGTACCGGCATCTGGGAGGTCGTCACCGGCCCCGTGGCCACGAACACCTACTCGAAAGAGGTCGACGAGGCGCTCGGTGGCACCGCCGGGGTGGGCGATGCGATCACGGCGCTCTTCCTCAAGCCCGCCCCCCCGCGTGGCGTCGGCCTCGCGTGCACGGCCACCGATGTCTACAGCTACTCCGAGGTCAAGGTCACCGGCACGACGCTGACGGTGACGCCGAAGGACGCGAACGGGGACCGGCTCAAGGAGAAGACGGGCGCGGCCTGCGGGCCGCTCGTCGTGAAAGCGAAGTAGGGGTTCCCGGCGGGGCGCCGAACTCCGGCCACGTGCAGGAGCGTCTCGTCCATTTCCGCCCGCGCGCGGTTCTCGTCGTGCTCGGGATCGTGCTCGCGGCCGCGGTGACGATCGAGGTCGTCGTGCTTGCGCGCAGCGTGATCATCTGGGTGCTGATCGCGGTCTTCCTCGCGCTCGCACTCAATCCGGCGGTTGAGGGGCTGCAGCGCCGGGGAGTCAAGCGGCGGGGGCTGGCGGTCGCGATCGCCTTCGTCGGCACGCTCGCCGGCATCGTCGCAATCGGCGCGGCCTTCGTCCCGACGCTCGTGGATCAGGTGAACAACTTCGTCGACGCCGTGCCCGGCTACGTCGAGGACCTGACGGCGGGCCAGGGGAAGCTCGGCTTTCTCGAACGCGACTACCAGATCGTCGAGCGCGTGCGCGATGCCGTGGAATCGTCAGGCGCCTCGGGCGTGCTCGGCCTCTCCGGCACCGCGGTGTCGGTCACGAAGGGCGTCATCACGGCTGTCGTCGGCACGCTGACGATCACCTTCCTGACGCTCTTCATGCTGCTCGAGGGCCCGCGCTGGGTCGAGCGCTGCTACAGCCTCCTGCCCGATGAGGCCCAGCCGCGCTGGCGCGCCGTCGGCCGTGACATCTACCGCACCGTCGGCGGCTACGTCTCGGGGAACCTGCTCATCAGTCTCATCGCAGGCATCACCTCGACGCTTGTCCTGCTCGGGCTCGGCGTCCCCTACGCCGTCGCGCTCGGCCTGATCGTCGCGCTCCTCGACCTGATCCCGCTCGCCGGCGCGACGATCGCCGCAGTCCTCGTCTCGACGGTCGCCTTTCTCGACGACGTCAGGGTCGGGGTCGTCGTCCTCGTCTTCTTCCTCCTCTACCAGCAGCTCGAGAACCACGTGCTCCAGCCGATCGTCTACGGCCGGACGGTGCGGCTCTCGCCGCTGGCGGTGCTGATCGCCGTGCTGATCGGGTCGTCGCTCGCGGGCGTCGTCGGCGCTCTCGGCGCGATCCCCGTCGCCGGGACGTTGCAGGTGATCCTGCTCGACTATCTCGAGCACCGCCGGGGCCGGGCGGCACCCTCCCCGGGGTGAGGCGCGCCCGGGAGGATTCGAACCTCCGACCACCGGCTTAGAAGGCCGACGCTCTTCCGCTGAGCTACGGGCGCGTGCTCGAAGGGTACAGCCGCCGTCAGCGCGGCAGCTGGAGGCCGAGCCGCTTCGGCAGGCCCGCGACAAACGCCGTGAGCGCACCGGGCCGGCGTCCCTCGTCCTCCGCGGCGTCTTTCGCGATCAGAGCCCGGCGGATGAGCGCGCCGCCCGCGTACCGGAACGGCTCCGGCGGGAAGCTCTTGCGGGGAGGATCGACGAGTGCGAGCGAGCTCCACTCGTCACGCCGGTCGAGCGCGAGCGAGGCGAGGATGCGGCCACCGAGGTGCGCCGGGCCGACCCCGTTGCCCGTGAAGCCGAAGCCGTGGTGGATCGCTCCGCGGCTGCCGAAGACCGGGAGGTGGGAGGGGGAGACGTCGATCGGCCCGCCCCAGGCGTGCGTGATCTGCCGCCCGGCGAGCTGCGGAAAGAAGCGCAGCAGCGTCGTGTGCGCGCGCTCCGCGCAGAAGCCGTCCACCTCGAGCCGGACGCCGGGATGTGTGCCGTAGCCCATCGCCCCGCCGCCCCAGCCGAACGCGATTCGCCCGTCGGGCGTCGTGCGGAAGTAGTGGAGCAGCGTGCGGTGGTCGGAGATCGCCTCGCCGCCGGTCCAGCCGACCGCCTCGAGCACGTCGGGCACGGGCTCCGTGAGCACGATGTGGCTGGAGGCGACCGCGAGCGCTCTGCGGAAGCCGGCGAACGCGCCGGTGGCGCTGTTGACCGCGAGGACGGCGGCTCCTGACCGGATGCGCCCGCCGTCGGTCTCGATCGTCCCGTCGGGGCGGACGCGCCTGACCCGCGTGCGCTCGTGGATGCGCACGCCGGCCTCGAGCGCTTTGGCGCGCAGGCCGAGCGCGAGCCGCGCCGGTTGGACGGTCGCCGAGCCCGGGACGAGCAGGCCGCTCCGGAAGACCGGGGAGGAGCAGCGCTCGGCGACCTCGGCCGGAGTCAGCTCGCGCACGTCGTCTCCGGCGCCGAGCTCGGCGAGCGCCGCCGCGACGGGCGCCCAGGAGCCGTCCTGCGCTGCGGTCGTCGCGACCTTCAGCTTCGGCGCCGCGCGGTACCAGGCGTCCACGCCGTTCCGCTCGCACCAGTCGCCGATCGCCGCGACGGATCCGGCAGAGGCACGGTAGACCGCCGCCCCTCGCTCGCGCCCGAAGCTCTCCAGCAGGACGGGGGTGTCCGCCCACAGCGAGTTGACGAAGCCGCCGTTGCGGCCGCTCGGGCCGTGGCCGCACATGCCTGCCTCGAGCAGGACGACGTCGCACGAGGGCTCGAGCTCCTTCAGCCGCAGCGCCGTCCACAGGCCGAGGTAACCGCCGCCGGCAATCGCCACGTCGGCGGTCGCGTCCCCCGCGAGCCCCGGCGCCGGCTCCCCGGCACCAGCCTCCTCGAGCCAGTAGCCGGTGGGTGTGTGCCGCATCGCGGCGATCCTACGTATCCTGTCTCCTGCACGGTGGCGGTAGCTCAGTTGGTAGAGCCCCGGGTTGTGGTCCCGGTGGTCGCGGGTTCGAGTCCCGTCCGCCACCCCTGTCTCGGGGGCCTGCCGGTCAGAGCCCTGCGCGTGCTCGGCGCCGCCGTCTGGATCGGCGGCTCGTTCGCGCTCGTCTTCGTCGCAGTCCCGGTGATCCGGCAGCTCGAGGGCGAGGCCCGCGCGCGAACGCTCCGCGAGCTCGGCCGCCGCTGGCGGGCGCTCGGCTACGGCAGCCTGGCGGTGCTCGTCCCGACCGGCCTGCTCCTCGCCCGCGACCTCGGCGCGCTCCACTGGCGCGTGCTCTTCCACACCGACTTCGGGCAGGTGCTGACCGTCAAGGCGGCGCTCGTCGTCTCGCTCGTCGTCACCGCCGTCCTGCACGACTACGTGCTCGGCCCGCGGCTCGCCCGCGAGATCCGCGCCGGTGGGCCCGAGCGCTCGCGCCGCAAGCTCGTCGTCGTCGGCTGGACGAACCTCGCCACGACGACGGCGATCGCCGTCCTCGGCGCGTGGCTCGCCTGGAAGGCCTAGCGGGGCCGGGCCTCAGCGGGCGGGGAGGCACCAGGCGACGACGTCCTCTCGCCGCAGTGGCGAGTCCATCCAGCTCGTGTCCGGCTCGGGAAGGGCGAGGCACTCCTCGACGGTGAGCCAGCCGTCCGGGAGCGAGAGGCGCTGCGGATTGCCGCGCCCGCTGCGCCACGAGAGGGCGCCCGCCTCGTCGGCTGCGACGCCGAGCGCAAGCGTGCGCCGCGCGTCCTCGGCGCAGTAGTCGAGGACGTCCGCGTAGCGGCCCGCCCTCCACAGCTCGACGGCCTGCGTGCCGCCGCCACTCTTCGGCTGCAGGCCCATTCCCTCGAGCGCCGCGGCAAGGCCGAGCGGGTAGCCCTTCGCGGCGAGGACATGGAACATCATGTCGACGCTTCCGAGCGTGAGCCGGGCGCAGCCGGCGTGCAGCCCGCTCGCCTCCGCGAGCACGCGCAGGTCGAAGCCCGCGCCGTTCCAGGTGAGAAGCCGCAAGCCCTCCGCGGCGAGCGCCTCGAGGCGGTGAACGACGTGCCGCGCGCCCTCGGCGCTCATCGCGCCATCCGTCCCGCGGGGACCGGGATCGGACTCGGGCGGATAGAAGCGCTCGCCGGGGCCGGGGCCGGGGCCGCGGTCGTCGAGCGCGATCGCAGCGCACGCGAGCGGAGGGACGCGATCGCTCCCGCGCTCCTCGGGTGCAAGCTCGGTCGTCTCGAGGTCGAAGGCGAAAAAGGACATGGACGGGGCCCGCCCTGCTTCTACCAGTCGCGCCGGTCGGTGGTGACGTGGCCGTCGCTCACTCTCAGGCGGCGAGCCCGGCCGGACAACGCCGACCGAGCGGTCAGGTGTCCACGAACGCGCGGCCCTCCATCTGCCGCGCGACCTCCACAGCCTTTTTGAAGCCGGTGCGCAACTCGGGCAAGCGCGCCTGCTCGGCGATCGTTTCCAGGAGGGATTCGAGTTGCCAGCGGATGAGCAGCCCTCGTCGCGCAAGGTAGACGCCGACCTCCTCGAGCCCGTACTCGTCCTCGTAGTCGAGCAGGACATAGCCGAGCAGTTGGTAGAGCAGTCCCTTGCGCTCGAAGTTCGGTTTCGTCGTCGTCTTAAGCTCGATCAGGCAGTTCTCGATGATCAGGTCTGCGTCGGCACCGCCGAAGTCAACACTGCCGGCGAACATGGGGTTGAGGACTGCCGCGTGCGTGGTCAGCTCGCCGTGCCGATCGTAGAAGAGCTGGGAAAGCGCACCCAAGTCATCGATCGCCGTGTCGCTTCCGAGCCCCAGGAGATCGGTCAGGGTCGCGCCCTTCTTCAGTTCGTAGAGGGGCGAGTTGATCCACGGACCGGCTCGGAAGATCTGTTCGAAGAGGGCAAGTACGTAGCAGTGCTGGCAAAGCAGCGCCTCTGCGTCCTGGCCGAGGCTGCGTCCAACGGGGGCAAGCTCTGCGAGCGTTCGGGCAAGTCCGTCCGCGAACTCCGGGAGCAGAGCTTCGACGCGCTTGGCAGCGGGAGGCACGTTAGGGTAGTTGAGTTCGAGGAAGCCCCCGGGTACGGAGTCACGTGCCCGTGTGAAGATGCGTTGCGTGTCGAGGATCCGCATGCCCCTCGCTGCGACGAGGTCGTCGAGTGGGGTCTCGGCCCAGAAGTAGCGGAGGCGGTAGTCGAAGGCGGTGCCGATCGTTCCCCAGGGCGGGTTCTCCATGTCCGGCCGGACGACCGATGTGGGTTTGACGAGCTCATACCAGGACTTACTGATCGGCCTGATCCGCTCCGGCGGAAACTGCTCATCGAGGAAGCGAGTTACGGGGCTCTGGGGATCGGCGAGTTGGCTCGTGAGTGACATGCGCGGCCTTCGGCAGGACTCTTACCGGGGCGCCTTCGACCTGAGCCATTGGAGGACGGCCCACGTCGCCTCGAGGTCCTCGCGGTTGTAGGCGAGGATCTCGCCCATGAGCTCCGCTCGTTGAGCTTCGACCTCGGTCTCGGTGGCCTCGATGCACTTCGCCATCGCCCAGTCACCGCCGTACTCCTCTTGGGTGCGCTCGAACCCGATGTATCGCTCGATCACCTTCAGGCTGTAGCTCGGGAGGGGGAGTACGATCGCCGCTCGCGCGATCGGGAGGAGGTCGAGCAGGTTCCGGTCGACGCGGGCGGCGATCTCGTCTCGGTCGCCGAACCGTTCAACGTATCCCTTCAGCTTAGTGCGCTCGTAGTTAGCCCAGTGAACGAAGGGGAGATCGCCGTAGCGGTCGAAGACGGCGCTGGTGATGGCGAGAAACGCCTCCCACCCGTCGCGATCGCCGTCGGGCCCGAACCCCGCTGTAGCCGCCTGGAACTCGCCGTGATCTTCCCCGAAGACTTGCAGTCCCCAGAGATAGACCTTGTCAAGCTCGTCAAGCTGCGGCGGCAGCCCCTCGACGTCGAACATGACGTAGTTCGGCAAGGCCGGAACAGCGGGCGCCCCGAGTATGGTTTCTTCCCCCGAGGCCATCGCGTTCGCCATGCGCAGAATCGACGCCGCTCGCTTGCCAACGCGTTGAGTTTTCGCTCCCCACGGTCTCTGGAATCCGTCAAGGCGTTCCTCGTCGAACTCAGCGAGCAACTGGTCGAACGTATCCACGCCGTGTTCCCGGAGCGCGACGGCCAGCCCCTGATCCACGCCGTCGACAAGGGCGACGTCCCTTCGTGTCGCAGCTTGCGGCCAGCAGCGGTTGCGAAACCCGCAGTCCCCGCACTTCGTCCAGCCGACCGGGCTATACGGCTGCGATTCAGCCCGTTTGAGCGACACGATGTGCGCCAGAACCTCAAGCGCGTTCGCGCCGTCGTCGCACGGCACGTCCACGATGTCACCCGGGCCGCTGTGGACCTGCAACCCCTCGGGCTCTTCGCCAATCGTCTGTTCGAACAGCCACCCGTACAGCTCGAGCTGGCGGAGGATCTCGGGATGGTCATTCTCGTTGATCCGCCGCGAGAGCTTGGAGTCCCTGATCAGGTACCGGCTGCCGGCTCTGATCAGGAAGTCAGGCTCGCCGATTACCTCGCACTCGACGCCGTCCAGCATGGTTGTCGCGCGCAGGAGCGGCCGGTAAAGGACAGGCGTGCCCGCCTTCACCTCCGCAACCGTCCGGAGGCACCGCTCCTCCTGGGGTTCGGTACTGAGATCGACGACGGTCGGGAAGGTGGCCAAGTGCGCCTGCTCGTGCCGCGCGCCCAGCCGTCTAAGAACCTCGTGGCAAGGACTTGCGGAGGCCTCCTCCTCGCCATGCTCTCTCAGGTAGACCCGGAGCTCGCACGGCGCTGGGCGGTAATAGGAATAGAAGTCGGAGGCCGTGAGACGCACCGGTCGGCCGATCCTCCCTCACCGCCGACTATGAAGCAAGATGCGCCGGGATCGAGCGACAGCGTCGGTTTCTGGTCACGTCCCGTCAAGTGGTGTACGACGCTGAGCGCGTCATCCTCGCCTGACA
>CAYGLV010000004.1:0-90652 GCA_964351025.1 uncultured Gaiellales bacterium | reverse complement strand
CGAGGTCCTGCCGATCGAGAACGACAGCTGGCGCTTCTACAGGCTGCGCCCCTAGCTCGCTCAGCTACAATCCGCCGCCGTGTCCAGCCAGAGATTTCAGATCGAGGTGCAAGCGCGCCAGCAGTTCGGCTCGCGCGAGACTCGGCGCCTGCGCAGGCAGGGCCTGATCCCGGGGGTCCTCTACGGCAAGGGCAAGGCGCCGAACCCCTTCGTCGTGCCGGAGCGCGACCTGCGCGGTGCGCTCACGGGGCCCTCCGGCCTGCACGCGATCCTCGACGTCGTCGTCGCCGGCCAGGCGACGGTGTATCCGTCGATTCTCAAGGAGTACCAGCGCGATCCGATCCGCGGCACCGTCACGCACATCGACCTGCAGGAGGTGCGCCTCGACCAGCCGATCCACGCTCTCGTGGCTGTGGATCTGATCGGCGAGCCGGCAGGCGTGAAGCTCGGCGGCGTGCTCACGCATGTCACGCGCGATGTCAACATCGAGGCGCTGCCGATGAGCATTCCCGAGCACGTCGATCTCGACGTGAGCGCGCTCGAGATCGGTGACGTGCTGCGGGTCGAGAATCTGCCGGCGATCGCGGGCGTGACCTACCTCGACGATCCGCACGAGACGGTCATCGCCACGGTCACGCTGCCCAAGCTCGTCGTCGAAGAGGAGCCGGAGGTCGTCGAGGGCGAAGAGGGCGAAGCGGGCGAAGGTGCAGAAGGCGAAGCCCCGGCCGAGGGCGCCGAGGGCGAGTCCGGCGGCGGCGAGACCGGTTCCGCCGAGGAATAGGTGCGCCTCTTTCGTCGGGGCGAGACCGCCTCGACGCTCGACCTGCTCGTCGCGGGGCTCGGCAACCCGGGTCGCGAGCACGCCCGGGACCGGCACAACGCCGGCTGGATGGCGGTGGACGAGCTGGCTCGCAGGCACGGCGGCTCGTTTCGCTCGAAGTTCTCCGGCCAGCTGGCCGAGTTGCGCGTGGGTGAGGCGAGGCTCGCCCTGCTCAAGCCGGAGACGTACATGAACCTGTCCGGCGGCCCGGTCGGAGTCGCCACTCGCTTTTTCAAGGTCCGGCCGGAAGCACTCGTCGTTGTGCACGACGACGTCGATCTCGAGCCGGGGCGCCTGCAGGTCCGGCTCGGCGGGGGGCTGGCCGGCCACAACGGGCTGCGCTCGATCGCTCAGGCGCTCGGCACGCAAGAGTTCCTGCGCGTCCGCGTCGGCGTTGGCCGTCCGGGCCGAGGCGACCGGCGCGACGTCGCCGATTTCGTGCTCTCCCGGTTCGAGCCGGAGGAGAACGGCGAGGCCCTGATCGCGCAGGCCGCGGACGTCGTCGAGCTGCTCGCCGGCGAAGGGCTCGCCGCGGCCCAGCGCCGCTTCAACTAAGGCGCCGTCATGGACCGTCCCGTTCTCCACTCGCTGGCCCTCGAGCTCGCCGCCCACGAGCGGCTGCAGGAGTTCGCCGCCGCTCTGCCGGCGCGAGCCCGTGTCTCCGAGCCGGCCCTGCCGCTCCTGCTCGCTGCGCTCCACGAGCACCTCGGGCGAGCGCTCGTCTGCCTGCTGCCCGAGGATGCCGACGCCCGCGATGCGGCCGAGGCCGCTGGATGGTTCCTCGGGCCCGAGCAGGTCGCCTTTCTGCCAGGTCGGGGAGTCGGCTGGGACTCCGGGCTCGAGCCACCGCCCCACCTCATCGGCGAGCGCGTCCGCGCGCTCGATGTGCTCGCCGCCGGCGGGCTCGTCTGCATCTCCGCGGCGGCGCTGGCCGAGGGCATGCCGCCCCTGGCGGCGCGGGCGGAGCCGGTGCTGCTCGAGGTCGGCGCGGAGCCCGGGATCGGCGGGCTGGCCGCCGCGCTCGCCGCCGCCGGGTACGAGCGCGTCGAGCGGGTCGAGGAGCGGGGCCAGTTCGCGGTTCGCGGGGGCATCCTCGACGTCTTCCCCTCGACCGGCCGTGAGCCCCTGCGCGTCGAGCTCTTCGGCGACGAGGTCGAGCAGGTGCGGGCTTTCTCCGTGTTCACGCAGCGCGCTCTGCACGCGGTCGAGCGCGCGCTCGTCTATCCGGCCGCCGAGCGGCGCGCCGCCGATTCGGAGCCGTCGCTCCCTGACCGGGATCTGCCCCCGCGCGCGCCCTCCGATCTCGTGGCGGCGCTCGAGCGCCCGCCCGACCTCGTCTGGCAACCGGACGAGGTGCGGCGGCTCTGGGACGAGCGGGGGCTTCCTGAGCAGTCGCTGGCCGGCTCCGCCGAGCTCGACCCGTTCCCTCAGGGACAGCCGTTCTCGTTCGAGGCGCAACGGCCGGCGCTCGCCGCGCGTGGCCTCGCCGAGGCCGAGAACGAGCTCGCCGCGTTCGTCCGCGCCGGGCTGCGCGTCATCGTCGCGTTCCCACACCGCGGGGATGCGCTGCGGACCAAGAGCCTGCTCCGGCGCGCCGAGGCCGAGCTGCTCGATCCGGGCCAGACCCCGGCGCGTGAGCCGCAGCTGCGCTTCGCGGTCTCGCCGGCACGCCGTGGCTTCGTCTGGCGCGAGCTCGGGCTGGCGCTGCTCCCCGACGCGCAGGTCTTTCGCAAACGCGCGCCCCGCGAGGCCCGGATCGGCCGCGCGCTCCAGTCGTTCGCCGACCTGCGCACGGGCGACCACATCGTCCACGAAGACCACGGCGTCGGCCGCCTCCTCGGGTTCGAGACCAAAGAGGTCGCCGGAGTCACTCGCGACTACCTCCACCTCGCCTTCCGTGGCGAGGACCGGCTGTACGTCCCGCACGAGCAGCTCGGCAAGGTCTCGAAGTACATCGGCGCCGACGGGAGCGCCCCGGCGCTCTCGAAGCTGGGCGGCAAGGCCTGGCAGACGCTCAAGACCCGCGCCCGCCAGGCCGTGCGCGAGCTCGCCGGCGAGCTGCTGGCGCTCTATGCGCGACGGCAACAGGCCTCAGGTGCCTCCTACGACCTGCGCAACGAGTGGTTCGAGCGGCTCGAGGCCGAGTTCCCGTTCCGCGAGACGGCCGATCAGGAACGCGCGATCGAGGCTGTGAAGGAGGATCTCGAGGCGCCGCGCCCGATGGACAGGCTGGTGTGCGGCGACGTCGGCTTCGGCAAGACGGAGGTCGCCGTCCGGGCGGCATTCGCGATCGCGGTCAACGGCCGCCAGACGCTCGTTCTCTGCCCGACGACGATCCTCGCGGAGCAGCACTGGAACACGTTCCGCGAGCGCTATCGCGACTTCCCGGTGCGCGTCGAGATGGTGTCGCGGTTCAGGAGCCAGTCGGAGGTCAAGCAGACCCTCGCCGACTTCGCCGCGGGCAAGGTCGACGTGCTCGTCGGCACGCATCGCCTGCTCTCCCGTGACGTGATCCCGAAGGACCTCGGCCTCGTCGTGCTCGACGAGGAGCAACGCTTCGGCGTCGCCCAGAAGGAGCTGCTGCGCGCGCTCCGGCTCGAGGTGGACGTCCTGTCGCTCTCGGCGACACCGATCCCGCGCACGCTCCAGATGTCGCTCTCCGGCCTGCGCGACATCTCGGTGATCGAGACCCCGCCCGAGGGGCGCCGCCCGATCCGCACGACGGTGGGGGCCTACGACGAGGAGCTGATCCGGGCGGCGCTCGAACGCGAGCACGCGCGCGGCGGCCAGTCGTTCTACCTCCACAACCGGGTCGAGACGATCGACGAGGCGGCGGAGAAGCTGCAGCAGCTCTGCCCCGGCCTCCGTCTGCTCGTCGCGCACGGGAAGATGCGCGAGCGCGAGCTCGAGGAGCGCATGCACGCCTTCGTGCGCGGCGACGCCGACGTGCTCGTGGCGACCACGATCATCGAGTCGGGGCTCGACATCCCCCAGGCGAACACCCTCGTGGTCGAGCGCGCCGACGCGTTGGGACTTGCGCAGCTCTACCAGATCCGCGGCCGCGTCGGCCGCTCCGACGTGACTGCGCACGCTTATCTCCTCTACCCGGATTCCCAGGAGCTGACGCCGGACGCCCGTGCGAGGCTGGCGACGCTCGCCGACCACACCGAGCTCGGCGCGGGCTTCCAGATCGCGATGCGGGACCTCGAGATCAGGGGCGCCGGCGACCTGCTCGGCGCTGAACAGTCCGGGCACGTCGCCGCGCTCGGCTTCGAGCTCTACCTCGAGATGCTGAACCAGGCGGTCGCCGAGCTGTCGGGCCAGCGCCGCGCGGCGGCCCGGCCCGTGCGGATCGACGCGCGCGTGGACGCGTTCGTGCCCGCGAGCTACGTGGCCTCGGAGGCGCTCAAGATCGACATCCACCGGCGGCTTGCCCTCGCCGAGACCGACGATGAGCTGCGCGAGCTCCGGGCTTCTCTCGAGGACCGGTACGGCCCGATCCCCGATCCTGTGGAGAGCCTCTTCATGATTCAGGACGCGAAGCTCCTGCTGGCGCGACTCGGCGCGGACTTCCTCGTCTTCCACGGTGGTCGCGCGACCATCGGCCCGCTCGTGCTCGGCTCGGCCGAACTGCGCGCGCTGCGGGGAATCGCCGACACCGCGGTGTACACGTCGGCCAAGCGAGAGGTGTCCCGGCGGACCGACTCGCTGGCGGGAGCGCTCGATCTGGCCGCTGCTATACTCGCCGCGCGTCAGGCGGCCTAGAAACGGGGCTGTAGGCGCTTTTCCATGAAATCCTCACGCCTTCCGATACTCCTCGCAGTGGCACTCGCGCTCGTCGTCGCCGGCTGCGGCGGTGATGGCAAGGTGCCGAGCAACGCCGTCGCGCTCGTGGACGGCGAGGCGATCGCGGCGGCCGCTTTCGAGGGCGTCCTGGCGCAGGCGAAGAAGAGCTATTCGGCGCAGAAGCGAGAGTTCCCGAAGGCCGGCACGACCGAGTACCAGACGCTCAAGAACCAGGCGGTCGCGTACCTCGTCCAGCGCGTCGAGTTCGAGCAGAAGGCAAAGGATCTCGGCCTCGAGATCACCGACAAGCAGGTGGCCGAGCGCCTGGTGCAGATCAAGAAGCAGTACTTCGCCGGCGACGAGAAGAAGTACCTGAAGCAACTCGCCGACCAGGGGCTCACCGACACGCAGGTGACGGCTGATCTACGCGCGCAGCTCGTCTCGGAGGCAGTCTTTGCGAAGGTCACGAAGGCCGTGAAGGTGACAGACAAGGACGTCTCCAGCTACTACGCCGAGAACAAGGCGACGTACAGCCAGCCGGAGGGCCGCGACGTGCGCCACATCCTCGTCAAGACGAAGACTCTGGCGGATGACGTCTACAATCAGCTCCAGGCCGGCGGCAATTTTGCAGCGCTTGCAAAGAAGTACTCGGACGATCCGGGCTCGAAGGACCAGGGTGGCAAGCTGACGATCGCGCGCGGCCAGACCGTCGCAGCGTTCGACCAGACCGCCTTCCTGCTCAAGAAAGGCACGGTCTCGCGGCCGGTGAAGACGGAGTACGGCTACCACATCATCGAGCCGCTGTCCGACATCAAGCCGGCAAAGGAGACGCCCTTGAAGGACGTGAAGGAGTCGATCTCCCAGCAGCTCCTCCAGACGAAGCGCAACGAGGCCATGACGGCCTGGGTGGACGACGTCAAGCAGGAGTACGAGAACAAAGTGCGCTACGCGGTCGGCTTCCAGCCGCCTCCCCCGCCGCCGACGGCGACCGAGACCTCTCCCGGCTAGTTCCATGTCTTTGGCCGAGGCGCTCCTCGAGCTGCAGGAGCTGACCGAGCGCCTCAGGCGCGACTGCCCGTGGGACCGCGAGCAGACGGCGCGCACGATCGTCCCGCACACGGTCGAGGAAGCGTACGAGGTCGCCGACGCGGCACTGGCGGGCGACGGCGCAAAGCTGCTCGACGAGCTCGGCGATCTCCTCTTCCAGGTCTACTTCCTGGCCCTTCTTCTGGCGGAGGATGGCCACGGCGATCTGGAGGCGGTCGCGCGAGGCGTCCACGAGAAGCTCGTCCGGAGACATCCCCATGTCTTCGGCGAGGGGCAAGCGTCCACGCCCGCCGAGGTGCGCCACACGTGGGAAGAGACGAAGCGCGCCCTGGAAGGGCGCACCGGGATCTTCCACGAGGTTCCCGACGGACTGCCGGCGCTCGCCCGGGCGCGCAAGGTGCAGCGCCGGGCCGCGGCCGTCGGCTACGACTGGCCCGATCTCGACGGGCCGCTTGCGAAGGTGCGCGAGGAGCTGGGCGAGCTCGTGGCCGAGCTCGAGCGGGCGGGCGCGCCGAAGCCCGAGGGCGAGCCCGACGAACGCGTTTCCGCCGAGATCGGAGACGTGCTCTTCACGGTCGTGAATCTCGCGCGGCGGCTCAATGTGGACCCCGAGCTTGCGCTGCGCGGAACGACGAGCATGTTTGTCGCGCGCGTCGAGCGTGCCACGGTGCTCGCCTCCGAGCGGGGAGAGGACTGGCAGGCGCTCGGGCTCGAGGACCAGGACCGCTATTACGACGAGGCAAAGGAGCAGCTGCGATGACGAGTGCGATCGCGAACGTGTGGGCCCGACAGATCCTCGATTCGCGAGGAAACCCGACGGTCGAGGTCGAGATCGGGCTCGAGTCGGGTGCACGCGGCCGCGCCGCCGTCCCGTCGGGCGCCTCGACCGGCGCCTTCGAGGCGGTCGAACTGCGTGACGGAGACCGGGGCACCTACCTCGGCAAGGGTGTGACGAAAGCGGTCGCCAACGTCAACGGCGAGCTCGCGGCGGCCCTGCTCGGCCTGGACGCGGAGGACCAGCGCGGGCTCGACGCCGCGCTCGTCGCGCTCGACGGCACGCCGAACAAGGCCCGGCTGGGCGCGAACGCGATCCTCGGCTGCTCGCTTGCCGCAGCGAAGGCGGCGGCCGCGCAGGCAGGCGTCTCGCTCTTTCGCTGGATCGGCGGCGCGAGCGCCCATGTCCTGCCGGTGCCGATGCTGAACGTCATCAACGGGGGGGCCCATGCCCAGAATTCGATCGACTTCCAGGAGTTCATGGTCGTGCCGGCCGGCGCATCCTCCTTCTCCGAGGCGCTGCAGATCGGCGCCGAGACGTTCCACACGCTGAAGGCGCTGCTCCACGAGCGGGGCCTTGCGACCGCTGTCGGCGACGAGGGCGGGTTTGCGCCCGACCTCGGCACGGCCGAAGAGGCGATCGCGGCGATCCTCGAGGCGGCGGAGCGGGCCGGCCACCGCGACAAGGTGGCGATCGCGCTCGACCCGGCCTCGACGGAGTTCTTCCGGGACGGCTCCTACGGCGTCGAGGGGCGGAGCCTGGATACCGCGGCGCTCATCGACCTGTACGCGTCGCTTGCCGAGCGCTTCCCGCTCGTCTCGATCGAAGACGGCCTCGCCGAGGACGAGTGGAACGGCTGGAAGAGCCTGACCGAACGGCTCGGCGGTCGTGTCCAGCTCGTGGGCGACGACCTGTTCGTCACGAACGTCGAGCGCCTCCGGCGGGGAATCGAAGGCGGCGTCGCCAACGCGATCCTCGTCAAGGTGAACCAGATCGGCACGCTCACCGAGACGCTCGATGCGATCGAGCTCGCGCGCGCGAACGGCTTTGCCGTTGTCATCTCCCACCGTTCCGGCGAGACCGAGGACGCGACGATCGCGGACCTCGCCGTTGCGACGAACGCGGGTCAGATCAAGACCGGCGCTCCCTCGCGGTCGGACCGCGTCGCGAAGTACAACCAGCTCCTGCGGATCGAGGAGGAGCTGGGCGAGGCGGCCGCCTATCCGGGCTGGGCGGCCTTCCCGCACTTTTCGCAAAGCTAGGCTTCGCTCATGGACGGGCCCAGGCGCACCAAGATCGTCGCGACGCTCGGCCCGGCGTCATCGTCACGAGAGACGGTGGCGCGCCTGGTCGCGGCCGGCATGGACGCCGCCCGCCTCAATTTCTCGCACGGCACGCACGAGGACCACGCCGAGGGCGCCCGGCTCGTCCGCGAGGCCCAGGCGGCCACGGGCCGGCCGCTCGCGCTTGTCGCCGACCTTCAGGGCCCGAAGCTTCGCGTTGGCGATCTTCCGGCCCCCGTTGTGCTCGCGCGCGGCGGCACCGTCGTGCTCGCCGGCGAGGACGAGGCCCGCGAAGGTGACCTGCCGGTCAGCCCGTCGGTGCTCGGAACGGTGCTCGTACAGGGCAGCGACGTGCTGATCGACGACGGGCACGTCCGCCTGCGCGTCGAGCAGGTCGAGCGCGGTCGCGCACGCTGCGCGGTGCTCGTCGGAGGCGAGGTCGGCGCGCACAAGGGCGTCAACGTGCCCGGCATCTCTCTGCCGATTCCGTCGCTCACGGAGAAGGATCTCGGCGACCTCCGGGTCGCGCTTGACCTGGGAGTGGACTTCGTCGCGCTCTCGTTCGTCCGCTCGGGCGCAGACGTTCGCGCGTTGCGCGAGCTGATCGAGGCCGCGGGGTCGCATGCGCATGTGATTGCGAAGATCGAGAAGGCCGAGGCGGTCGCGGCGCTCGACGAGATCCTGGGAGAGGCGCATGCGGTGATGGTCGCCCGGGGCGACCTCGGCGTCGAGATCGGCCCCGCCGAGGTGCCGCTGCTCCAGAAGCGGATCATTCTCGAGGCGCTCGGACGCGGAAAGCCCGTGATCACTGCGACGCAGATGCTCGAGTCGATGCTCCACCGGCCGGAGCCGACCCGCGCCGAGGCGTCCGATGTCGCAAACGCGATCCTCGACGGCACCTCGGCGATCATGCTCTCCGGCGAGACGGCGATCGGTGCCTACCCGGTCGCGGCGGTCGAGACCATGGACCAGATCGCACGCGCGGTCGAGCCCTCGCTCGGCTACCGTCACCAGCTGCCGTCGGCCGGGGAGCAGCCGACGATCGGGCAGGCGATGTCGAACGCGTCGTGCGACATCGCCGAGGCGATCGCGGCGAAGGCGATGCTCGTGCCGACCTCGACGGGCCGCACGGCATCCGCCGTTGCGCGCCTGCGCCCGCACCGGCCGATAGTCGCGCTCACGCCGCACGATCACTGCTGGCAGCAGCTGGCGCTCGAGTGGGGGGTCGTGCCGCTGCGGATCCCGCAGACGACCGATGTCGCCGAGCTCTGGGCGCTGTCGCTCGAGGCGGCGCGTGAGAGCGGCCTCGTCGAGGCGGGCGACCGCGTCGTGATCACCGCCGGCACGGCCGTCAACATTCCGGGCTCCACCAACACGATCCGCGTCGACGTGGTCTGACGCCCCGGTCGCGGACTTCCCGACCGGGACAGACGACGGTCGACTCGGGAAGGGGGGGCGCGCGCTCCGGCGAAGTGAATGGCCCGTGCCGAAGCGCAATCTCCGAACCGATGCCGGCCGGGCGGCCGCCCAGGCCGCCGGCCGGGCGAAGAAGCCCCGGCGCCGGCGCTCCCGCCAGTCGCTTTTGACCGTGCTGCTGCGCTGGTGCATGGTCGGGGCACTCGTGTTCGTCGCCTTCCTCTACTACAAGCCGCTCACAACGCTCGTCGATACGCGCGGACGGCTTGCCGACCGGCGCGCCGAAGTGGCAGAGCTGCGGGACGAGCGGCAGCGCCTCGAGGCGAGGGTCGCGCGTTCGGCGACGATGGACCAGCTTGCACGTGAGGCACGCCGGATCGGCTACGTCAGGCCGGGGGAGAGGATGTTCATCGTCAAGGGCATCCCCGAGTGGCGCCGCGGAAGACGGGCTGCGGTCGAGCGTGATGGATGATCGAGCAGTCGTAGCGCGCCAGCTCGGCCGCGCGCCGCGCGCGTTCCGAGACGTTGCCGTGCGGTGTCCGTTCGGGGCGCCTGCCGTGACCGAAGAAGATCCCTACGACGCGCGCGGCGAGCCGTTTCCGACGACCTACTACCTCACCTGCCCGCATCTCGTCGCGGCCGTTGCGCGGCTCGAGGCCGCCGGCGGAGTGGAGCGCTTCGGCCTCCTTGCTGCTTCAGAGCCGGCGCTGCGCGAGAGCCTCGAGCGTGCAACCGTGGAGCAGCGCCGGGTGCGTGCCGAGCTGGCCGCAGGCAGAACGGGGGCCGACGGCGGCACGTCGCTCGCCCTGGGGATTGGGGGCGCCGCCCGGCCGGAGAACCTCAAGTGTCTGCACGCGCACGCCGCCTTCGCGCTCGCGCGGCCGGGGTACCTCCTCGGCGAGCGCGTGCTCGCCGAGCTCGAGCCGCTCTGGCCGGTGCGCTGCTGCACGCTCGCGTGAGACACGCGTGCGTCTAGCATCAAAGGTCGTGTCCGTGGATGTCGCCAGCGCCCGCCGCGAATGGGAGGACGGCAACCGCCGCCTCGAACTGGCCGTGCGCGACCCGTTGCGCGCCGCCCGGCTCCACCCCCAGGTGGACGCGCTCGTTGACGAGTTGCGGCGCCGGCTTGGTAGCACCTTCACGCTCGCGGAGCTCGCCGGCGCCTACGCGGGCGCCGAGCGCTGGGCGCGCGACGTCGTCGGGGAACGCGCGCCCGCCCCGGGCTGGCCACGTACGCTGGCTCTCGTCGAGGACGCCGCCTTCCATCAATACGCTCGCGGTGCCGTGGACTTCGAACCGTGACACGCCCCGTCTCAGCGTGCCGCGCCAGCACGTTCTCCGAGGGGCGCCCGTGAGCCGGGCCGAGAGCCCGCTCCAGAGCACCCGTCAGGCCCGGAGGCGAAGGCGGCGCCTCCGGCCGCTGCGTCTCGTGCTCGGACTCGCGCTCGCCGCGGGTGTGTTCGCGGCTGGGCTCTCGCTCGGGCGGGCGCTCGACGACGGGCCGAGCCCCGGCGGCACGCGGACGCTCGAGCGGACGTTGAAGCCGCTGCCACTGGCCCCTGTGAGCCCGGCGACGACGGTCACGGTCACCGTTACCGGCTAGCCGGCGCCCTGAGCACAGACCTGACCGGCCTCGACCACGATCTCCAGCGCTGGGTCGTCCACCATCGCGGCGAGCCGTTCGACACCCTATTCGAGCTCCTTTCGCTGGCGGGCTCGTTCGGAATCGTCTGGCTGGGGATCGCCGCGGTGCTTGCCGTGCTCTGGCGCCGCCCGGCTCTGCTCGCCCGCGTTGGCCTCGCGGCCCTCGCCGCCGACGGCACGTCGAGGCTCCTGAAGGAGTGGATCGATCGCGAGCGTCCGCCGCTTCGCTACCCGGACCCGGCGCCGCTCGTGCACGTGCCGGGCTCGAGCTCGTTCCCTTCGGGGCACGCCACGGTCGGCTTTGCGTGTGCGGCCGTGCTCGCCCTGGTCGCGCCGCGGCTCGCGCTCCCGCTCTACGTTCTCGCTGCCCTCGTGGCCTGGTCGCGCGTGTACGTCGGCGTCCACTACCCGCTCGATGTCCTCGGCGGGGCGGTGCTCGGCGTCGCGCTCGTTACAGGTCTTCGCTGGCTTGTAGCAGCCCGGCGACGATCAGGGCGACGGCCGAAGCGAGGCTGATCCAGAGCCCGACCCCGCGCCCGGCGAAGAAGTAGTCGTCGGGGATCGAGATCGCCCGGATGAGGACGAAGATCGTGGCCAGGGCGCCGAGCCCGATCGTGAGGAGGCTTTCCGGAACGGTCGCGGGCAGCTCGATCCCCAACTCGCGCAACCCAACGAGTGCGAGCACGGCAAGCCCGATGAAGAAGACGAGCTTTCCGAGCGTGCCCGTGTGCCAGCCGAGCACTGCGATCGCGATCCCGTCGCCGTTGCCGGTGTACCAACCCGTGAAGGCCGAGAGCGCCAGCACGAGGCCGGCGAGCGAGGTGAGCCTGTCGCCGAGCCCCCAGAGCGTCCCTCCGCTGCGGGCGAGGGACAGACGGCGCCGCGCGGGCTCGGGGTCGAGCTCGAAGAAGTCGTCGGAGAGCTGGTCGGGCGTGTCCACGGCGGCAGTATCACCGATCCGGGTCACCGAGGTCATCCCCAGCCGTTCGGGACTACACTTCCGCCGTGGCCCAGCCAGCCCGCACGCCCGCGCAGGAGGATGCGCCACCCGTCGACCCGGTCGCGGTCGATCGCGCGTACCACCTCCACCGGGCGCGACGCCAGGCCCGCCTCGATCGCGTGCGCGCGAGCCGGCGGGCGGGCATGCGCTTCTGGCTCGTGCTGCTCGGCCTGCTCGTTGTCTGCATCGTGCTCGGCTTCTCGATCTGGCGCGAGATCGAGCGCCTGTTCGGGCTGTAGGCGCCGGCGTGACCGACGCCCGCTCCGCGCGCGCCCTCGCCGCGCTCGTCTTCGGCGCGGGCACCGGCTCGCTCGCGACCGAGATCGCAGCTTCGCGGCTGCTCGCGCCGTACTTCGGCTCCTCGACGATCATCTGGGCGAATTTGATCGGGATCGTGCTCGCGGCGCTCGCGACCGGCTACTGGCTCGGCGGACGCCTAGCCGACCGGCGGCCCGAGCCCCGGCTGCTCGGAGCGATCGTCCTTTCCGCAGCGGTCTACGTGGGGCTGACCCCGTTCGTCGCGCGCCCGTTTCTCGACCTCACCGTCAAGGAGCTCGACCAGGCGTCTGCGGGCGCCGCGATCGGCTCGTTCTTTGCCGTCGTGCTTCTGTTCGCGCCCGCAGTCGTCCTGCTGGGCGCAGTCGCGCCCTTCGCGATCCGCCTCGCGCTCACCGACGTCGCGCGCGGGGGCGCCGTCGCCGGACGCTTCTACGCCCTCTCCACCGCCGGCTCGCTGCTCGGCACCTTCGTGCCCGCCCTGGTCGCCATCCCTCTGATCGGCACGCAGCGCACGCTCATCGGCACGGCTGTCCTGCTTGCGCTCTCGGGCTCGCTCCTGCTCGGCCGGCGGACGCTCGTTCTCGCCGTCGCGCTTGCCGCCCTCGCCGCGATCCCGCCGGGCGCCGTCAAGGCCGAGGCCGGGCTACTGCACCAGGAGGATTCGCGCTACCAGTTCGTCAGCGTCGTCGAGCGGGAGGACGGCCGCCGCCTGCTCTACCTCAACGAGGGGATCGCCGTGCACTCGCTCTGGCGGCCGGACTCGGTGCTCACCGGCGGCGTCTGGGACACCTTCCTCGCGGTGCCACCCCTGCTCGACCGGCCGCTGCGGCGCGTGGCGATCCTCGGCAACGCGGCCGGGACGACGGCGCGCGCGCTCGGCGTCTTCTACCCCGGCGCCGTCGTGGACGGGGTGGAGCTCGACCCCGCAGTCAGCGCCGTCGGGCGCCGGTACTTCGGCATGAACGAGAACGCGAACCTGCGCGTGCACGCGGCCGACGCGCGTCCGTTCCTGCGCCGCTCGGCGGAGCGCTACGACCTGATCGTCGTGGACGCCTACCACCAGCCCTATGTGCCGTTCTATCTCGCGACCCGCGAGTTCTTCCGGCTCGTGCGCGAGCGGCTCGCTCCCGGTGGGATCGTTGCGCTCAACGTCGCCGCGGTGCCCGGTGACAAGCGGCTGGTCGACGCCGTCGGCGGCACGCTCGCGGCGGAGTTCCAGCAGGTGCTGGCCTGGCCGGCGCTTCGCTTCAATACGATCGTGCTCGGGCTCGAGCAGCCGCTTGCGGTGCCGGAGCTTCGACGGCGGCTGCGCGCCGGGCCCGTCGAGCTGTCGGAGCTGCGTGCGTTGCTTGCCCGGGACGCGGTGCCGCTGCGGCGCGCCGCGCGGCCGTGGACCGACGACCGCGCTCCGGTCGAGTGGTTGACCGACCGCATGATCGTGGCCTACGCCGCGGAGGGCGGGAGGCTCGAAGAGGACTTCCTGCCGACGAGGCCGGGGTGATCGACCTCGCGAGGCGGGAAGGCCGCGTGCTGCGCATCGGTCACCGAGGTGCGGCGACGCTTGCTCCCGAGAACACGTTGCGCTCGTTCGCAACCGCGGTCGAGCTCGGCGTCGATCTGATCGAGTTCGACGTGCTCGACCTCCACGACGGCACGCTCGTGGTAGCCCACTCCGACGATCTGCGCGAGGTGAGCCACGGCGCCGAGGCCGGCAGCGTGCGCGCCCGCACGCTCGCCGAGTTGCGACACGTCGCGCCCGAGCTGCCGACGTTCGAGGAGGCGCTGGCGTTCTTCGTCGAGCAGGCACCGGGCATCGGGCTGCACGTGGACCTCAAGGTGCACCGGCACGAGGAGGACGTGGCCCTGGCGATCGTCCGCGCCGGGCTCGCCGAGCGAACCGTCGTCAGCACGTTCAGCGCGTCCAGCCTGCGCGCGGTCGCGCGCGCAGCGGGCGGCATCCGGATCGGCCTGACCTACCCCCACGATCGGCGCGGGCTGTCGAAGTTTCCTCCGCTTGCCCCGTTCGTCTATGGCGCGATCTTCGTCTGGCGGGCGTCGCTGCCGCGGCGGGTCGGCGCCCTGCTCTCTCGGGCGAGCGCAACGGCGCTGATGCTCCACCACACCGTCGTCAGCGCAGCGGCCGTCGAGCGTGCGCACGCGCTCGGAGCGGCTGTGTGCACATGGACTGTCGACGACGCTCGCACGCTCGCCCGCGTCGAGGCTGCGGGTGTGGACGCTGTGATCTCCAACGATCCGAGAATCTTCGCGTGAGAGCGCGTGGCTACACTCAACGCGTGAGACGAGGGCGTGCCGCCGCTTTTTTCCTCGCCTGCGCTGCGGCGGGGCTGCTCTCCGCGATCACGCTGACCGCGGCCCCGGTCGGCGGCGCGGATACGGGTACGACCGGCACGGACGCCGGCGCGACGACCGCTCCGCCGCCGGAGACGACCGCTCCGCCCCCGACCGCGCTCACGATCGCCTCGGGGGTCAGCGTCGGTGGCAGGCCCGTCGGCGGGCTGTCTGCGACGGCGGCCGACGCCCAGCTGCGCAAGGTCTTCTCGCGCCCGTTGCGGCTCAGGCTCCCATTGCGCACGATCAGGGTCACGCCCCAGGAGCTCGGAGCAGCCGCGTATGTCGGCGACGCCGTCAAGCGGGCACGTGCGGTGCGGCCCGGCGCGAGAGTGCCGCTCTCCGTGAAGGTGGACAGGGCGAAGGTCGAGCGCTTCGTGGCTTCGCTCGCGCGCAAGGTGGATCTCAAGCCGGTGGACTCGCGCCTCCTCCTGCGCGAGCTCAAGCCGCTCGTGACGAAGGGAGCGCCCGGCCGGCGCCTGAAGCATGTGCTGGCCACGCGCGCGATCGTCCTCGCTCTACGGACACACGACCGCGAGCCGGTGGAGTTGCGCTTCGACGAGATCAAGCCGCAGCTGACACCGAAGGACATCGGGCAGGTGGTCGTCATCCGGCGCGGCCAGAACCGGCTCTACTTCTACGACGGGATGCGCCTCATCCGCGCCTTCAACGTCGCGACCGGGCTGCCGAGCTACCCGACGCCGCTCGGCAGGCACACCGTCGTCGTCAAGTCGCGCGACCCCTGGTGGTACCCGCCCAACTCCCTCTGGGCGAAGGGCGCGAAGCCCGTTCCCCCCGGCCCCAACAACCCGCTCGGCACTCGCTGGATGGGGCTCTCGGCGCCTCTCGTCGGCATTCACGGCACGCCGAACGCGGCCTCGATCGGCTACTCCCAGTCGCACGGCTGCATTCGCATGCTCATTCCCCAGGCAGAGTGGCTCTTTGAGCGGCTGAAGATCGGCACGCCGGTCTACGTCGTGGCCCAGTGACAACGGCGCGGTTGCGGCTCGCCGGACAGGTTCTCGCGGTGGCGCTCGTCGCGGCGCTGCTCGCACTGCTGATCTGGAAGGTGGCCAGGGGCTCCGACGGTGGGGCTGCGGCCGAGCTCGCGAGCGGCAGGTCGCCGGCCGCTCCGGCGTTCACGCTGCCGCGCCTCGACACCGACGGCGAGCTGTCGCTCGCCTCGCTCGAAGGGAAGGTCGTCGTGCTCAACTTCTGGGCCTCGTGGTGTCTGCCCTGCAAGGAGGAGACGCCACGGCTGCAGAAGGCGTGGGAACGCTGGCGCGGCGAGGGGGTGGTCGTCGTCGGCATTGACGCGCAGGACTTCCGAGCCGACGCGAAGCGGTTTATGAAGCGCTTTGGGGTCACGTACCCCGTCGTCTACGACGGCAAGGGCTCGCTGCTTGGCCGCTACGGCGTCACGGGCTTCCCCGAGACGTTCTTCGTCAGCCGCGACGGCAGGCTCGTGGGTGAGCGGGTGCAGGGCGAGATCGGCGACGAGCAGCTCGAGCGCGGGATCAAGGCTGCGTTGTCCGCGTCCCCGTGAAGCTCGTCGCTGCGGCTCTCGCCGCCTTCGCCCTCGCGGCGCCTGCGCTCGCGGGCGGCGCGCCGCCGCGCGCCGCCGATCTCGAGGCCGAGCTCGTCTGTCCGACGTGCAAGTCGACCCTCGACCAGTCCGACGCCCCGGTCGCACGGCGAATGAAGGCCTATATCCGCGCTCGCATCGCCGCGGGAGCAAGCGCGAGCGAGATCAAGCAGGAGCTCGTGGACCAGTTCGGGCCGGGCGTGCTCGCCGAGCCGCCGAAGCGGGGCTTCGACCTGCTCGCCTGGTGGCTACCGCTCGGGGGGATCGCGTTCGCCGCGCTTGCAGTCGGCGCCCTCGCGTGGCACTGGAGCCGCTCGCGCGCACCCGAAACCGTCGCGGCCCCGCTCGATCCGGACATCGAGCGCCGGCTGGACGACGAGCTCGCCCGCTACGAGCCGTGAGTGCGGCGCAGATCCCGGTCGCCTTCGCCGCGGGGTTCGTCTCGTTCCTCGCCCCCTGCGTGCTGCCGCTCGTTCCGGGCTACCTCTCCGCCATCTCCGCGGTCGAGGCCGACAGGTTGGGAGAGAGAGGCGCGGCGCTCCGCGTCGTCCGTGCGAGCATCCCCTTCGTTCTCGGCCTGACCTCGGTCTTCGTCCTGCTCGGGGCCGGCGCCGGGCTCGTCGGCGCGACGATCGCTCAGAACCAGTTCGTGCTCGAGCAGGTCGCCGGCTTCGTCCTCGTGGTCTTCGGGCTGGTCTTCATGGGTCTGCTGCCGTGGCCCGAGCGCCTGCTCGGCGCGGGCCTCGTCAGCGGCGCGCGCCGTCGGGGCTCGCGCTTCCTCCTCGGAGGCGCGTTCGCGGTCTGCGCCGCGCCCTGCATCGGGCCCGTGCTCGGCTCGATCCTCGTCCTCGCGGGGGACACGGGGACAGCCGTCCAGGGCGCGCTGCTGCTCGCCGTCTACGGGGCAGGGCTCTCGGTGCCGTTCGTCCTTGCGGGTGCGCTGTTCACGCCCGCGATGGGCGCCTTCCGCTGGCTGCGCGACCACTACACGGTGATCAGGGTGGTCAGCGGGCTAACGCTCGTCGTGCTCGGCGTCCTCCTCTTCGCGGGCAGGTTCTGGTGGCTGCGCGTCTATCTCAACCGGGCGCTCGAGTGGCTCGGCATCGACGCGCTCCTCTAGAGCTGCGGAGGGGGCAGCTCGAGCGACCCCGCGGCGACGAGGGCGGCGGCGCGCTCGATCTGGCCGAGGACGTCCGCGACGGCGACGCCGCGGTGGGCGGGCCCGTAGCTCGACAGCCGCCGGGACGCCTTGGCGAGCTGCCGCTCGCAACCCGGGCGGTTACCGCGGCCCGCCTGGTACCAGGCGACGGCGACATGGACGAGCCCCTGCAGGAAGTCGCGCTCCGGCCCAGGGGCTGCCAGCCATTCCTCTTCCAGGGCCTCATGCGCGTCGAAGAAGGCGCCGGCGCGTATCAGCTCGAGACCGCGTTCGAGGCTCATCTCCTGACTATGAACCGCGGACCGGGGTGCTAGTGTCTTGCCCGTGGCGACGATCCTGCTGGCGGGGGTCGACCTCTTCTTCCGAGGCAAGCTCGAGGCGCTCCTGCCGGGGCATCGGCTCGTGACGACCGACAGCGCCGATGCGCCCGATCTCGTGATCTGCGACATCGCCCGGATCGACCCGGACGAGGTCGTGGAAGCCTTTCCGGAGATCCCGATCCTCGGCTATACGAACCACACCGACAAGGCCGGCTTGCAGAGGGCGCACACGGCCGGCTTCGACCAGGTGATCGTCAAGTCGTCTCTCGTCGAGCGGGCCCCGGAGCTCGTGACCCAGCTGACGTCCTGACGCCTCCGTCCGGACACCGTCGGTAAGATCGCCGACGTGACGTACATCATCGCCGAGCCCTGTATCGACATCAAAGATCGCTCGTGCGTCGACGTGTGCCCGGTGGACTGCATTCACGAGTACGGGCGGATCCTCGTGATCGATCCCGAGGAGTGCATCGACTGCGGCGCCTGTGAGCCTGAGTGCCCTGTCGAGGCGATCTTCCCGGAGGACGCGCTGCCCGACAAGTGGCAGGCCTTCGTGCCGGTCAACTACGCGTTTCCCGATGCGGAAAAGATCGACTCGCTCGTCGATGTGTACGCGGCCGAGCACAACGTGCAGAACCAGCCGCTCGAGTAGCCCTCACGCGGGCTGCAAGTACGCGCACCTGCGCCGGTCCCCGGGCAGGGGCGATGGGCCGACCTTGCTCACGCGCAGCCTGTGCTCGCCCTCCTCGACCTCCTCGCCGACAGCCGGCGGCAGGCCCTCGCGCTCGACGAGCTCGTAGCCTGTCGGCGACCAGCGAAAGACGACGTACCCGGTCTCGCTCGGCACGACCCGAATGCTACTGCCCTGCCGCGTACGGCGGCAGCACGACGTGCACGGACGTGCCGCCGTCCTCACCCTGATCGACCGAGAGGCGCCCGTTGAGGGTCGCCGCGCGCTCGGCGAGCGCCTCGAGGCCACCCTTGCGGCGCTCGCGCTCGCCGTCGTCGGTGACGATCGTCTCGATTCCGCCCTTGTCGTCTTCCCGCACGACGACGGAGATCCGGGAGGTCGGCCCCCGGCGGACGGCCTGGCCCAAGGCGTCACGGATGATCTGGTAGAGCCCGACCTGCTCCCCCTCGCCGAGCACGCTCGCCTGCTCGACATCCACATCGATCTGCACCTGGTGCTCCATCCCCAGCTGGTTCGCGAGCTCCTGGACGGCTGCGGCGAACCCCTGGTCGCGCAGCACCACGGGCTCGATGTTGAACGAGAGATCGCGCAGCGAGCGGATCGTGTCGCGGTGGCGGCTGAGGGCCGAGCCGAGGATCTCCGCCGCATCCGTCCCGCGCTCGTCCTCGATCGCGTGCATCGCTGCGTCGAGCATGAGGGCGATCCCGGAGAGGTTCTGAACCGGCCCGTCGTGGAGGAAGAGCGCGAGCCGGCGGCGTTCGTCGGCCTCGGCTGTGATGATCCGCTCGGAGAGGCGCGCGCGCTCGGCCTCGACCGCCGTGTGTCGCCGGCGCTCGCTGACGAGCAGCCAGAGCGCTCCGGCGCCCGCGAGCGCCACGAGCGCGAGCACGGCGACGACTCCGGCCGGGCTCAATCGATGATCGCCTCGCGCAGCGCAATCGCGACCGCGTGCGTGCGCGTGTCGGCCTCGAGCTTCGCGAGGATGTGCCGCACGTGGCTCTTCACCGTCTCCTGGCTGATGAACAGGCGGCCGGCGACGTCGGCGTTCGACATCCCGTCGGCGAGCAGCTGGAGGATCTGGCGCTCGCGTCCGGTCAGCATGTCGCCCTGGTCCTTGCCCGGGAGGAAGGAGGGCATCAGCGCCGGGTCGATGAAGCCCTCGCCATTGGCCACCTTCTCGATCGCCCGCAGCAACGTGTCGTGCGGGGCCTCCTTGAGGATGTACCCCTTCGCCCCCGACTCGAGCCCACGGGTCAGGAGGCTGCGCTCGCTGTACGCGGTGAAGATGAGGACGGCGACGCTGGGCGCCCTGGTGGTGATCTCCTTCGTCGCCTCGAGCCCGTCCATGCCGGGCATGCGCACATCCATGATCACGACATCCGGAAGGCGACGCTCCGCGAGCGAGACGGCGCTGGCGCCGTCCGCGGCCTCGCCGATCACGCGGATGTGGGGCGCGCGCGAGAGCGAGAGGCGCAGGCCCTCTCGCACGACCTCATGGTCGTCCACGATCAGGCATGTGATCTCCGCAGGCACGCACGGGATTCTATGCGCGGCAGGGCGGGGACTGCCGGTCAGCGCCCTGCTGCTTGAATACCCCGATGGACGAGCTCGCAGGCGGGATCCGTCGCGTCACGACCCCGCTGCCGACCCGACCCGGCCACGTGCACGCCTACCTGCTGCCCGGCGCGGACGGCTGGACGCTCGTGGACACCGGTCTCGGTCTCCCCGATGCCAGGGAGCGCTGGGAGGCGGAGCTCGCCGGGCTCGGCGGCCCGGTGGCCCGCATCGTCGTCACGCACTTCCATCCCGATCACGTGGGCGCCGCCCGCATTCTGGCCGAGCTGACCGGCGCGGAGGTCGTCCAGGGGGAGGTGGATTACGCCCAGTGCCGCCTCGTGTGGGGCAACCAGGAGTGGGCGCCGGAGCTGGCGGCGTGGTTCGTCGAGCACGGCGTGCCGCCGGAGGTGACAGACGAGCTGCTCCAGCAGGGCTCGTTCTACGCGCCGTTCATCCAGTACCAGCCGGATCCGACGCTCGTGAACGAGGGCGACCGCGTGGACGGCTGGGAGCTCATGGCCGCGCCCGGCCACGCCGACGGTCAGCTCGTGCTCTGGAAGGACGGCGTCCTCGTCGCGGCCGACCACCTGCTCGGCCGCATCTCCCCGACCGTCGGCCTCTGGCCGGCGAGCCGGCCCGATCCGCTCGGCGACTACTTGAGCTCGCTGCGGCGGACGATCGAGCTCGCGCCGCACCTCGCTCTGCCCGGCCACGGCGAGCCGCTGACGGACCCCGTCGGCCGCGCGCGCGAGCTGATCGAGCACCACCGGCTGCGACTCGACGAGAGCGAGGGGTACCTCGGAGCCGAGCCGCGCCACGCCTACGACGTCTCACTTGATCTCTTTGGAGCCGATCTCAAGCCGTCCGCTCGCCGCTTCGCTGTCGCCGAGACGCTCTCTCATCTCGAGCGGCTCGTGTTCGAGGGCCGGGCCGCGCGCGGGGATGTCGTCGGCTTGGTCACCTATACTGCGCAGCGATAACCGCGTTGGACGACGACCTTCCGCCTAGTACGCACGCCCCGGAGAGCGGGGCGTGACTGATTTTCTCCGCATCACCGCGGTCTTTGCGCTGGTCCTGGGCAACGCGATCTTCGTCGCGGCCGAGTACTCCCTGGTCATGGCCCGCCGGGCGCGCCTGTCCGATCTCGCGGACAAGGGCAAGGCGTCGGCCCGGACCGCGCTTCGGCTGATGGACGACCCCGTCGGCTTCATCAGCACGATCCAGATCGGGATAACCGTCTTCGGAATCGCGCTCGGTGCGATCGGCGCGCCGCTCGTCTCGCACTACTTCGACTGGCTGCCGAACGGCGCCGCCTTCGCGGTCTCGTTCGTGATCCTGACCTACCTGAGCGTGGCGCTCGGCGAGCTCGTCCCGAAGGCGATCGCGCTGCAGAAGGCAGAGGCGCTCGCGCTCGTGATGGCCTGGCCCATCTTCGCGCTCCAGCGCGCCTTCACGCCGGTCGTCTGGGCGCTTGCGGAGTCGGCCAACGCGGCGGTGCGGCTCTTCGGGATCCAGCCCGCTCCGGCGGGAGTGCTCGTCCATACGACGGAGGACATCCGGCTGATCGTCGCCGGCGCCGCGCAGGCCGGCGAGCTCGAGCACGACGAGCGCGAGATGCTCTACAAGGTCTTCGACTTCGCGGACAAGGAGGCGTCGGAGGTGATGGTGCCGCGACCCGAGGTCGTGGCGGTCTCGGTCGCGCTGGCACCGGCCGAGGCGCTCGCTGCGTTGATCAACTCGCCGTTCACGCGTTACCCGGTCTACCGCGAGTCGCTGGACGACATCGTCGGCATCCTGCACGTGCGCGATCTCTTCTCCGAGATGCACGACGGCGGCATCTCCTCCGTGGTGCTGGAACGGATGCTGCGCCCGGCGTACATCGTCCCCGAGACGAAGGATCTGGCGGCGCTCCTCACCGAGTTCAGGAGACGGAACCAGCATATGGCGATCGTCGTGGACGAGTACGGTGCGATGCAGGGCATCGTCACGCTCGAGGACCTGCTCGAGGAGATCGTCGGCGAGATCGAGGACGAGTTCGACCTGCCGGACGAGTCGGTCGAGCGGATCGACGAGCAGCGCATCCGGATCTTCGGCACGTTCCCGATCGACGACTTCAACGAGCAGTTCCAGACAGACCTGCCGGTCGAGGACTTCCACACGATGGCCGGCTACGTCTTCGGCCAGCTCGGCGAGGCCGCAGAGGCCGGCAACGAGGTCGTCTGGGACGGTCTCCGCTTCACGGTCCTCGAGGTCGAAGGCTCGCGGATCGGCAGACTCGAGATCGAGTTCATGCCGGCTGAAGACCCGGACGTGCCCGCCGGCGGCGACGAAGCAGACTGAGGTCCGAATCTCTCCGTCGGCGACTAGCGTCGTGTGCGGCTGAGCAGCTCCGCGGCCGGGACATTGCGGATCGAGGCGTCGAGCAACTCGACGGGGTGGAGCGAGGGGAGCGGCCCGCGGGCCCGCCGCAGGGCCGTGGCGACCTGGACGAGGCAGCCGGGGTTCGCACTCGCGAAGCATTCGGCTCCGGTTGCGAGCACGTGGGCCGCCTTGCGGTCGCCGAGCGCGCCTGCGGCCTTCGCCTGGACGATGTTGTAGGTGCCCGCGCTGCCGCAGCAGACGTCCTGCTCGGCCGGCTCGACGACGGTCAGCCCGGGGATCCGCTCGAGCAGCGGTCGCCACACTGCCGGCAGCTGCTGCGCGTGCCGCAGATGGCAGGCGTCCTGGTAGGCGACGGTCAGCTCCAGCGGGTGCAGCTCTGCCCGCGGCGGCAGTGAGGCGAGCAGCTCCGCGGCGTCGAGCACGTTGGGCCCTCCGTCGGCCTCCTTCAGGTGCGAGCCGCAGCCGGCCGCGTTGACGACGAGTGTCTCGACACCGGCGAGCGACTCGTGCAGGCGGTGGGTGAAGGCCCGCGCCTCGTCGGGCCGGCCGGAGTGCGCCGAGAGCGCGCCGCAGCACCCCTGAGGCGGCGCCGACACCTCGAACCCCTCGGCGGCGAGCACCCGCGCGGTCGCGGCGTTGACGTCGCCGAAGACCGCCTGCTGGACGCAGCCGAGAAGCATTCCGACGTTCCCTCGCACCTCGCCCGTGGCGGGCGTGACGGGCGGCACGCGCTCCGTGGAGTGCCAGGGTGGCGCGATCTCGACCATCGCGCGGATCCGCCTCGGCAGCGGGACTCGGCGCCCGAGCGGGGCGAGCGCGAGTGCGAGCCGCATCCGGCGCGGGTAGGGAAGGACGGAGAAGAGGAGCGAACGTTGCAACCGCTCGCCCCTGCTCCGGACGAACTCGCGCTCGACCGTCTCCTTCGTAGCCTCGATCAGCCGGCCGTACTGCACGCCCGAGGGGCAGGAGCTGACGCAGGCCAGGCAGCCGAGGCAGCGGTCGAAGTGCTCGACGACGGTGCGGTTGAGCGCCACCGTGCCATCGAGCAAGGCATCCATCAGGTGGATGCGCCCGCGTGGCGAGTCCATCTCCTCGTTCCAGAGCACGTAGGTCGGGCACGTCGGCAGGCAGAAGCCGCAATGGACGCAGTCGTCGGCGAGCTCGCGGATCACGGCGTGAGCACTCCGCCGGGGTCGAAGGCGGCCCGGACGCGCTCGTTCAGTGCCCGCACGGCCTCGCCCTCGGCTGGCGCGGTCTCGTGCGGCACATACGCGACGCCCGCCGTGGCACGGACGACCGCCTCGTCCAGCGGCGCAAGGGCCTCGCCCAGCCTCCCCGGCTCGAAGGTCACGAGGCCTCGTGCGGCCGCCTGCCGCTCCCGCGACTCGGACCAGACCTCCTCGCCTGCCTCCTCGCCCCCGGCGAGCGCGCGGGCGGCGTCGAGCTGAGCGGCGACCGCGGTCGCCGAGCCCTCGAACAGGACGGCCAGCCGGCCAGGGTGGAGGACGTCAACCGCGCTCGGCTCGAGCTGTGCGCGGCGCAGGGCCGCCCAGGCGCCGGCGGGGTCCTCTGACCGGATGACGAGCGTGCGCGCGGCGGCCGGGGCCGGATGCAGCCGCAGGCTCACCCGTCCGATCAGCGCCAGCGTGCCGCGCGAGCCGCAGAGGAGCTTGCCGAGGTCGTAGCCGGCGACGTTCTTCACGACCTTGCCACCCGCGTTCGCGATCGTGCCGTCGCCCAGCACGACCGTGACGCCGAGCACGAGGTCGCGCATCGTTCCATACCGGTGGCGGCGAGGGCCGGAGAGGTCGGCGGCGATGCACGCACCGAGCGTCGGGTCGCCGGGCGGATCGAGCGACAGCCGCTGGCCGGCCCGTGCAAGGAGCGCGTTGAGCGCGGAGAGCCGGATCCCCGCCTCCACGGTCGCCGTCAGGTCGCCGGCCTCGTGCTCGAGCACGCGCTCGAAACCGTCCAGCGTCAGGTCCTCGCCGATGCGCACGCGGCGCCCGCGGGCGCCCGCGTCCGCGAGGAAGGCAGAGGCCTCCGCCAGGCTAGAGACGCTCTGCAACCCCGAGCCTCTCGAGGGGGTGGGCGCGGTAAGGGCCGGGGACCTCGCCGCAGAGCCGAGGAGTCGGAAGCACCTTGCCCGGGTTCGCAAGGCCATCCGGGTCGAAGGCGCCGCGCAGCCGCTGAAACGTCGCGAGGTCGTGCTCGCCGAACATCTGCGGCATCTGGCAGGCCTTGTCCAGCCCGACGCCGTGTTCGCCGGTGAGCGAGCCGCCCGCGTCCATGCAGGCTGCCAGGATCGCCTCCGCGAGCAGCTTCGCCTGCTCCGCCTCACCTTTGCGGGAGTCGTAGAGCACGAGTGGGTGCAGGTTGCCGTCACCCGCGTGGAAGACGTTGCCGACGCGGAGGCCGTATTCGCGCTCCAGCTCGGCGATCCGCCGCAGCACCGCCGGCAGCTTCGTCCGCGGTACGACGCCGTCCTGGACGTAGTAGTCGTTCGCGATCCGGCCCATCGCCGCGAACGCCGACTTGCGGCCCTTCCAGAGCAGCGCGCGCTCGGCGTCGTCGGCTGCCACCCGCACCTCGAAGGCGCCGCACTCGCGGCAGATCCGCTCCACCTCGCCCATGTCGTCGGCGACCTGGACGCCGACGCCGTCGAGCTCGACGATCAGCACCGCGAGCGCCCCTTCCGGGTAGCCGGGCTTGACCGCGGCCTCCGCGGCCTGGATCGTCAGCTCGTCCATCATCTCGATCGCGGCGGGGAGAATCCCGGCGGCGATCACCTCGGAGACCGCCGCGCCCGCGGCGTCGGTTGACCGGAAGCCGGCGAGCAGCGTCTGCACGACCTCCGGCTTGCGCAGGATGCGCAGTGTGACGCGGACGGCGATCCCCAGTGTCCCCTCCGAGCCGACGATTGCCCCGAGCAGGTCGTATCCCTCCTGGTGGAGCGCCTTGCCGCCGAGCGTGACGAGCTCGCCGTCGGGGAGCACGACGTCGAGGCCGGTGACGTGGTTGGCGGTGAAGCCGTTCTTCAGGCAGTGCGCCCCGCCGGAGTTCTCGGCGACGTTGCCCCCGATCGTGCAGACCTGCTGGCTCGATGGATCCGGGGCGAAGAAGTACCCGTCCGCCTCGACCGCGCGGGTCACGTCGAGGTTCGTCACGCCCGGCTCGACGACGATTCGCTCGCTCACGAGGTCGATCTCGAGGATCCGGTTCATGCGCGCGAGCGAGATCACGATCCCTCCCGCGACGGGCGTCGCGCCGCCGGAGAGCCCGGTGCCGGCGCCGCGGGCGACGAAGGGGATCCCCTCCCGCACGCAGGCGCGCACCACCGCCTGCACGCCCTCGGCGGAGCCGGGGAGAGCGACGAGGGACGGAAGCGCCCGGTGCCTCGTGAGGCCGTCGCACTCGTAGACCCTCAGCTGCTCGGGCTCGGAGATCACGTGCTCGGCGCCGAGCACCGAGCGCAGCTCCGTCGCCAGGTGGGCCGGAAGGCTCATAGAGCCAACTCTATTCCGGTGATCCCGTTAGGGTTGCGTGCATGCTGCCGATCGAACGGCCGGGGAAGATCATCTGCGTGGGGCTCAACTACCGCGACCACGCCGAGGAGCAGGGCGCCGAGCTGCCGAAGGCACCGCTCCTCTTTGCCAAGTGGCCGAACTCGCTGATCGGTCCAGGCGAGGCGATCGTGATCCCGCCGCTCGTCACGCAGGCCGACTACGAGGCCGAGCTGGGCGTGGTGATCGGCGCCACCGTCCGGAACATCTCGAAGGAGAGCGCATTCGAGGCCGTCCGCGGCTACGTGTGCGCGAACGACGTCAGCGCGCGCGACCTCCAGTTCGCCGATGGGCAATGGACGCGCGGCAAGTCGCTCGACACGTTCTGTCCGGTCGGGCCACTCGTGCCAGCGGCGGAGGTTCCGGATCCGCACAACCTGCGCATCCGGGCGATCGTCAGCGGCGAGGTGCTGCAGGACTCGACCACCGCCAACCTCATCTTTGGTGTGGACGAGATCATCGCCTACATCTCTCAGACGATCACGCTCGAGCCCGGCGACCTGATCCTCACCGGGACGCCCGCCGGGGTCGGCGTGTTCCGCACGCCGAAGCGGCTGCTGCGCGACGGCGACGTCGTGACGATCGAGATCGAGGGGCTCGGCGAGCTGACGAACCCCGTGCGCGCGGACTAGCGCCGTGGGGAAGGGGCGCGCCGGAGCCCTTGCAGCCCTCTTTCTGGCTGCGCTTGCGTTGCGGCCCCAGATCGTCGGCCTCGGCCCGCTGATCCCGTCGATTCAGGACGATCTCGACACCGCGCACGCGGTCGTCGGACTGCTCGGCACGATCCCGGTGCTGTGCATGGGGCTGCTCGCCCCGCCGGCGGCGCTCCTGCTCAGACGGTTAGGGTCACGCGCGGCGATCGGCGGCTGCCTCTTCCTGATCGCCTCGTTCGGGCTCCTGCGTGTGGCCTCCCCGCAGGTTGCCCTGGTCGTCGTCTTCACGTTCCCGATCGGGGTCGGGATGGGCTTCGCCGGGGCGCTGATGCCGGTCTTCGTCAAGGAGCACTTCCCCGACCGCCCCGCGTTCGCGACCGGCGTCTACACGACGGGAATCCAGCTCGGATCGGCTCTCTCCTCGGGGCTTGCGGTGCCGGTCGCGCACGCCGCCGGGGGGTGGCGCGGCTCGCTCGCGGCGTTCTCCGCCGTGACGGGCGGGCTCTTCCTTGCCTGGCTCGTGCTCACGCGCCGCGAGCCCCCGCATGCTCGCGTCGAGGCGCGCGTGCCGCGGTTGCCCCTGCGCAGCGGCATGGCGTGGCTGCTTGTCGTGCTCTTCGCGTCCATGGGGCTGGTGTACTACGGCCTGAACGCCTGGCTCGCGGACTCGTTCGTCGAGCGCGGCTGGAGTGAGGCGAGCGCGGGGGGGCTGCTCGCTGTGCTCAACCTCGCGTCGGTCCCGTCCTCGCTGGTCGTGCCGTGGTTCGCGGACAGGCACGGCTCGCGCCGGCGATTCATGGTCGGGCTTGGGGTGATGCTCGTCACCGGGGTCGCCGGGCTCGTGCTCGCCCCCGGGGGCGCCTACGTGTGGGTCGCGCTCGTCGGCCTTGCCAACGGCGCGATGTTCCCGATGGTGCTGACATTGCCGCTCGACATCTCACACCGGCCGGACCGGGTCGGCGCGATCGTCGGGATGATGCTCGGGGTCGGCTACCTGATCGCCGCGACGAGCCCGTTCACGCTCGGCGCCGTCCGCGATGCGACGGGAAGCTTCACCGGAGCGATGTGGGCGCTCGTCGCGTTTGCGGCGATCTGGCTGCTCGCCACGCTGCCGCTCTCCCGTGGGCGGCTTCAGCGGGCCCGAGCCTAGGACCTACGCCCAGAACTCCTCGAACGCGTCCGGGTCGCTCGGCAGCGCGAGAACGTCGGTCACCTTGCCGTCGCGAATCGTGAAGAGCAGAACCTGGTCGATGTCGATCCGGCGGCCGTGCCGCTCGCCGCTCGCGCGGTAGAGCGCAGCGGCTCGCTCGTCGCTCGCGAGAACGTCGATCAGGGCCGAGCCATACGTGCCGTCCGTCTCCTTCGGCAGCTTGCCGAGGAAGCCGAAGATCTCCTCACGGCCGCGATAGACGCCCGACATCACGCCGCGACCGGGTACGGTCCACGCGGCGTCCTCGGCGAAGACCTCGCGCAGGGCAAAGCTCTCGTTGCGCGCAAACGCCTCGAACATGCCGCGGACGAGCGTCGCGTTCGGGTGCTCAGCGGCCATGCGCTCCCTTGGGCAGGCCGCGCTCCCAGCGCTCGAGCAGCGGCTCGAGCACGTGCTGCTGCTCCGTGGAAAGGCCTGAACGCTTCAACAGGCGGCGCACTTCGGCCGGGTCGTCGTTGGCGACCGCGGCCTCGAAGTGCTCCCGCGTCACCGTCGGCTCGCGCAGCTGGCGTCGCAGCCAGCGCAGCAGGGAAACGGTCGCCTGGTCGGTCATCGCGACAAGGCTAGCGCCCGGAAGCGTTCGACCGTCTCGCGCACGCCCTCGGCGAGCGGCGTCAGGCGCAGCGGGCCGACCGCCGCCTCGAGACCGTCCGACTCGAGCTCGGCGGGGAACGGGAGCTGTGCGTCCACGAACGCGATCCTTCCGGCAACCTCGGGTGCTGCGGCCTCGATCGCGGACACGACCTCACGCATGTGCGCCCGCGCGCCGGGGAAGTTGAAGACGCCGGCGCCGGTGTGGGAGGCACGCCCCGCCGCCGCGAACGCCGCCCCGACGTCGCGTGCGTAGTCGTACTGCGCGCGCCCGCCGTAGGCGATCTCGTAGCCCTCCCCGCGGGCTGCGGCCGCCATGGCCAGTGTCGGCCCGGCCGTCATGCCCTGGTCGCGCCCCGGTCCGTAGACGACGTAGGGGCGGATTCCGATCGAGGATACGCCGTCGTCGGCGAAGTAGACGCGCGCCGTTCCCTCGTTCGACGTCTTGTAGACGCCGTAGTGCGTCGCCGGCCGCAGGCCGCCGCTCTCGGGCGCAGGTGACGGGTCGTCCGGCCCGTACACGGCCGTTGAGGACGCGTAGGCGACGAGTGGGATCCGGCCGGGGCGCCGCTTCACCGCCTCGAACACATTCACCGTGCCGACGACGTTGACCCGGGCGCCGAGCGCCGGGTCGGCCCTGCAGAACGGCACCTGCAGCGCGGCGAGGTGGACGATGCGGGTGATCTCGTGCTCGTCGAGGACACGTTCGAGCGCGGCGAGGTCGGTGACGTCGCCCGGCGCGAACGTGACCCGCGCGAGCTCCTCGGGGCTCAGCACCAGTTCGAGCCGCGAGCGGTCCTCGCCCAGGTCGAACGCCACGACTGGCACGCCGCCGTCGAGCAGGGCCTTCACGGTCCAGGCGCCGATGCAGCCGAGCGCTCCGGTGACGAGCGCGGTCTCAGTCAAGGGGGGCGTCCTGGTACACGGTCACCGTCTCGGTGTAGAACTCGAGCGCGGCGCGACCCTGCTCGTGGGGGCCGAAGCCGGAGCCCTTGATCCCGCCGAAGGGGACATGGACGTCGGCGCCGGCGGTCTGCGAGTTGACGTGGAGGATGCCGGCCTGCAGCTCGCCCGCAAAGCGATGGGCGGCCCGCAGGTCGCGCGTGAAGATCGCCGCCGAGAGCCCGAACTCGACTGCGTTCGCCCGGGCGAGTGCCTCGTCGAGGTCGCCGAAGCGGTAGAGCGAGGCGACCGGGCCGAACACCTCCTCGCAGCTGAGCAGGCACGAGTCCCCGACGTCCTCGAAGACCGTTGGGGCGATCAGGTACCCCTCGTCGTGAGCCCGGCCGCCGCCCGCGAGCACGGTGCCGCCCTGCGAGCGGCCGGTGTCGATCGCGGCCAGGATCTCCTTCAGCGCGCTTTCGTTGACGACGGGGCCAACCTCGGTCTCCGGATCGGACGGGTCGCCGACCTTGCCGCGCTCGACACGCGCGAGGAAACGTGCCCGGAAGTCGTCGTAGACGGCCTCCTGGACGAGGATCCGCCGCGTCGCCGTGCACTTCTGCCCGGCCGACCAGAAGGCGCCCGCGTAGGTCGCCTCGACTGCACGGTCGAGCTCGGCGTCGGCCATCACGATCAGTGGGTTGTGCCCGCCCAGCTCGAGCTGGACGCGCGCGCCCCGCGCGGTCGCCTCGTCGCGCACCGAATGGCCCACCTCGACCGAACCGGTGAACGAGAGCGCGCGCACCCGCGGGTCGGAGACGAGCGCTGCGCCCACCTTGGAGCCTGCTCCTGTGAGCACGTTGAAGACGCCGGCCGGCAGCCCGGCCTCGGCGAACGCCTCTGCGAGGTGGAGGCCCGTGCGCGGTGCCTCGTAGCCGACCTTCATCACGACGGCGTTGCCGTAGACGAGCGCCGGCGCAGCCTTCCAGGCCGGGATCGCCGCCGGGAAGTTCCAGGGCGTGATCAGCCCGACGACGCCGAGCGGGCGCCGCAGCGTGAACAGCCTCTGGCCCGCGACGGAGGGCTCGTACATCTCTCCGATCGGCCGGAACGCCTCGCCGGCGAAGTAGCGCAGGATGGCTGCCGTGCGCCCCGACTCCATCCGCGCCTCGCGCAGCGGCTTGCCCATCTCGACTGTCATGTCCTGAGCCATCTGCTCGCTGCGCGCCTCGAGCGCGGCGGCGGCCTTGGCGAAGACGGCTGCGCGCACCGTTGCGGGCGTTGCCGCCCAGGCGGGCGCGGCCGCGGCAGCGGCCTCGACGGCGGCGCGCGCGTCCTCGGCTCCGGAGGCCGCGTAGACGCCCGTCACGTCGGAGGGCCGCCAGGGGCTGCGCTTTTCGTAGGTCTCGCCGGAGGCGGCGGGCCGCCACTCGCCGCCGACGTAGTTCGTGGCGGGTGCAGCGGTGGGCCTGTCAGACATCGTGGGAGCTCCTTTCCGGCGCAGGACCGCCGGGCGTTACGAACGTTTCACACAGCCGTGAGGAACTGTGCCAGTCTCACTCGGTCCAAAGTGTGGCCTTTTACAGCAGCTCCGAGGCAAGTGCGACCTCGTTGACGAGCGTGCCGATCCCGGGAACGTGGATCTCGACCCGCATCCCCGGCTCGAGCGTGAAGTCGTCCGGCGGCACGAGCCCGGTGCCCGTCAGCAGCACCGATCCGGGCGGCACCGGGTTGTCGCGCACCAGCCACTCGACGAGGTCGCGGAACGACCGCTTCATCCGCGCGGTCGACGTCTCGCCTGCGAACGCCACCTCGCCTCGGTCGAGGATGCGCAGCCGGATGGCCAGCGGCTCGTCCCAGTCGTCGGGCACGAGCACGGCCGGGCCGAGCGCGCACGCTCCTGCATAGACCTTCGCCTGCGGCAGGTAGAGCGGGTTCGCACCTTCGATCGAGCGCGAGGAGACATCGTTCCCGATCGTGTACCCGGCGATCTCGCCGCCGCTGCCGAGCACGAGGCCGATCTCGGGCTCGGGCACGTTCCAGCTCGAGTCGGAGCGCACGCCGATCCGCGCCCACGGCCCGACTGTCCGTCGCATCCCCGCGTCCTTGAGGAACAGCTCCGGGCGCTCTGCGTCGTAGACGAGTGCGTACGCGTCCTTCGCCGAGCTCTCCTCGATGCGCGCGTCTCGCGAGCGCTCGTACGTCACGCCGGCGCACCAGACCTCCGGCGGCTCGACGGGGCAGAGGAGCTCGTACGGGGAGGGCAGCGAGAGCGTGTCCGGGTCGGTGACCGCGATCGGCGCACCGCCCCCGTTGGGAAGCAGCGTGTTTCCGTCGATCCTGCCCGCACCCACCCCGTCCGGGCCGCGGAAGCGGACGCGCCGCGTCAGTAGACCGCCCTCCCGCCGGAGATGTCGAACGTCGCTCCGGTCGAGAAGGTCATGTCCTCGCTGGCCAGCCAGCAGATGAGCGCCGCGACCTCCTCCGGCCGGCCCATCCGGCCGAGCGGGATGCGCGAGATCATGTACGAGACATGGTCGTCGGACATCTCGCCGACCATCGCCGTCTCGATCACCGCCGGCGCGATGCAGTTGACGAGCACGCCCGTCCCGGCGACGTCCTTGCCAATCGCCTTCGTCATGGCGATCACCGCGGCCTTGGACGAGGAGTAGGCCGTCGCCATCGGGTTTCCCTCCTTGCCGGCGATCGAGGCGACGTTGACGATCCGCCCGTAGCCGCGCGCGATCATTCCCGGCAGCACGGCGCGGTTGAGGAAGAACGTGCCGTCGGCGTTGATCGCCAACACGCGCTTCCACTCGGCGTCGGAGACATCCACGGTGCGCAGCGACTCGCCCGGGACACCGGCGGAGCAGACGACGACGTCGAGCCCGCCGAGCTTCTCCTCGGTGCGGGCGACGGCGGCGCTCACGTCCTCGGAGCGCGAGACGTCGCCGGCGAGGTGGAGGACGCCTTTGGGGGCGCCGGTCGGGTCGAGGTCGAGCACCGCGACCTGGGCGCCGCCGGCGAGCAGCCGTTCGACCGCCGCGCGGCCGATCCCGTTCGCCCCGCCGGAGACGAGCGCTACGCGGCCCTTGAAGTCATAGACGTTTCCCATCGTCGAGGGACAACACTACGATGAACGCGTATGGATTTCGAGCCGCAACGTGACTACCCGCTGGGCACGGAGCGGCCAGATCTCGTCGCGACCCCCGCTGGGATCCCGCTTTCCGAGGTGACGCTCGCAGCAGCGCGCGAGGGGCGCCTGGACAGCGACCAGATCCGCGCGACGCCAGGAACGTTGCGCCTCCAGGCTGAGGTTGCCCGCGCCGCGGGCCGCCGCCAACTCGCCGAGAGCCTCGAGCGCGCCGCCGAGCTTGCTTCTGTGCCCGACGGAGCTCTGCTCGAGATCTACACGGCCTTGCGCCCCGGGCGCTCGACGGCTGTTGAGCTCGAGAGCTGGGCTGCGCGCCTCGACGGCTGGGGCGCCGAAGCGACTGCGATCTTCGTGCGCGAGGCCGCCGTCGCCTATGCGGAGCGAGGTCTCCTTGCCTGAGTCGGGTCGCGCCGCCTCCCGTGCGGAGAAGGAGCTGCGGCGTGAGCTTCTTGTCTCGCCGCTGCCGGAGCTCGGGCTCGTCGCCTTCGCCGGGCCGAACGATCCGCAGTCGGAGCTCGTCGTCGAGAACGGCGCCGTCGTGCGCATGGACGGGCGTGCTGCCGCCGACTTCGACGTCATCGACCGCTTCGTCGCCGCGCACTACCTCGACTTCGAGGCCGCCGCCGAGGCGGCGGCGCTGACCGACGCGAGGATCGCGCACATGCTCGTGGACGTGGACGTGCCCCGGGGGGAGCTTGTCCGCCTCGCCGCCGGCCTGACCCCGGCCCGGCTCGCGCGCGTGATCTCGCTGCTCGACCCGGTCGAGCTGATGTTCGCGCTCAAGAAGCTGCGCGCCCGCCGCCGTCCCGCGAACCAGGCGCACGTCACGAACCTCAAGGAGAGCCCCGCCCTGCTCGCCGCCGATGCCGCCGAGGCGGCGGCCCGCGGCTTCGCGGAGCTGGAGACGACGGTCGGCGTCGCCCGCTACGCGCCGCTGAACGCGATCGCGATCCTCGTCGGCTCGCAGACCGGCCGGCCCGGCGTGATGACCCAGTGCGCGGTCGAGGAGCGGCGCAATCTCCAGCTCGCGATCCAGGGGCTCGTCACCTACGCCGAGACGCTCTCGGTCTACGGCACCGAGCCGGTGTTCGTGGACGGCGACGACACACCCTGGTCGAAGGCGTTCCTCGCCGCCGCCTACGCCTCGCGCGGGGTGAAGGTGCGCTTTACGTCCGGCACGGGCTCCGAGGCGCTGATGGGCTCCGCCCAGGGCTGCTCGATGCTCTACCTCGAGGCTCGCTGCCTCGCCGTCATCCGCGCCGCCGGCTCGCAGGGCGTCCAGAACGGCTCGATCTCGTGTGTTGCTCTCGTCCTCTCGGTTCCAGGTGGCACGCGCGCGATCCTCGCCGAGAACGTGCTCGCCGCCTGGCTCGACCTCGAAGTCGCCTCGGGGAACGACGCGATCGCCTCGCATTCGGCGATCCGCAAGACGGCGAAGCTGATGGGACAGTTCCTGCCCGGCACGGACTTCGTCACGTCTGGCTACTCGGTGATGCCGCGGCGCGACAACACGTTCGGCGGCGGCAACTACGACGCCGACGACCTCGACGAGTGGCTGACGATCCAGCGGGACTGGCAGGTCGACGCGGGCCTCGAGCCGCTGGCGGAGGACGACGCCGTCGCTGTGCGCCGGCGCGGGGCGCTCGCGGTCCAGGCCGTCTTTGCCGAGCTCGGGCTACCGCCGATCTCTGACGTCGAGGTCGAGGCTGCCGCGACCGGCTACGACTCGCGCGACCTGCCGGACCGTGACCGGGCCGCTGACGTCGAGGCGGCCGACCGCGTGCTGGACGAGGGGATCTCGGGGCTCGACGTCGCACTCGCGCTGGAGCGGCGCGGCTTCGGCGACGTCGCCGAAGCGGTCTTCGGCATGCAGCGCCAGCGGATCGCGGCGGACTACCTCCAGACCTCGGCGGTGATCGGCGCGGACGGCGGGGTCGTCTCGGCGGTCAACGACCCGAACGACTACTCGGGCCCGGGCACCGGCTACCGGCTCGAAGGCGAGCGCTGGGCGCTGCTCTCGGCACTGCCGCACGAGCTCGACGCGGCACGGCTCGGGGCCGGGGCGGAGCAAGGAGCGGCCGTCGTCGAGGAGCGCGGGGAGGCTGCGCCGGGAGACGACCCCTCCGAAGTCATCGTCGCGGTCGGTCCCGCCTTCGGCGACGCGCTGCTCGAGACGATCAACGGCCTGCCGCACGGCGACGTGCTCGAGGCGGTCTGCCAGGGAGTCGGCGAGGGCGGCTGCGCGCCCCGCCTCGTGCGTGTCCGTCGTGTCGCAGACGTCGCCTTCATCGGCCACGACGGCGCGCAGCTCTCCGGCTCGGGAATCGCTGTCGGCCTCCAGTCGAAGGGAACGGCACTCATCCACCGCGCCGATCTGCAGCCGCTCGACAACCTCGAGCTCTTCGGCATGTCGCCGCTCTACACGCTGGAGTCCTACCGCGCGATCGGCCGCAACGCCGCCGGCTACGCCCGCGGCGAGAAGGTCGGCCCGGTGCCGACGGAGCTCGACAACTTCGCGCGCGCGAAGCTGATCGTGCGCACGACCCTGCTCCACGCCCGCGAGACGCAGGCCGTCATCCCCGGCGCGCCCGCGGTCGAGCTGGCGCTCACGGTCTCCACCACTACCGCGACGTAACAGACTGCCCGTTGGCGTAGAGGCGCGTTCCCACGAGTCCGCGCCCTGACGTTCCTGGCGCGTCGCTGGCAAATGGAGGACGCCCGCGCGACGCGCCGGACAGTACAACGAGTACGGCCAAGCGGCGCGCGGGCGGCATCCTGCAGTCCAGCGGCGCGAGCGGCCCGGAGGCCGGCTCCGCCGGCTGGGAGGGCCGCGGCCAGGGGCGTCAGGCCCCCGGTTTGCCGCCGATGCCCCAGTGCTGGGGCGGAACTCCCTGCACGACCACGTGGATGTGCTCCGGCGCGGCCCCGCTCGACTCTGCGAGTGCCTTCGTGAGCGCCTCGATGATCTTCGGAACCGACTCCTCGGTGACGCGGCGGTCGTAGAGCTTGACGTCGATCATTGGCATGTGAGTCTCTCCTGGTCTCGTGGTGGTCAGCGCTCGACGTGCAGCGCGTCGCCCTGTTCGCCGAGCACGAGATCGCGCCCGGGCTCGGGGACGTGGTCGCGCGGTACCGGGGCGAGCGCCTCGAAGAACTCGCAGCCGTTCTCCGACCAGAGCTCGTGCTCGACGCCCCGGTTGACGACGGCCAGATCGCCGGCGGCGAGGACGCGCGTCTCGTCCCCGATCGTCATCCGCAACGACCCAGCCGTGATCACCATCACCTGCTCGGTCGCCTCGTGCGAATGCCGGCGGACGTTCGTCCCCGGTGCGTAGGTCACGCGGCAGAGCAGCGCCTGCTCGCCACCGATCGCGTGAAGCCCCACCCCGGGGAAGATGGGATGGGGCTCGACGCCGTTCCAGCTGCGGAAGGGCGACTCAGGCATTGACGACGAGCCTCACCGCGACGTCGGCGTGCGCAACCTCGGCCATCGACAGCTCCTCGTCGAAGAGCACGACCTTGCCTGTGCGGCGCGGCACTGCCTTCGCCTCGAGCGCGCGCAGCACGCGCTCCGGTGTGATCGGCAGCTCGGTGATCCAGACGCCGATTGCGTCGTAGACGGCCGCCGTGATCGCCGGCGGCTGCGGGTTGTTCGCCATCTCGCCGATCCCCTTCGCGCCGTAGGGGCCATCCGCGGACGGGTTCTCGATGATGATCGTGTCGATCTGGGGCAGGTCCTCCATGCCCGGCACGAGGTACGAGCCGAACTGTCCCCCGCGGTGCTCGACGCTCGGGTAGTACGGGTAGGAGTTCTCGAGCACGCCGAGCCCGAGCCCCTGCACGGCGCCGCCCTCGATCTGACCCTCGACGAGCGTCGGGTTGAGCGCATGGCCGACGTCGAAGCACTGCCAGAGGTGCGTGACTGTCACCTGGCCCGTCTCGTCGTCCACCTCGACCTCCGCCGCGCAGGCGGCGTACGAGATCGCGGAGTGCGGCGGGAGGTCGACGCGGCCCGTCTCGGTGTCCACGATCGCGGCGTACGGCTTCAGCTGGGCGCCGGTGCCTGTGATCAGCTCGCCGTACACCCACGTGGCCGCTCCCGCGACGTCGGCGACGGAGATCTTCTTCTGCGGTGCCCCCTTCGGGATCACCTCGCCGTCCACGACGTCCAGGTCGGCCGGATCGATCTCGAGCAGCTTGCCTGCGACCTCCAGCAGCTTCGTCCGGGCGCTCTCGGCCGCCTTCTTCGCGGCCATGCCGGCGACGAACGTCGCGCGCGAGGCGAACGTGCCCGTGCAGAGCGGCGACGAGTCCGTGTTCGAGTTGTCGTACGTGATCCAGTCGTACGGGACCCCGAGCGTGTCGGCGACGATCTGAGACTGGATCGTCTTCGAGCCGTTGCCGATGTCGGATGTGCCGGCGAACACGTCAACGCGTCCGTCCGGCTTGATCTTGATCCACGCCTGCGACGGGTCGCCGTTCTGGTTCATGCCGGTCGGGTACTCGATCGCCGAGATCCCCCGGCCTGTGTGCTTGGCCATCAGTGGTCCTCCGGGTTCCCGAGCTGGGCGACGAGGTGCTCCGGCAGGAACGCGCCCGACCGGGTGTCCCCGGTCGTCGTGCGGTACTCGGCCGTGAGCTCGTGTCCGATCGCGTCGGCGATCGCCTGGATCGTCGGCACGGTCGAGGGATCGGTGAGCACGACGCCGTTCGGGGTCGTGTCGCCGATCCGGTTTGCGTTCTTCAGGCGCAGCTCGAAGGGGTCGATCCCGAGCTCGACGGCGATCCGGCTCAGATGCGTCTCGACCGCGAACGAGACGGACGTGACGCCGAAGCCGCGCATCGCGGTCGTCGGCACACGATTCGTGAACACCACGTAGCCGTCGAAGTGGATGTTCGGGATCGTGTACGCCCCTGCGTGGTGGAAGCTGTGCTTCGTCAGGCCGTACGGGGAGAAGCGGGCGTACGCGCCGGAGTCGTGCAGCGTCAGCATCTTGCGGCCGAGAATCCAGCCGTCCTTGGTGACCGCGTCGGCGATCTCCATGTGCCACGGCGCGCGGGTGGACGAGCAGAGGAACTCCTCCTCTCGCGTCCAGCGCCACTTCACCGGCCTGCCGGACTTCTGGGCGAGCAGGGCGCACATCGTCTCGGTCGCCGTGTCCACCTTGCCGCCGAACCCGCCGCCGACGGTGCCGCCGACGACCTTGACCCTGTTCAGTGGAAGCTGCAGGTGCGCGCAGACGACCCCGAGCGAGAAGTAGAGGGCCTGCGTGCAGGAGTAGATCGTCAGGCGGCCGTTCGCCTCCGGGACGACCTGGCAGACCTGCGTCTCGAGCGGGACGTGCTCGATCGCTGCCGGCCGGTAGACGCCCTGGACGATCGTGTCCGCCTTGTCGAAGGCCCACTCGATGTCGCCCTTGCGAATCTGGCGGCGGTCCATCTCGCCCTCGAAGTGCGGGTAGCAGTTGCCCCACTCGTGAACCACGGGGGCGTCCGGGTCGAACGCCTTGCGGATGTCGAAGAGCGCCGGGCGCTCCTCGTACTCGATCCGGATCGCCTCTACCGCAGCCATTGCGAGCTGCTCGCTCTCGGCGGCGACGACGGCGATCGGCTGGCCCTCGTAACGCACCTCGCCGTCGGCAAGCAGCGGCTCGTCGCCCGGGATCCCGAGCGCCGAGAGGTGGCCGTAGACGAGCAGGGGCACGTCGGCGGCCGTGACGACCGCGTGGACGCCCTTCATCGCCTCGGCCGGGCCTGTGTCGAGCTTCGTGATCGCCGCATGGTGGTGCGGCGAGCGGAGCGCCTTCACCCAGAGCGTTCCGGGAATGCGGACGTCGTCCACGTAGGTCGTGCGGCCGGTGACGTGCGCGATCCCGTCGTAGCGGGGGAGACGTGCGCCGATGGCCTTCATCTCACACCTCCCGTGGTCATGCCGGAGCTGCCTGCCGTGACGGTCATGTCGAACTCGTCGCCCCGCGCGGCGGCGGCGACGGCGTCCACGATCTTCACGTAGCCGGTGCAGCGGCAGACGTGGCCTGAGAGCGCCTCCTGGATCGCGTGGCGGTCGTCGGTGCCCCCGTGGTCGATGTACGCCTGCGCGGCCAGCATCAGCCCGGACGTGCAGAAGCCGCACTGTGCCGCGTAGTGGTGCGTGAACGCCTGCTGGATCGGCGCGAGGTCTTCGGGTGTGCCGAGCCCCTCGGCGGTTGTGATCGCCGCGCCCTCGACCGCGATGAGCGGCGTCAGGCACGAGCGGCGCGGCTCGCCGTCCACGAGGACGGTGCACGCGCCGCAGCCGCCTTGCTGGCAGCCGGCCTTCGCGCCCGTGAGCTCGAGCTCGTCGCGGAGGACGAAGAGCAGTGGCGTCAGCGGGCCGCTCTCGACCTCCCGTTCGATGCCGTTGACGGTGAGGTTCATGCGATCTCCTTGAGCTGGACGAGGACGCGGCGGACGAGCACGGGCAGCACCTTGCCGCGGTACCAGGCGGAGGCGAGTGCGTCGTCGGCGAGTTGGACGTCGGCGAGCGCGGCGTGACCGGCCGCCTCCGGGTCACCGGCCTGCGCCTCCGCCGACGGGAGCCGTAGCCCCCACCAGCCGGCGCCGGTCGCGGCGAGCCGGATCGTGCCGTCGGCGGCGCGAGCGCCGGAGACGGCGAGCGCGGTGTAGTCGTGCGTGTGGGGGCGGTCGAGGTTCGCGAACGCGCCTGCGGCGGGCTCCTCGAAGGAGACGTCGAGAGCGAGCCGCGAGCGGCGCTTGGGCAGAAAGTCCTCGAGCGGGTCGCTCGAGATTCCCCCGGCTCCCGCCGAGCGGACGGTCGCGCCGAGCGCGAGCAGCGCGCCCTGGAGGTCGCCGCGTGGCGCCTCGGGCCCTTCGCCCGCGCAGAGGTTGCCGCCGACGGTGCCCTGGGCGCGGATCTCGGCGTCGGCCACGTTCGCCGCGCATGGCCCAAGTGGGGCAGGCAGCCCGACGAGGTCTGCGACGCTCGTCGCGGCCCCGATCGTGACCGTCGAGCCGCTGCGCGAGATCCCGGCGAGCCCGGACCGGCCGAGCATCAGCACGCGCTCGGGCTTGAGCCGACCGTAGGTCATCTCCGGCACGACGATCGTGCCGCCGCCGAGCACGACGACGCCGGTGCCGTCGCCGAAAGCGGCGACCGCTTCGTCCGGGGATGTCGGTGTCAGAACGTCAATTGCTGGCATGCGGAGCCCTTCACTCGCAGGTGGGAACCGAGGAACCGAGTCTAAACAGGCACTCCCCCCATTTCAAAGTGCGGTCCTATCCAACTCGGTGAGAGCATAGGCTGCGTCTACCAGCGTCGGCACGCCCACGTCCATGGTTGAGTAGTAGGCGTCGTCGGTCGTGCGCGCGAGCCAGCGCCGGTAGTTGCCCTCCATGAAGACCGCAGCCTTCCAGAGCGCGAGCGCTTGGTACCAGTGGACGCGCGCCATGGCGCGGCCGGTCAGCTCCTCGTAGCGGGCGACGAGCTCGTCGGCGGTCGGGAAGCCCTCCGCGCGCGTGACGGGGGAGCGGTCGAGCGGCGTGCCGGTCTTCAACCAGGTCGCCGTCAGATAGCCGACGTCCGCGAGCGGGTCGCCGATCGTGGAGAGCTCCCAGTCGAGCAGCGCGACGACGCGCGCTTGCGGCTCCGGCCCGAGCATGCAGTTGCCGAGCCGGTAGTCGCCGTGGACGATCGTCGAGGGCGGGGACTCCGGCATCGTTGCGGCGAGCCGCGCCGTGACCTCCTCGAGCCGGGGCAGCTCGCGCGTCTTCGTCAGCTCCCAGAGCCCGCCGAAGCGCCTGAGCTGACGCTCGAGGTAGCCGGTCGGCCGGCCGAAGCCCTCCAGTCCCACGGCCTGCCAGTCGACCGCGTGCAGCTCGGCGAGGGTCGCGATCAGGCTTTCTGCGATGCGAGCCCGCTCGTCCGGGGAGTCCAGAGCGGGCGGCAGCGAGCGCGTGACGACCGAGCCCTCGACGTGGTTCATGACGTAGAAGGGGACGCCGAGGGGTTGCTCGCTCTCGTGGGAGTAGAGGACGCGCGGAACGGGCACGCGGGTCCCGTCGAGCGCCCGTAGCAGCCGCGCCTCGCGGATGACGTCGTGGGCCGAGGGCGGGAGCGGCGGCCGCGGCGGGCGGCGCAGGATGAAGCAGTCGCCGCCGCGACGGAGCAGGAAGGTGACGTTCGAGTGGCCCTCCCCGATCCGCTCGGCCTCGATCGGGCCCGCGCCGAGGCCGGCCGCGTCGAAGATCGTCTCGAGCGGGCGCAGGACGAGAAGCGGGGCCAGCTCGAGGGCGGCGGCCTCCTCCGGGGTGTCGACGATGTCGCCGATGGCCCGATTCTCCCCTAGTCGATCGGGCTCGCGTAGACGCCGTCCAGCAGCCTCGCCGGATCGGGTGCCGGCGCCGCCTCGGCCTCGGCGAGCCCGCGGGCGACCTCGTCCGCAGCCTCGCCCCGAAGGGCCTCGACCGCCGTCTCCGAGAGGCCGTCGAGGAGCAGGCGGGCGGCCATGCGCTCGACGGGATCGCGGGTGCGCTCGTACTCCTCGCGCGCGGCTGCGTCCGCGTAGCGTCCGTCATCGTGGGCGGCGTGGCCGTGCAGGCGCAAGGAGAGCGCCTCGACCGCCTGCGGGCCCTCGCCCGCGCGCGCCCGCTCGACCGCCGCCTGCACCGTCTCGTAGACGGCAAGGGCGTCCGAGCCGTCCACGCGCTCGGCCGGGATCGACCAACCGCCGCTGAGCCGTTCGGCAAAGTTCGCGTTCACGGTCTGCTTCGCGACCGGCGTCGAGTACGACCACTGGTTGTGCTGGATGACGAAGACGGCCGGCACGCGCCACACCGCCGCGAGGTTGAGCCCCTCGTGCGTGTCGCCGACCGAGAACGCCCCCTCGCCGAGGAAGGTCAGGGCGACGCGTGGCTCACCGCGCCGCTTGAAGGCGAGCGCCGCGCCGGTGACGACCGGGCAGAGGTTGCCGAGCATCGAGACGAGCGGGAAGACGCCGCGCTCGGGGACGCCGAAGTGCATGTTCCCGTCGCGGCCGAACGTCGGTCCGGTCGCCCTGCCGAGGAAGTTGCGGAAGACGTGCGCCACTTCGACTCCACGCGCGAAGTGGCAGGCGAGCTCGCGGTTGAGCGGAGCGACGACGTCGTCGGGGCCGAGTGCGAGCCCAGCGCCTGCGGCCACCGCCTCCTGGCCCCGGCCGTCGTAGACGGAGCCGGCGATCCGCCCCTGGCGGTAGAGCGCGAGCACGCGTTCCTCGACGAGGCGCTGGAGAAGGACGAGCCGGAACAGCTCGAGCCTCGTCGCGTGCGCGACGCTCTTCGCCTCCGAGGCCGGAATGATCCCGTCAGTAGGCAAGGAGCTGCTCCAGGGCGGCGGTTGTGGACTCGAGGGAGGGGAGGTAGGCGTCCTCGAGCTCCGGCGCGAACGGCACCGGCGTGTCGGGCGCGGCGTGCAGGGCGGGCGGGGCGTCGAGCGACTCGAAGCCCTCGCGCGCGATCAGCGAAAGCACGTGCCCGGCGACACCGGACGAGCGGGAGGCCTCCTGGAGCACGAGCACGCGGCTCGTGCGTCCGACCGAGTCCAGGATCGCGTCGCTGTCGAGTGGCCAGACGGTGCGCAGGTCGAGTACCTCGACGTCGGCGGCTACGCGGCCGGTGACGTCGAGTGCGAGGGCGACGCCGGAGCCGTAGGTGACGACGGTCGCGTCCGTCCCCGGCTTCGCGATCCGAGCCTTGCCGATCGGCGTGCGGTGCGTCTCCGGCGGCAGCTCGGCGCGCAGCCGCCGGTAGAGCGCCTTGTGCTCGAGGTAGAGCACCGGGTCGTCGTCCTCGACCGCGGTGCGCAGCAGGCCGTAGGCGTCCTCGACCGAGCCGGGGCAGACGACCTTCAGCCCCGCCACGCCGGCGAAGAAGCCCTCCGGCGAGGACGCGTGGAACGGCCCGCCGCGGACGCCGCCGCCGGTCGGCGCGCGGATCGTCAGCGGCAGGGCGATCCCCGACCGCCAGTGCGTCTTCGCAGCCACGGTGACGATCTGGTCGAACGGGCAGGAGAGGAAGTCGGCGAACTGGATCTCCACGACCGGCCGCTCTCCCATCCAGGCGGCCCCGATCGCCGCCCCGACGAAGCCCTCCTCGGAGATCGGCGTGTCCAGCACCCGCTCTTCGCCGAACTCGTCGAGCAGGCCGGCGGTGACGCCGAACGCACCGCCGAAGGCGCCGATGTCCTCACCGAGCAGGAAGACGCGCTCGTCGGAGCGCAGCGCGTCCCGCAGCGCCGCGCGCACCGCGTCGAGGTAGGTGATCGACCCCGCAGGGCTCTCGCCCGCGGCGCCGCCGGGAACCTCGAGGTGACCGGTGCTGGACACGGGCCGGGAGCCTATTCGATCGGAGGCGATGTCACGGGGCGGGCGGCAGGCGGAACTCCTCGCGCCCCAGCCCCATCTCCTTCGTCTCGCTGGCGGTTCTGTGCTCGACCGGGATCTCCGGGCCCGGCACCGACCCGCCGACGAAGCGGGAGACGACGCGCTGGCTCACCACCCGGGCGGGGTAGTCGTGGATCGGCAGGATGAAGTCGCCGGAGTTCAGGACACGCTTGATCGCGGCGCGCTCCTGCCGTTTCGACGTCCCCTGGTTCCCCGTCGACTGCGGTTCGTAGTCGAGCACCTGGTAGATCGGGTCGATCACCTGGTTCTGGATGTCGTAGATGACATCCCCGCAGATGCAGGCGACGCCCTCTGCGGTCTCGATGTTGATGTTCATCGAGCCCTCGGTGTGGCCGCCCGCGGCCTCGCACACGATTCCCGGAAAGATCTCGTCCGGTCCGGAGAGCTCGAGGTCGAGCAGTCGCAGCGCCCCCGGCGTGTGGAGCCGGTCGATGTGGTGCTTGACGTACTCGGGCGGATACTGCCCGCCCATGATCCCCGAGGCCGAGTATTCGAGCTCGCGCCTGTTCGTGATCACCGTCGCTTTCGGGAAGCGGTCGTCCTGCCCCGTGTGATCGATGTGGTGATGGGTGTGAAGGATCCACCGCACGTCGTCGTGCTTCAGGCCGAAACGGGCGAGCTGGTTCTCCATCGTCATCTCCTCGGTGACGATGCCCGTCATCCCGAGGCGCTCCATGATCTCCGGGTGGCTCGCGCCCGTGTCCACGAGGATCGGGTCGTCGCCACCGAGGATGAGGTGCCCCCAGGTCTTCACCCGGGTGCGGATGCCCATGTTGCGGGCGAGGACGAGGAAGCTCGATTCCAACTCGATGTCGATCAGGTCGAGCTGCTTGATCTCGTAGGCCATGGCTACTCCTTTCAAACGGTTAGAGCAGGGTAGGCGGGGCCGGCAACGCTTTTCAAGGCCTCCAGCTGGTCAATCCGTGCCCTTCTGCTGCGACTTGTCCCCGGTCGTCTACGCTGAGGGTGTGACGTTCCGAACGATCGACGAGCTCGAGGGCGCGCTTCGCGAGGCCTCGTATCTGCCCGAGCGGGGGCTCTCGACCGCGCTCTTCCTCTCGCTCGCGCTCGAAAAGCCGGTGCTGCTCGAGGGCGAGGCCGGCGTCGGCAAGACCGAGGCGGCGAAAGCGCTCGCCCGCGCCCGCGGGGCGCGCCTGATCCGGCTCCAGTGCTACGAGGGGCTCGATGTCGCCCACGCCGTCTACGAGTGGAACTACCCGCGCCAGCTCCTCCACATCCGCGCAGCGCAGGAGGGGACCGTCTCGGAGGAGGAGCTCTTCGGGCGGGAGTTCCTCATCCGGCGCCCGCTGCTCGAGGCAATCGAATCGGAGGAGCCCGTCGTGCTGCTGATCGACGAGATCGATCGCGCCGACGAGGAGTTCGAGGCCTTCCTGCTCGAGGTGCTCTCCGACTTCCAGATCACGATCCCCGAGATCGGGACGATCCGGGCCGTCCGCAAGCCGTCCGTCGTGCTCACGTCGAACCGGACGCGCGAGCTGCACGACGCGCTCAAGCGCCGCTGTCTCTTCCACTGGATCGGGCACCCGTCGATCGAGCGCGAGATCGCGATCGTCAAGCTGCGCGTCCCGGGCGTGCCCGAGCGGCTCGCCGAGCAGGCGGCGCGCTTCGTGCGCGGGCTGAGGGCGCTCGACCTCGCCAAGCCTCCGGGCGTGGCGGAGACCATCGACTGGGCGCACGCGCTCGCCGCGCTCGGGCAGGCCGAGCTCGACGCCGACGTGGTCGAGTCCACGCTCGGCTCGGTGCTCAAGTACCGCGAGGACTTCGAGGCTGTCCGCGACGACCAGCTCGTGCGGCTCGTCGAGGAAGCCCGCTCCGGGCGGTAGATGATGGCGGACGCTCTCGTTCGTCACGTCGTCACCTTCGGCCGCGTGCTGCGCGAGGTCGGGATCGAGGTCGGTCCGGGGCGGCTCGAGGACGCGCTCCGCGGTCTCGACGCGGTCGACCTGACGAGCCAGCCCGACGTCTACTTCACGCTGCGGCAGACCCTGGTGGCCCGCCGCGACGAGCTCGACCTCTTCGACCGAGCCTTCGCGGCCTGGTTCCTGCGTGCGCCCGTCGAGCCGGCCGGCCGCGGGGCCGTGCCGCAGCCGCCGCCGTCCCGGAAGCTGGCAAGCCCGCTCAACGAAGCGGGTCTCTCGCCGGACGAGGACGGTGGCGACCAGGAGCCGCTCGAGCTCGGTGCGAGCGCCCACGAGCTGCTGCGCGAGAAGGACTTCGCGGCGATGACGCCCGAGGAGTTCGCCCGCGCCCGGCGGTTGATAGCCGACATCGCGCGGCTACGGCCGCTGCGCCGCTCGCGCCGCCGCCGGCCCGACCCACGGGGCGACCGGCTCGATCTGCGCCGGCTCGCACGCCGCTCGCTCGCGACCGGCGGCGACCCCGTCGAGCGCGCCTTCCGCTCGCGCAAGGACGTACCGCGCAAGCTCGTCGTCCTCTGCGACGTCTCCGGCTCGATGGAGGCCTACACGCGCGCGCTCCTCCTCTTCCTGCACGCGGCCGTCGGCACGGGCCGCGGGGTGGAGGCGTTCGCGTTCGGCACGCGCCTCTCGCGGCTCACCCAGGAGCTCGCCACCCGAGACCCCGAAGACGCGTTTGCGAAGGCCTCGGCGAGCGTCGTGGACTGGGGCTCCGGAACCCGCATCGGCGCCTGCCTGAAGGCCTTCAACGACGAGTACGGGCGACGGGCCCTTTCGCGCGGCGCCGTGACGGTGGTCGTCTCCGACGGCTGGGAGCGTGAGGATCCCGACCTTGTCGGACGCGAGATGGCGCGGCTCGCTCGTGCCGCCTACGCCGTCGTCTGGGTCAACCCGCTGAAGGGCAACCCGGAGTACCAGCCGCTCGCGGGCGGCATGCGGGCTGCCCTGCCCTTCGTCGACCGCTTCCTGCCCGGGCATAATCTCAGGAGTCTCGAGGAGCTGGCGACCGTGCTCGCCGGCATCGAAAGGAGGCACGCCGCGTGAAAGAGATCCTGCCCGAAGTGGAACGCTGGCGCGAGGCGGGCGAGCAGGTCGTCGTCGCCACCGTCGTCGCCACGCGCCGCTCGGCGCCGCGGCCGGTCGGGACGAGCCTCGCCGTCTCCGAGTCCGGGAAGATGTGCGGCTCGGTCTCCGGCGGCTGCGTCGAGAGCGACGTCTACGAGAACGCGCAGGAAGTGCTCGCTACCGGCAAGCCGAAGCTCGTCTCGTACGGGTTCTCCGACGACGAGGCGTGGGCCGTCGGCCTCCCCTGCGGGGGCGAGATCGACGTCTTCCTGGAGCGGGTCGAGTGATCGAACGGCTTGCACGGCTCGCCGACTCGGGTGGGCGCGGTGTGCTCTTCACCGTGATCGAGGGCGAGCCCCTCGGAGCGAAGCTACTCGTGCTCGAAGACGGTGAGACCCTCGGGAACGGCCCTGCGGTGCTGGCGGGGTACGCCGACGAGGTCATCCGTCGCGGCCGCAACCGGCAGCTCGAGGTGGCTGGGCTGAGGGTCTTCGCCGAGTGGTACGGGCCGCCGCCGCGCCTGCTCGTGTACGGGGCGGTTGACACCGCCGAGGCGCTCTGCCGCGCCGCGAATCTGCTGGGCTGGCACACGATCGTTGCCGACGCGCGCGCCAAGTTCGCGACCCGGGAGCGGATGCCGTCCTGCGTCGAGCTGATCGTCGCCTGGCCGGAGGAGGCCTTCGCGCAGGTGGCGCCCGATCACTCGACGGCGATCGTCGTCCTCACCCACGACGACAAGTTCGACGAGCCCGCGCTGCTCGGCGCGCTCGAGACCGAGGCCTTCTACATCGGCGCGCTCGGCTCTCGCCGCAACCAGGAGCGCCGCCGCGAGCGGCTGCTCGAGGCCGGGGCGAGCGAGGAGCAGCTCGGCCGCATCGTCGGCCCCTGCGGCCTCGACATCGGCGCCGACACGCAGGAGGAGACCGCGCTTTCGATCCTCTCGGAGATCCTCGCCGTCCGCGCGCGCCGCGAGGGCGGCCCTCTGCGCACCGCGAAGCAGCGGATCCACGTCGAAGTCGACTGAGCGCCGCCTGCCCGATAGGCGGGTCCTCTCGGTTCGCTGTGCTCTTCCCGCCTACTCGCGGCCCTCGGACCGTGTTAGCGTCGCTCTCGTACCCAACGAGAGGGGGCAAACGTGCCGGGAATCGCGGCCAAGTCGCCGGCGATCTACGAGCTGCTGGAAGAGGGCTCGGGGGTCGAGCAGGTGGCGACCGGCTTCACCTTCACCGAGGGGCCGATCTGGCATCCGACAGGCGGCTACCTCCTGTTCAGCGACATGCCGGGAGACAAGCGGCGCCGCTGGGATCCGCAGAACGGGGTCGAGGTCGTGCGCGACCCCTCCAACAAGTGCAACGGCATGGCCTACGATGCCGACCTCAATCTGCTCGTCTGCGAGCACACGACGAGCTCGCTCGTCCGCGAGCGCCCGGACGGGACGCGTGAGACGCTCGCCTCGCACTTCGAGGGCAAGGAGCTGAACAGCCCGAACGACGTCACCGTCCGCTCAGACGGCTCGATCTACTTCTCCGACCCGTGGTACGGGCGGATGCCGGGCTTCGGCGAAGAGCGCGAGCGCGAGCTCGGCTGGCAAGGCGTCTTCCGGATCCCGCCCGGCGGCGGGGAGCCGCAGCTGGTCGTCGGCAAGGACGAGTTCGAGCAGCCGAACGGGCTCTGCTTCTCGCCCGGCGAGAGCCTGCTGTACATCAACGACACGCCTCGGGCCCACATCAGAGTCTTCGACGTCAACGCCGACGGCTCGCTCTCGAACGACCGCATGTGGTTCGCCGGCATCGGCAGCGGCGTGATCGAGGAGGGCATCCCCGACGGGATGAAGTGCGACGAGCACGGCAACATCTGGGTCACGGGCCCGGGCGGCGTCTGGGTGATCAGCGCCGCCGGCGAGCACCTCGGCACGATCGAGGTGCCGGAGAACGTCGGCAATCTCACCTGGGGCGGCGACGACTGGCGCACGCTCTTCCTGCCCAGCACGTCATCGCTCTACACGATCCGCACCAAGGTCGGCCCGCGCCGCGAGCCCTACATGCGCTAGGAGGACAGAATGAACGACCAGTTGAAGCTGGACCCCAGGCGCACCGCGCTGCTGATCCAGGACCTGCAGAACGACGTGATCATCGAGGGCGGCGCCTTCGCCGAATCCGGCTCACCCGGGCACGCGAAGGAGCAGAACGTCGTCGAGAACGTGAAGAAGCTCGCGGCCGCGGCTCGCAAGCAGGGCGTCGCCGTGATCCATGTCTGGTACATCGTCGAGGAGGGCGCGCCCGGTCTGAAGCTGAACGCGCCGCTCTTCAACGGGGTCAAGGACTCGGGCGCGCTCGTCCGCGGCTCCTGGGGCGCCGCGCCCGCCGACGGGCTCGAGCCGCAGGCCGGCGACCACGTCGTGGAGAAGATGAGGATGAGCGGCTGGCAGGGGACGAGGCTCGAGACGCTGCTCGCCGGGCTCGGCCGCGACACGATCATCGTCACCGGCGCCTGGACGAACATGTCGATCGAGCACACGGCCCGCACGGGTGCCGACAAGGGCTACGTCATGGTCGTGCCGGAGGACTGCTGCTCGACGATGAGCGCCGACTGGCACAACGCGTCGATCAACTACGCGCTCCAGAACGTCTCGACGGTGACCGACGGCGCGACGGTGATCGCGGCGTTGGGAGGCTAGGAATGAAGACCCGGGCCGGGATCTTCCGGCAAGTCGGCGAGCCGATCGAGGTCGTCGAGCTCGAGCTGGAGGAGCCCGGCCCGCACGACGTCGTCGTCTCCATGGCCGCGGTCGGGATCTGCGGCACCGATCTGCATCAGTTCAGGGGCGAGTGGCAGCGGCCGACCCCGATGGTGCTCGGCCACGAGGGAGCAGGCGTGATCGAAGCGGTCGGGAGCGCTGTCTCCGGGCTCGCCCCCGGCGACGAGGTGGTGCTCTCGTGGGCGCCGTCCTGCGGTGAGTGCGCCGACTGCCGGCGCGGCCGCCCAGCGGCCTGCGTGCCGCTGCACCGGGCGATCGGGGGCGGGACGCTCGTGGACGGAACGACGGGGATGTCGCTCAACGGCGAGACCGTCTACCGCGGCACGGCGACCGGCTGCCTGGCCGAGCGCGTTGTCGTCTCCTCGAAGGTTGCGCTTCCGACCGGCGGCGCGGTGCCGCTGCAGGAGGCGGCGCTGCTCGGCTGCGCGGCGCTCACGGGCGTCGGCGCGGTGCTGTTCGCCGCGCGCGTCACCTCTGGCGCGTCGGTGCTCGTCGTCGGCGCCGGCGGCGTCGGTCAGTTCGTCGTCCAGGGGGCACGCATCGCCGGGGCCGAAGTTATCGTCGCGGTCGATCCCTTCGAGGGCCGGCGCAAGCAGGCGCTCTCGCTCGGCGCGACGCACGCGGTCGCGCCGGACGATCTGAAAGAAGCGCTGAAGGGGATCCTGCCGGACGGGGCCGATTACGCCTTCGACGCGGTCGGTGACCCCTCGACGAGCGCGACCGCTCTCCGTTTCACGCGCAGCGCCGGCACGGCTGTGATCGTCGGCCTCTCGGCGACCGGTCTGCGACTCGACCTCGACCCCGGCGAGTTCATCCGCCGGGAGAAGTTCCTGACCGGGACGATGTACGGCTCGGAGGACCCGGCGGTGGCGCTCCCGATCCTGCTCGAGCATGTGCGCGCCGGCCGCCTGCAGCTGAAGGAGCTGCTCGGGCCGACCTACCCGCTCGACGAGGTCAACGAGGCATTCGCGGCGACGGCCGCGGGCTCGCCCGGCCGCGTGCTCGTGACGCCGTAGCTCCTACGCCTCGGCCTCCCAGCGCTCGCGGTAGTCCTCGCGCACCGGGCGGAAGATGTCGAGCACAAGCGAGCCCTCGGGCCCGCAGTAGGCCGAGTGCGGCACGCCGCCGGGAAGCACGTAGCCCTCGAGCGGTCCCAGCTCGTGCGCGACGCCGTCCACGACGAGCGCCTGCATGCCGCGCAGCACGATCCCGAGCTGCTCGTGCTCGTGGCTGTGCAGCGGCACGGTGGAACCGGGCTCGAACTCGATCAGGTTGAGCATCGCCCCCTCGCCGAAGAGCGGCCGCCCGGTCACCCCCGCGGCGAGCTCGAAAGCGCGCACCTGATCCAATCGGACGAACTGCGGCTCCACGGGGCGATTATCCTCTCCTGCATGACCGCGGTCGAGAGCGAGCTCCTGCTGCAGCAGGCCTACGTGGACGGCCGCTGGGTCGATGCCGACGACGGCGACACGTTCCCCGTGGTCAACCCGGCCACCGGCGAGGAGCTTGCCCGCGTGCCGCGGATGGGCGCGGCCGAGACGCGGCGGGCGCTCGAGGCGGCGCAGCGCGCCCTCCCGGACTGGCGTGCGCGCACCGCGAAGGAGCGCGCGGCGATCCTGCGCCGGCTTGCCGATCTGATGCTCGAGCGCAGCGAGGAGCTGGCGACGCTGCTGACGCTCGAGCAGGGGAAGCCGCTTGCCGAGTCGCGCGTCGAGGTCGCCTACGCCGCCTCGTTCTACGAGTGGTTCGGTGAGGAGGGCAAGCGGGTTTACGGCGACACGATCCCCGCACCGACCCGCGACCGCCGGATCGTCGTTCTGAAGGAGCCGATCGGCGTCACCGCCGGCATCACGCCGTGGAACTTCCCCTCGGCGATGCCGACGCGCAAGTCGGCTCCCGCGCTCGCGGCGGGCTGCACGATGGTGCTGAAGCCGGCCGAGCAGACGCCCCTTTCGGCGCTCGCCGTGGCCAAGCTCGCCGAGGAGGCCGGGATGCCGCCGGGGGTCTTCTCGATCGTCACGACGGACGGCCCGGGCGCGCCCGCGATCGGCACGGAGATGACCTCCAATCCCCTCGTGCGCAAGCTCGGCTTCACCGGCTCGACGGAGGTCGGCAAGCTGCTGATGGCCCAGTGCGCCGGCCAGGTGAAGAAGATCTCGCTCGAGCTCGGTGGCAACGCGCCGTTCCTCGTCTTCGACGACGCCGACCTCGACGAGGCGGTTGCCGGGGCGATGATCTGCAAGTTCCGCAACTCCGGTCAGACCTGCATCAGCGCGAACCGGATCCTGGCCCAGGACGGGGTCTACGACGAGTTCGTGTCTCGCTTCACGGACGCCGTGGCGAAGCTGAAGGTCGCCGACGGGTTCGCTCCCGACGTCAACGTCGGCCCGCTGATCGACGAGCCCGCGCTCGCCAAGGTCGAGCGCCACGTCGCCGACGCGCTCGAGCGCGGGGCCGAGCTGGTCGCCGGCGGCGGGCGGCACTCCCTCGGCGGCACCTTCTTCACGCCCTCCGTTCTCGCCGGCGTCACGTTCGACGCGGCGATGAGCTGCGAGGAGACGTTCGGCCCGGTCGCCGGGATCAACCGCTTCGCGACCGAGGAGGAGGCGGTGCGGATCGCCAACGACACGCCCTACGGGCTCTCGGCCTACTTCTACAGCAGGAGCCTGGCCCGAGTCTGGCGCGTCGCCGAGGCGCTCGAGTACGGCATCGTCGGCATCAACACGGGCCTCATCTCGACCGAGGTGGCACCCTTCGGCGGCGTCAAGGAGTCCGGTATCGGCCGCGAAGGGTCGAGCTACGGCATCGACGAGTGGCTCGAGCTCAAGTATCTGGCGATAGGAGGCATAGCGTGACGATCGTCGAGCAACGCGACTACCACGTGACCACCGGCAAGCTCAACGAGCTCGTGAAGCTGTACGAGAGCGAGGGGATCGCAGTCCAGCAGGAGCTCCTCGGCGGCTTTCTCGGCGCCTTCACGACGGATGTCGGCGCCCTCTCCACGTACACGAGCATGTGGAGCTACGAGAGCTACGCCGAGCGCGAGCGGCGGCGGGCGCTCCTGCAGGCCGACGAGCGCTGGAAGGCGTTTCTCGCGAAGCTCCAGCCGCTGATCCACACGCAGGCGAACCGGATCCTCGTCCCGACCTCGTTCTCCCCGATCCGCTGATGGGCGCGCTCGACGGCAAGGTCGCGATCGTCACCGGCGGCGCGCAGGGCATCGGCCTGGCAATCGCGCAGGGGCTCGCCCGTGAGGGTGCCCGCCTCGTGATCGCCGACCTCGCCCGCGCCGAGGAGGCTGCCGCTGCGTTTCCCGAAGGCGTTGGGCTGGCGGTGGACGTCGCCTCGGAGGCCGGCGTGCAGCGGATGGTCGACGAGACCGTGTCGCGCTGCGGCCGGATCGACGTGCTCGTCAACAACGCGGGTCTCTATGCCTCGCTCGCGATGCGTCCGTTCACCGAGATCCCGCTCGAGGAGTGGCGGCGCGTGATGGACGTCAACGTCGCCAGCATGTTTCTCACCTGCCGCGCGGTCGTGCCGGTCATGCGGGGGCAGGGTGGCGGCAAGATCGTGAACATCTCCTCGGGCGCGCCGTTTCGCGGTGTCCCGTTCCTGCTCCACTACGTGACCAGCAAGGGGGCGATCGTCGCGCTCACGCGAGCCCTGGCGAAAGAGCTCGGCAAGGACACGATCCTCGTCAACTGCGTCGCGCCGGGTTTCACGCTGAGCGAGGGCGTCAAGCAGCACCCGGAGGTCGTCGAGAAGCTGCGCGACGTGTCGGTGTCGGCGCGCACGCTCCAACGCGACCAGGTGCCGGACGATGTCGTCGGCGCGGTCGTCTTCCTCAGCGGCCCCGGCTCGGACTTCATCACCGGCCAGACCATGGTGATCGACGGCGGCCAGTACTTCCATTGACGACCTCCGACTGAGCAGATGGTGCGCATGGACAGGCGAAAAGCAAGCCAGGCTAGGACGCAGGGAGCGCCCGTAGCCGGCGGCTACGGGCGCGACCGAGGACGACGCATGGCGCCGCTTTGCAGCCTGGCCATGCGTGCCAGATGCGAAGGAGGAGGTCACAACTGACGCACCTTTCTCTCTACGAAGACCTGCTCGGCCCCGGTGAGGGGCTGTCGTTGCCCCGCGGGATCCGCGTCCTCTACGTCGCCTCCGGCGAGGCGTCGAGCCTGCGCGCCAACGAGGCGTGGTTCGGCCTGGACGAGGTCGAGCTCGAGGCGGGAGGCGAGGGCGCGACGATTCTGCGCTGGGAGCTGACCGGCTGGAAACCCGACAACGCGAAGCTCGCCGCGCACGTCGATCTCGACCCCTGGGGCGAGCACCTCATGCGCTGCGACCGCGTGGACTTCCCGCCCGGCGGCATCGCTTACCTGCACACCCATCAGGGGCCGGGCATCCGCTGCCTTCTGAAGGGCGAGCTGACGGTCGAGGCGGAGGGCCGCGCGACGACCGTCGGCCCGTTCGGCTCCTGGTTCGAGGCCGGGCCGCACCCCGTCTACGCGGTCGCATCGGAGTCGCACGAAACGGCGTTCGTGCGGGTGCTGCTCCTGCCCCGGGAGCTGCTCGGCAAGCCCTCGATCCGCTACCTGCTGCCCGAGGACGCCGACAAGCCGAAGGCGCAGCGCTACACGGTCTTCATCGACGAGCCGTTCGCTCTATGACCGGCCGTAGCGGCGGCCGGCTGCTGGTCGACCAGCTCCTCGCGCACGGGGCCGATCTTGCCTTCGGCGTCCCCGGGGAGAGCTATCTCGCCGTGCTCGACGCGCTCCACGACTCACCGCTCCGCTACGTCGTCTGCCGGCACGAGGCGGGTGCGGCGAACATGGCCGACGCCTACGGGAAGCTCACGGGACGGCCGGGGATCTGCCTGGTCACGCGCGGCCCGGGGGCGACCCACGCCTCGGTCGGCGTGCACACGGCCTTCCAGGATTCGACGCCGCTGCTTCTCCTGGTCGGCCAGGTCGCGCGGGAGATGCTCGGGCGGGAGGCGTTCCAGGAGGTGGACTTCGAGCGGATGTTCGCGCCACTCGCGAAGTGGACAGTGCAGATCGACGCTGCGGAGCAGGTGCCGGAGATCGTGGCGCGCGCGTTCCACGTCGCCACCTCGGGCCGGCCGGGGCCGGTCGTGCTGTCGCTCCCGGAGGACATGCTCGTAGAGCGTGCGGAGGCGGACGTGGTCGCGCCGCATGCGCCCGAGCCGGCGTACCCGGGGGCCGCGGATCTGGCACGCGTGCGCGAGCTGCTCGCCTCGGCGCGGCGGCCGTTCGTGCTTGTCGGCGGCGGCGGCTGGACGGAGCAGGCGGCGGCCGACATGCAGGCCTTCTGCGAGGCGAACGACCTGGCGGTGGGCGCTTCGTTCCGCCGCCAGGACTACGTGGACAACAGCGCGCGCGTCTGGGCGGGTCACGTCGGCATCGGCCCTGACCCGCGCCTCGCGGCGCGCGTCCGCGAGGCCGACGTGCTGCTCGTCGTCGGCGCGCGGCTGGGCGACATGACGACCAGCAGCTACACGCTGGTCGTGCCGCCGCGGCCGGCGCAGACGCTGATCCACGTGCACGCGGGAGCCGACGAGCTCGGTCGCGTCTACCAGGCCGAGCTCGCGATCCACGCCGGGTCACCACAGATGGCCGCGGCGCTCCGCGCGCTCGAGCCGGTGGACTCCTTCGCCTGGCGGGCGCAGACCGAGCAGGCGCACGCGGACTTCCTCGACAGCCTCCGGCACCACCCGATGCCCGGCGACCTCGACATGGGCGAGGTGATGGCGTTCCTGCGCCGCCGCCTGCCCGTCGATGCGATCCTCACGAACGGCGCCGGCAACTACTCGGTCTGGGCGCACCGCTTCTACGAGTTCCGCCGCTTCGGCACGCAGCTCGCGCCGACGAGCGGGGCGATGGGCTACGGCCTGCCGGCCGCCGTGACCGCAAAGCTCCTCCACCCCGAGCGGGCCGTGATCTGCTTCGCGGGCGACGGCGACTTCCTGATGGAGGGGCAGGAGCTCGCGACTGCCGTGCAGTACGAGCTGCCCGTCGTGATCCTCGTGATCAACAACGGCATGTACGGGACGATCCGCATGCACCAGGAGCGGCACTACCCGGGTCGCGTTGTCGGCACCGATCTCGTCAATCCGGACTTCGCCCGCTATGCCGAGGCGTTCGGCGCGTTCGGTGAGGTCGTCGAGCGGACGGAGCAGTTCGAGGGCGCCTTCGAGCGGGCGCTCGCCGCGGGCCGGCCCGCGCTGCTCGAGCTGCGCGTCGATCCCGAGGGGATCACGCCGCGACAGACGCTGACGCAGATCCGCGAGGCCGCGCAGGCCCGCAAGGCCGGCACGGCGTAGGCTACGCAGTCACCACGAACGAGGAGGAGAGCATGGCCAGGTCGTACGCGAGCACCGTCATCAACGCGTCGCCGGACGAGGTCTGGGCCAGGATCCGGGACTTCAACGGCCTCGCCACGTGGCACAGTGGCCTCGTCACCGACAGCGAGATCGAGGAGGGCAGGACGGGCGACCAGGTCGGTGCCGTGCGCAGCTTCCACCTGGGCGACGGAACGCACATCCGCGAGCGCCTCCTGAGCCACTCGGACGCGTATCGCATGTACTCGTACAACTTCGAGAAGACACCGTTCGACGTCGACAACTACCACGCAACGCTCCGCGTGCGCCCGGTCACGGACGGCGGCAAGAGCTTCGTCGAGTGGTCGACGACCTTCGACTGCGACCGCGACAAGCAGGACCACTGGACGGGCTTCTTCGCGAATCAGGTCTTCCAGGGTGGCTTCGATGCCCTCAAGGCCCACTTCGGGTAGCAGCGTGCGACAGGAGATCCGCGTCGCGACTCAGGCCGAGCCGATCTCGCACTACACGGACGCGGTGCGGGCCGGCGGCCTGCTCTTCGTCAGCGGCGTCGTGCCGGTGGACGGCGCGGGACGGGTCGTGGGCGGCGAGGACGTCGTCGAACAGGCCCGGCAGGTCTTCCGGAACATGGGCGAGGTGCTTGCCGCTGCGGGGTGCTCCTTCGGCGACGTCGTCAAGGTCACCGTTCTCCTGACCGACGTGGACGACCGGCCGTTGATCAACTCCGTTCGGCAGGAGGTCTTCGGCGAGACGCGCCCGGCGAGCACGCTCGTCGAGGTCTCGCGCCTCGCGGTGCCGGGGGCGAAGATCGAGGTCGAGGCGATCGCGGTCGTGCCATGACCGACGCGGTCGAGGCGAGCCTGGCGGCCGCCGCGGAGCACGAGGGGCTGAACGCCGTCATCACGCTCTGCCCGGAGCGTGCGCTCGCCCGGGCGCGGGGCCCGCTCGCCGGCCCGCTCGCGGGCGTGCCGGTTCTCGTCAAGGATCTCTTCGACACCGCAGGCGTGCGTACGACCTACGGCTCGCGCGTCTACGCCGAGCATGTTCCCGAACACAGCGCGGAGGCGGTTCTGAGGCTCGAGGCCGCCGGGGCGGTCGTGATCGGCAAGACCAACCTCTACGAGTTCGCGTGGGGAGTGACGAGCGAGAACCCGTGGTACGGCGGCGTCCACAACCCGCGCCACCCGGGGAAGACGGCCGGCGGCTCGTCGAGCGGGAGCGCGGCCGCGGTCGCGGCGGGGATCGTCCCGCTTGCCCTCGGCACGGACACGGGCGGCTCGATCCGGATGCCTTCGGCCTGCTGCGAGACGGTCGGCTTCAAGCCCGCCCTGGGCCGGATCCCGCTCGGCGGCTGCTTCCCGCTCTGCCCGAGCTTCGACACCGCCGGGCCGATCGCGCGAACGGTCGCCGGCTGCGCTCTCGCCTGGTCGGTGCTGACCGGCGAGCCCGTGCCTGAGCCGCGCCTGGCGGGGCTCACGGTCGGCGTGCTCACGCGCGCGCCGCGGGTTGGCCCGACGGACGAGGAGAACCCGCTCGACGAGCGCGCCTGGGCCTGGGCGGGGCAGCTCGAGGCGCTTGGCGCGCGCGTCGTCGCGGCCGAGGTCCCCGGCTGCGAGGCCGACACCTGGCCGCTCTTCCAGCACGAGGCGCTCGTCTCGCACGCGGCCACGTTCCCCTCGCGGGCGGACGAGTACGGCGAGGTCGTGCGCAAGAAGCTGACGGCCGCGCAGGGGGCGACTCGAGAGGCGATCGAAGCGGCGCGGGGCGCGGTCGCGCGCTGGCGGATGCGAGCGGCGGCCGAGCCGGCCGTGGATCTCGTCCTCAGCCCGACGCTCGGCGTCCACGAGCTCCCCGCGGAGGATGTCTCGGAGCTCGAGATCCGAGTCCCCTTCTCGAGCTTCACTCGGCCGTTCAACTACCTCGGCTGGGCCGCGGTCGCGCTCGGCAACCTCCAGCTCGCAGGCCGGAACGACGAGACGGTGCTCGCGGCGGCGCTCGCGTGGGAAGCCGCGTACGGCGTCCCGTCCTGGGCGGCCCAGCGACCATGACAGGCCGGATCGCGGCGGCGGTCGCAGTGCTTGCTCTCACCGGCTGCGCCGGAGGCGGCGGGCAGACGACGACGGTGACTGTTACCCAGCCCGCGACCGTCACGGAGACGGCGCCGGAGACCGTCTGCTCGGTCTCGGGCCTCCGGATCACCCTTCCCGACGAGGAGTTGCCGGCGGCGGTCGCCGACACGCGGCGGCGGATCTTCGAGGCCGCGCTCGCGTGCGATTTCGACACCCTGCAGGCGATCGCGCTCGAGGGCGAGCCGGGCTTCACGTACAGCTACGGCGGCGAGACGTCCGCGTCCGATTTCTGGCGCGGGGAGGAGGAGCGCGACGGCAGGCCGCTCGCGATCCTCGTGCAGATCCTCGCCCTGCCGCATGCGCGCAACGAGGCCGGCTTCTATGCCTGGCCGACCGCCTACGCCGAGCATCCGAGCGACGCGGCGTGGAACGCCCTCGAGGCGGTGTACAGCCGTGACGAGATCAACGCCTGGCGCGACTTCGGCAGCTACCTCGGGTACCGCGTCGGGATCACTCCGGCCGGCGAGTGGCAGTTCTTCGTCGCAGGGGACTAACGCCCCTCGAACTCCGGCTTGCGCTTCTCGCCGAAAGCGGCGACGCCCTCGTGGAAGTCGTGCGTCTGCTGGAGCAGGCCGTAGGCGAGGCCTTCCAGCTCGAGCCCGACGTGGAGCGGTGCGTCGTAGACCGCGTTCAGCACGCGCTTCGCCATCCTGAGCGCGAGCGGCGAGAGGCGTGAGAGCTCTTCGACGAGCCCGTCCACCGCGGCGTCGAGCTCCGCGGCCGGCACGACCTCCGTGACGAGCCCGAGCGAGAGCGCCTCGGCAGCCGGAATCCGCTTGCCGCGCATGATCATGTTCTTTGCCCGTCCGAGCCCGACCATCCGCGCCAGGCGCTGCGTGCCTCCCGAGCCGGGAATCATCCCGACCGTCACCTCCGGCAGGCCAAGCTGGACGTCCTCGGCGGCGAGTCGGAAGTCGCAGGCGAGCGAGAGCTCGAGCCCGACGCCGAAGACGTAGCCCTCGAGGCGCGCGATCACCGGCTTCGTGCAGCGCTCGGGCGCGGCGACGTTCTTCGCGAGCTGGGAGATCTCCCAGGGCGACCTCGTCAGAAAGCCGGCGATGTCCCCGCCGGCCGTGAACGTGCCGCCGGCCCCGGTGAGCACGACGAAGCGCACCGAGTCGTCGGCGTCGAGCTCGGCGAAGAGCGCCGAGAGCTGGTCGCGCGCCGCCATCGAGACCCGGTTGAACTTGCCCGGGACGTCGAGCGTGATCGTGGCGACGCCGCGCTCGCCGTCGCGGTCGAGCCGGAAGCCGTCGTAGTCGGTCACCCCTACTCCTTCTCTCGCAGGACCCTGCGCAGGATCTTCCCAGACGGGCTCTTCGGAAGCTCCACCACGAAGCGGTACTCGCGCGGCCGCTTGAAGCGTGCGAGCGGGGAGGCGAGGCAGTGCGCGTCGAGCTCCTCCTCGCTCGCCTCGGCGACGACGATCGCGACGACGCGCTGGCCCCAGCGGTCGTCGGGCGCCCCGATCACCGCCACCTCGCGCACGGCGGGATGGCCGGCGAGCACGTCCTCGACCTCGAGCGGGTGGATGTTCTCGCCGCCCGACACGATCATGTCGTCGACGCGGCCGTCGATCCAGAGGTCGCCGTCCGCGTCGAGATGGCCGGTGTCGCCGGTTGCGTACCAGCCGTCGCGGATCGCCTTCGCATCGGCGTCCGGCCGGTTCCAGTAGCCTTCGAAGGCCTCGTCGGACGAGAGATGGACGCAGATCTCGCCGCTCGGCTCGAGCCGCAGGCGCGTGTTCACCGCCGGCCGCCCGGCACAGCCGGGCTTCGCCTGCTGGTCGCGCCCGATCGTGAAGGTATAGACCTCGGTCGAACCGTAGTGGTTGACGAAGACGTCGGGCCCGAAGGCCTCGGCGCAGCGGCGCACGAGCGTCGAGGTCATCGCCGCCCCGGCGTAGCCGAGAGCGCGCACCGAGGAGATGTCGTGGTCCGGTAGTCGTGGGTGCCCGACGAGGTCGTGGAAGAGCGTCGGTGCGAGGTAGAGCGACGTGATCCGCTGCTCCTCGATCAGCCGCAATGCCTGCTCGGGGTCCCAGCGCGCCAATGGCACGAAGCAGCCGCCGAGGAGGTGCATGGCGAGCAGCGAGTGGATGCCCATCGTGTGGTAGAGCGGCATCACGCCGAGCGTCCGGTCTCCCCACCGGTAGCCGTGCTGGAGCGCCTGTGAGACGCCTCCCGCGCGGTCGGCCGCGTGCGAGCGCGGGACGCCCTTCGGCCGCCCGGTCGTGCCCGACGTGTAGAGCAGCAACGAGGTCTCGCGCTCGTCGCGGTCGAGCGCCCCCGGGTGCTCGGGGCCGTCGGGGAGCGGATCGCCGTCGCGGAGCACGAGTGCGGCGCCGCAGTCGGTCACGCAGTAGTCGAGCTCCTCCGGGGAGAGCCGCCACGAGAGCGGCACGATCACCGCTCCCGCCCACTGTGTCGCCCAGTACAGCAGCGCCGTCTCGAGCCGGTTGTCGAGCACGACCGCGACGCGCTCGCCTGCCGCCACGTCGAGCCCGCCGGCGATCCGGCGCACCCGCGGCAGCAGCTCGCCGTAGGCGATCCCGGGAAACGCGTCGAGCTCGGGCGAGCGCTCGCAGGCGGCCAGCAGGCTCTGCGCGAGGTTCATGTCTCGCTCGCCTGCGCCGCGATCTCCGCGATCGCATCCACGATCGGTGCGTAGCCGGTGCAGCGGCAGAGCTGCCCGGAGAGCATCTCCACGATCTCCTCTCTCGTTGGAGTGCCGCGCGCAAGCAGGTCCTCGGCAGCGATCAGGATCCCCGGCGTGCAGAAGCCGCACTGGAGAGCGTGGTGGCGGCGGAAGGCCTCCTGGAGCGGCGTCAGCGCCCCGCTCTGAGCGAGCCCCTCGACGGTGACGATCTCCGAGCCGTCCGCCTGGACGGCGAGCAGGAGGCACGAGCGCACCGCGACGCCGTCGAGTGAGACGGTGCAGGCGCCGCAGAACCCGTGCTCGCAGCCGACGTGCGTGCCGGTGAGCCCGAGCCGCCCGCGCAGGAAGTCGGAGAGCAGCAGGCGCGGCTCCACCGCCTCGCGGTAGCGGCGCCCGTTGACGACGACCTCGATCATGCCGCCTCCAGCGCGTTCCGGGCCGCCCGCGCGGCCGCCCGCTCGACGAGCGCGCGGACGAGGGCGCGCCGATACGCGGCACTCGCGTGCACGGTTCCGACCGGATCGCAGGCTGCGGCGGCCGCCTCGCCCGCCTCGCGCGGGTCGAGCGGCGCGTCGAGCAGCGTCGGCCGGTCGGTTACCGAGCCGAGCGCGACCTGCAGCGAGACGACCTGCCCGCCGTCGGCCCGGGCGACGCAGGCCGCCATCGCCAGCGCGTAGTCGCCGTGCCGCAGCGCGAGCTCCTCGAAGGCGTAGCCCTCACCCGCCCGCGCCGCCGGCCAGATCGTCTCGACGACGAGCTCGCCCGGCCCGAGGGCGGTGGTGAAGTGCGTGACGAAGAATGCGTCCGCCGGGATCTCGCGCCGCCCGGCGGGACCCGCCACGACCACTGCGCCGCCGAGGGCAGTGAGGCAGAGCGGCAGCTCGCCGGCTGCGTCGGCGTGTGCGATCGAGCCCCCGACGGTGCCGCGGTTGCGCGTCACGTGGTGGCCGACGTGGGGGAGCGCCTCGGCGACGAGCGGGAGCCCGAGGAGCGACGCCTGCCGGACCGTCGCGCCGACACGCACGACTCCGTCGCCCGCGTGGATCTCGTCCAGCCCGATCACCCGATTCAGGTCCACGAGCAGCGACGGCCGCAGGAGGCGCATGTTCAGAAGGGGCACGAGGCTCTGCCCGCCGGCAAGGGGCTTTGCGTCCTCGCCGCCGCGCGCGAGCTCGGCGAGCGCTTCGTCGAGCGTCTCCGGCCGGACGTAGTCGAACGGCGCCGGCTTCACCGCTGCAGCACCTCCCAGACGCGCGGCGCCGTCAGCGGCAGCTCGATGTCGTCGCGGCCGAGCGCGTCGGCGACGGCGTTGGCGAGCGCCGCGGGCACGCTCATCGTGTTCCCCTCGCCCAGGCCCTTGGCGCCGAGCGGCGTAAACGGGCTCGGCGTCGAGCGGTGCGCGATCGTCAGCGCGGGGATCTCGGGCGCTCCCGGCGCCAGGTAGTCCATGAACGACGCGGTCAGGAGGTTGCCCCACTCGTCCCAAGCGTGGCGCTCGAGGAGCGCAGATCCGACGCCGTGCGCGAACCCGCCACGTATCTGCCCGTCGGCGAGAAGCGGGTTGAGCAGCGTGCCCGCGTCGTGGACGGTGACGTAGTCGAGCACCTTCACCTGGCCGGTCTCGCGCTCGACCTCGACGACGGCGACGTCCACGATGAATCCGTGCGCCCCCGAGGAGGAGACGCGATCCTCGGCGTCGGGCGGGTCGAGGTTCGCTGCGGCATGGAACGCGGTCGCGTGCAGACCAGGCTCCATCCCCGCCGGCAGCGCCTCGGGGTTCCAGTGCGCCGTGCCGGCGATGCGCCGCAGCGAGGCCTCGGGATCGCCGAGGTGCTCGCGGATCGCGGCGATCTTCGCCGCCAGCTTGCGCGCGGCCGCCTGCACCGCGCCCGCGGTGACGCCGGAGAAGCGCGAGGAGTAGCTTCCCGACGAGATCGTCCAGGGCGAGATCGAGGTGTCGGCGGCGACCACGACCTCGACGTCCGAGGGGGCGACGGCGAGCTCGTCGGCGACGATCTGCGCGCAGACGGTGCGGTGACCCTGGCCCTGCGCGGCGGTCGCGACGTGCACCGTGATCCCGCCGAGCGCGCTCACGCTCACCGTCGCGCCCTCGACGTTGCCGGACTTCGGCAGATCGGCGGCCCGCTCGACCGACGTCTGCGCGAGCGTGATGTAGCCCATGTTCGAGATCGACGGCTCGACGACGCAGGCGAGCCCGATCCCGACGAGCCGGCCCGCGGCGCGCGCCGCCTCGGCCTCCGCCCGCCGATCGTCCCAGCGGGCGAGCCGGAGCGCGTCGTCGAGGCAGGCCTCGTAGTCGCCGGAGTCGTAGAGCCCGCCCGACGGCGTGCGGTACGGGAAGGCGTCCGCGGGGACGAGGTTGCGGCGCGCGAGCTCGGCCGGGTCGAGCCCGAGTCGCCGTGCGGCGATCGCCATCGTCCGCTCGAGCGGGAGGTAGAGCTGGGGGCCGCCGAAGCCGCGGTTGAGCCCGCTCGGCAGTGTGTTCGTGCACACGACGCGGGTGCGCGCGGCGACGTTCTCGACCCGGTAGGCGCCGGAGAGCGAGCCGTGCATTCGGTAGAGAGTTGCGGGCTCCGGCGCGCGCACGTAGGCGCCGACGTCCTCGATCGCGTCGTAGCGGAGCGCCACGAGCTCGCCCGCGGCGCTGAAGCCAGCTTCGAGCTCGGTGACGCGGCCGGTCGAGGCCGCGCTGCCGGCGAGGTGCTCGAGCCGGTCCTCGACCCACTTCACGGGCACGCCGAGCTTGCGCGAGGCGAGCGCCAGCAGGACGATGTAGGTGAAGATCGACGACTTGATCCCGAACGACCCGCCGGAGTCGGGCGGCGTCAGCAGGCGCAGCTTCGAGCCCGGAAGGCGGAGCGCGGCGGCGGCGACCGTATGGAGCGTGAACGGCCCCTGGAAGTTTGCCCAGGCCGTGAGCGAGCCGCTCGCCTCGTGCCAGTCGGCGACGACGGCGTAGCACTCGACCGGCGTGCAGCTCCAGCGCGGGAACGTGAACCGCTCGCGGACGACGAGATCGGCGCGGGCGAGCGCCTCGTCCACGTCCCCGTAGTGGAACGAGCGGTCGTGCACGCAGGCGTCGGTCTCCGCCGCCGCGACGGGGTCGAGGACATGGTCGAGCGGCTCGTACTCGACCTCGATCAGCTCGAGCGCGTCCTCGGCGAGGTAGCGGTCGCGCGCGACGACGACGACGAGTGGCTCGCCGACGTAGCGGGCGGTCTCGACGGCTGCCGCGTAGAAGGGGGGACCACCCTCGATCCCCGCCGGGAACGGCCGGGACAGCGCCGCCACGTCGGCGCCGGTGAGGACACCGGCGACGCCCGGCAGCTCGAGCGCACGCGAGGCGTCGAGCGAGACGATCCGGGCGTGGGCGAGCTGCGAGCGCAGGATCGCTGCGTGCCAGGCCCCGGGGGCCGGGTCGAGGTCGTCGAGGAAGCGCCCTGCGCCGCGCAGCAGGGCCTCGTCCTCGAACCGCGGCAGCGCCCGCCCGACCCAGGTCTCCCGCTCGACTCCGACGGCCACGGGGCGAATCTAGCGCGTCCGCACTTTGGCAGCTGCCGCGTCGACCTGCTCCTCGCTCGGCCCGTCTGTCTCGAGCGCCCGAAACGCCTCCAGTACCGGACGCGGCGCGTTCCTGTGCCGCTTGGCCGCCATTGTCAGGGGCTCGCGGACCGCGCCGCCGCAGTGCGCGCACGGCCAGTGCAGCCGAGCCATCAGCGCCGCCGCCTCGCCGCTCGGGTACATGCGCAACAGCTCCAGCACCGTCGTCGAGCCGCGGATCTCGCGGCCGACATCGTCGGAGGGACGCGCCCCGGACGCCGCCCGAAATCCGGGAATCGTCCGACGCGCGTCCTCCGACATCGGTGTCCTAGTGCTCGTGTGCCAGCTCGAAGACGCGGGCGTCCTGCGCGTGCATGCGCACGGCATTGCGCGGCAGCTGGTAGCGGGCGAACGGGAGCACAGCGACCTTCGCGTCGGGCCCGTGCCGCTGCATCGCCGCCGCGAACGCATCGTCGAGCGACGTCGTTGCGTCGAGCCCGATGTCGGCCGCCATCGCCAGATTCTCCTCGAGCGTGACGACGGTGAGGTGCTTGCGCGTCATCACCTCGTAGATCGGCACCCAGATGCAGCCCGCCCACATCTGGATCGTGCGCGAGTGGATGTCGCGGAGCACGCGCTCGTAGTTCGCCGGCGTAGGAGGCATGTAGGGCTTCATCAGGTCCATCAGCGCGAACCCGGGGAAGTCGCCGATCGCCGTCGAGACGCCGGGCGAGGGGCTCGTGTAGATGAGCGTCCCGCCGTCGCGCACGACCAGGTCGGCCGACATGCAGCCCCAGCCGGTGTGGAAGAAGAGGTGGTCGGTGGGTGCGAAGACGCCGCAGATCGCGATGTCCGCCTGTCCCTTTTCCGGCACGAAGCTGTCGTAGGCGTAGATCGAGTTGAAGCGGCGGATCGCCTCACGGTGCGCTTCGGGGTGGGAGCCGAAGAGGCAGTCCACGACGCGGCCGTGGGTGTCGAGGATGACGTTCATCGTGCAGTCGAGGCCGCACATCGAGGCCACCTCGTCGATGTCCGAGCGCATCGGCCCGCAGTAGGCGCCGTAGTGCGTCTGCGGGGAGGTGACGAAGGCGCAGTGGTTCGACTCGATCGTCTCGTCGGAGACGACGCCCGGCAGGATCAGCTTGCCGCCGCCGCCGGCGCCCCAGTGATTCGCCTGTGCCTGGCCGATCGTGATCTTCACCTCGGACTTGGCGACCTCGGTGTGGAGCCAGACCGGCGTGCCGCCGGAGGAGACGCCGACGTAGGAGTACAGCTCGGGATTCTGCGGGTCGTTCTGGAAGAACGGCCAGCCGTTCCGCTCCATGCGCGCAAGGTTGTCGCGGCCGAGCTTCTGCTCCATGTCCGATTCGGACATCGGGAAGACCTTGCCGTTGGCGCAGACGACGCGGACGTCGGTGATGCCGGCGGCCTCGAGCGCGTCGAAGACGGGCGGGAGGAGCTTCGCCTGAGGGGTCGGCCGGAACTGGTTGTCCACGATCACGGCGACGCTCTTCTTGCCGGCGAGGATTGCAGCAAACGCGGGGCCGTCCACGGGCGCGGCGAGCGCCTGCCGGGCCGCCGCGGTCGCGTCGGCGACCGGCGCCGGCTCGTCCGGGTAGACCGCGGCGATGAGGTTGCGCGTCGGGATGTCCAGCTCGAGCGTGTCTCGATGTTTCTTCGTCTCGTCGTCGGTCGCGCCGATCGCAAGCGGATCCATGGACTCGTACGGGATGACGGCCCGGTATGTGTCAGACATCGTTCCTCCAGGGTTGGGAAGGAGCGCACGCGCCGCCAGCCGGGCGCAGACTGAGGCTACGACCGGGGCGGAGAGACGTCAAGCGGACTCTAGGGCACGCCGCTGGCGCGCGGTCGGAGGCGAGCCGGACCAGAGCGCGGTTCCGGCGCTCAGCACCTCGAGGAAGGTGCGTGCCGCGGGAGACCACTCGCTGCGGGTGTACGCCACAAGCTCGCGCGAAACGGGAGGATCGAGCCGTGCGACGCTCGCCTCGAGGCCGGGCGGGATGATGTTGTCCGGCACCATCGCCGGCCCCAGCCCCGCCGCGGCGAGCCTTGCAGCGGCCTCGGACTGGGAGGTTCGCACCCCGGTGCGCGGCTGGAAGCCGGCTCGCCCGCACGCCCCGGCGACGATCTCGGCAAGGCCGAAGTCGGGCTCGAAGAGCACCCAGCTCCGCTCCGCGAGGTCGCGCAGGCGCACCGGATCGCGGCCGGCGAGCGGGTCCGAGGTCGGCAGGACGATCACGAACTGCTCCCAGCCGAGCGGCGCGATCGGGCCGCTCCAGTCGGTCGGGCGCGGCCCGATCGCGAGGTCGCCGGTGCCGCGGCGCACGTCCTCCTCGAGCAGGCGCCGGTTGCCGTACTCGTGCAGGCGGATCGTCACGTCGGGATAGCGCCCGTGCCACACGCGCAGGGGATCGGGGAGGATGCCGACCGCGATCGAGCGCACGGCTGCGACTGCCAACTCTCCGGCGGAGAGGCCGAGCGCTGCGCGGGCGCTCCGCTCGGCCCGCTCGGCGGCCGAGATTGCGGCCCGCGCCTCGGGCAGAAAAGCGCGTCCCGCGGGCGTGAGGACGATCCCGCGCGCCAGGCGCTCGAGCAGCAGACCGCCGAGCTTGGCCTCCAGGCCGCGGACCTGTTGTGAGAGGGACGGCTGCGCGATTCCGATCCGCTCTGCCGCCCGCGTGAAGGAGCCTTCTTCTGCCACGGCGACGAAGCAGGCAAGCTGGCGGAGGTTCATAGGCGCAACCTATAACAGAGGCCATCGTGATGTGTTTGACCTTTCGCGAGGCCCCGGCCTAAGATCGGCCCGACTTGAGGGCGGTCAGTTTCAACCACGTGAGCATCGGTGCACGCGACATCGACGAGTCGTTGCGCTTCTACACGGGGCTCTTCGGCCTGGAGCGGATCCCGAGCCCGGACTTCCGGCACCGGGTCGAGTGGCTGCGGCTCGGCGACTTCCAGCTGCACCTCTTCCAGCGCGAGACACCGGCGCCCGAATTCCACCACGTAGCGTTCACGGTGGACGACTTCGAGGCGTTCTACCTCCGTGTGAGAGAGCTCGGGATCGTGGAGGACGCGGCCTGGTTCAGGCACATCTACGAGTTGCCGGACGGCTCGGTCCAGCTCTACATCCGTGATCCGTCCGGGAACCTCGTCGAGATCGATTGGCCCGACGCCTCGACTCTCGACCGCTCGGTCGTCAGCGACCTGCGCAGGCTCGCCGACGACGTGCCCCAGTCGGAGGAGGCGTTGCGCTCGACGCTGTTCCTCGCCGAGCGCGAGGCCGCGGCGTGAGCACCTCCTCTGGAGCGACAGTGATCGGAATGCCTGTTGATACGCGGAAAAGACCTTGCTAGGTTCGATTCTCGTGAGGTTGCGGCTCCCTGATCGGCGGCAGCTCCGGGCTCAGCCCGGCCGCTTCCTGACGATCGGCGCCGTCGCGGCGGCGGTCCTCTTCGCCGTGCTCTACGTGGCTGTGATCGCCCAGCCGGTGCCCGACATCGGCGGGAACTGGCGCACGACGAACTTCGGCTCGGCCATCGACAACCCCGGGGCTTTCCTCTACACGATGCTCGACGCGATCACGTTCGCCGGGCTCCTCTTCATCGTCGCGAGCGGCTTCTCGCTCATCTTCGGCCTCATGCGCACCGTCAACATGGCGCACGGCTCCCTCTATCTCCTCGGCGCCTACGTCGCGTACGAGATCCAGCAGAGGATGACGGGACGGGGCTTCTCCGTGCAGCCGGCTGACGTCAACACGTTGGAATGGGTCGTCCCTCTCCTCGTGGCGATGGGTGCCATAGCGCTCGTCGGGCTCCTGATCCAGCAGCTCTTCCTCCGCTGGAACCAGGGCCAGGACCTCCGGCAGGCGCTGATCACGATCGCGATCTCGGTGATCGTCGCCGATCAGGTGATCGCTCATTTCCCGCGGAGTGTCCCCGAGGGCTCGAAGCCGTTCGGCGGGAACGCGGTGAGCCTCGGCTGGCCCGGCTGGACGAGCCGCCTCGTCGATCTCCACGTGTGGGACACTCGGTACTCGCTGGCACGGCTGGTCATGCTCGCGCTCGGCGTGTCGGTCGGGATCGCGCTCTGGCTCTGGCTCTACCGGACGAGGACGGGGATGGTGATCCGCGCAGGGGTCGACGACCCGCAGATGACCTCGGCGATCGGCATCAACATCCAGGTTTTCTTCGCGATCGCGTTTGCGGTCGGTGCCGCACTGGTCGCGCTCGGCGCGACGGTCGGCACCTCGCAGGGCAACATCTCGCAGGGTCAGGACGGGGTCTGGCTGCTGTATTCGCTCGTCGTCGTCATCATCGGCGGCATGGGCTCGCTGCTCGGCGCCGTCACCGGGTCGCTGCTCTTCGGCCTCGTCTCGGCGTTCTCCATCACGTACCTGCCGGTTGCCGGTTCCGATTGCTGCACGCAGTACTCGCCGGTGCTCACGTTCGTGTTGATGGCGGTCGTTCTCGCGTTCAGGCCGCAAGGGTTCTTCGGGAGGGCCGGATGAGCGTTGCCTCCACGAAGACTCTGGTCGAGCGGATCATCGGGGTCGGGGTGCTCATCCTCGCACTGCTGGGCCCGCTGCTCGTCTCCGACTTCTGGCTGGACACGGTGCTCACCCAGACGTTCATCCTCGGCATCGGAGCCGCGAGCCTCGTACTTCTCTCTGCCTACGGCGGGATGATCTCGTTGTCCCAGGCGGGCCTCATGGGCATCGCCGGATATGCGCTCGGCAACATGGTCACGCAACGGGTGCCGGGCGGCGAGACGAAGGGCCTCTTGCTCGGCTGGGATCCGTCGCTCGCCGTCGTCTTGGCCATCCTGCTGACCGTCGGCATCGGGGTGCTCTTCGGCGCCGTCGCCTCGCGGAGCTTCGGGATCTATTTCCTGATGCTCACGCTCACCTACTCGGTGATCGCGTACCTGTTCGTCAGCCAGGTCACACAGGTCGGCGGCTTCTCTCCGATCGCCGGCGTCGACAAGTACACCCCGGGATTCATCGGCGACGTCGTCAACGACCGGCAGCGGCTGTACTACGTTGCGCTCGGTGTGGCCATCATCGCCTACGGGCTGATCCGCTACCTGGTGCGGACACCGTTCGGGATCTCGTTGCAGGGGATCAGGGACGAACCCGCGCGCATGGCCTCGCTCGGGTACAACGTCGCGCTGCACCGAACGATCGCGTTCGGCATCGGCGCGCTCGTCGCGGCGGTCGCGGGCGTACTCTTTGCGTGGTGGTCGGGTCAGCTCTCGCCGTCGAACATCGGCCTGGCGGCGACGATCGAGTTGCTCGTGATCGCGGTGATCGGAGGACTCGGCCGGATCGAAGGCGCCTGGCTCGGCGCGTTTGCCTTCATCGTGATCAACAACGAGGTGACGAACCGGATTCCCTCGGACGGCTTGCCGGTGATCGGCGGCACCTTCAACACGGTCATCGGCGTCGTCTTCCTCGTCATCGTCATCGCCTCTCCCGACGGGCTGGTGGGGATCTGGGACAGGATTTGGGATCTCGCGCGTTCGCGGGAGCCCAAGCAGCCCGCGGCCGAGGCGAGCGCGGCGAGTTGACGTAGGAGGCCGGAAAGGAGGTCGGGGTCGGCTCGATGAAGGGCAGCAACGGAGTTCGAGAAGAAGAAGGTTTCGTGAATCCAACGAAGGAGGGACTGCAATGAAACGACGAAAGGTGCGGGCACTCCGCCTCTTCGTCCCCGTGGCCGTGCTCGCGGCCGCAATCGCCGTGATCTCGGTCGCGTCGTCGGTGGCGGCGACGGGCGTTGTCCGCGTGGCGGTCATGAGCGACTGCAAGGGGGCATTCGGGTTCGCCCAAGAGCTCGGAATCGGCGGCGCCCAGACCGCGTTCGCCCAGTTCGCACGCGGCAAGGTGAAGAACAGCAAGAAGCCGTCGGCGGGCATGACGGGCATCACCGCCGGTGGCAAGAACGTCAGCATCGTCGGCTACGGCTGCGGTGACGACACTCCGGCGACGGCGCTCAAGGAAGTCCGCCGTCTCATGCAGCAGCTCAAGGCCGACGTCCTGGTCGGGCCGCTCTCGGGTGACGAGGCGGTCGCGATCGCGAACTGGGCAAAGCCGCGGCCGGACAAGACCGTGATCATCGGCACCGCCGGGTCGCAGGATCCGACGCTGCAGATCGCGCCGAAGAACGTGTTCCGCTACCACGGCGACGGCGCCCAGTGGAACGCAGGCATCGGCGAGATCGTCTACAAGAAGCTCGGCTGGCGCACGGCTGCGATCATCATGGACGACTACTCGTTCGGATGGACGTCGGGCGCAGGCATCATCGCCGACTTCTGTGCGATCGGCGGCAAGATCACGAAGCGCGTGTTCCCGCCGCTGAACACGACCGACTACTCGTCGTACGTCCGCCAGTTGCCCGCTCCGGGCTCGGTGGACGGGTACTTCTGGGTGGTCGGCGGTACCGGCACAGGCCCGGCGCTCAAGGCGTTCGAGCAGGCCTACGGCCCGATCAACGCGAAGCAGCACTCCGGCAACCTGTTCCTCTGGTTCCTGACCGGGAAGGACGATGTCGCCCCGCGCATGATCGGTGTGTACGTCGGCGGCTTCGGGACGGCTCCCGGCTTGAAGGGCTACACGGCCGTGAACCAGTACCGGGCCTTCGTCGCCAAGACGTACCCGGGGATGCCCGCTGACGACGGGTTCTTCTACAACTACTACCAGGGCACGCGGGCGCTGGTCCAGGGACTGAACAAGTCCAAGGGCGCAGTCGGCGCCGCGCTGCAGGCCGCAATGCCGCGGGGGATCTTTGCCCCGTTCGAGATCTCCGACAATGGCGTCGTCAAGCTCGACGCGAACCGCCAGGCGATCCAGGATCAGTGGCCCGTCCAGATCGTCAAGGGCGCTGACGGTGGTCCGGCCATCACGTTGACGGGCTACGTCCCCAACGTCAACCAGTCGTTCGGTGGCCTGTTCACGAAGAACAGCCCCGCGCCCGGCCGCACGCAGCCTGCGTGCGTGAAGAAGAAGCTGCCGTGGCAGGGCCACATCCGCGTGGTCAAGAACGGCGTTGTCACGAAGACGATCATCAAGTGAGGCAGTGACCGACGCCGCATCATCTGCCGAGTACGCCGTGCCGATCCTCCGCTTGCGGGGGATCGGCCGGCGCTTCGGCGGCCTGCTCGCCGTGCGCGACGTCGACCTCGACATCGCGCAGGGCGAGCGTCGGGCGGTGCTCGGCCCGAACGGCGCCGGCAAGACGACGCTGTTCAACGTCATCTGCGGCGACATGCCCCCCTCGGGCGGCACCATCGAGCTCTTCGGAACGAACGTCACGGGGCAACCCGCACGGTCGCGGGCGAAGCTCGGCCTCGCCCGCACGTACCAGCAGTCACGGCAGTTCCTCGGCCTCACGGTCGAGGACAGCATCTACCTCTCGATCGTTGGGGTCGAAGGGGGGCGCCTCCGACCCATCCGCCGGCCCGGACGCGACCGCGTGCTGCGGGAGCGAGCGAGAGAGGCCGCAGGGCGTGTCGCGATCGACGACAAGCTCGGAGAGCGGGTCGGCGACCTCTCGCACGGCGAGCATCGCCAGGTGGCGATCGCGATGGCACTTGCCGCGAACCCCCGTGTGCTGATGCTCGACGAGCCTGCCTCGGGTCTGTCCCGCGGCGAGCGTGTGCTCCTCACCGACCTCTTGCTCGCCCTCGAGCCGTCGATCACGCTCATCCTCATCGAGCACGACATGGACATTGCGCTGCGCGTGGCGGACAGCGTCACGGTGATGCACGACGGCCGGGTGATCGTCGAAGGGACACCGGACGAGATTCGGGCCAACGAGACTGTGCACGACCTCTACCTCGGGCGGGGGCACGGCAATGAGTGAGCAGCAGCAGCCCGTGGCACCTCCTCCCGCCGCCGAGACGCAGGCGCTGCTGGAGGTCGAGGGCCTGAGCGCCTTCTACGGGAAGGCACGGGTACTCGACGATGTGAGCTTTCGGATGGCGCACGAGTCCGTCGCGATCGTGGGGCGCAACGGGATGGGCAAGACGACGCTGTGCAATGCGATCATGGGCATCTCGCCTCCGGCCGCGACGGGATCGATCCGCTTCGCCGGCGAGGAGCTCGTCGGCGGCCATTCGTATCGGATCGCCCGGCAGGGGATCGGCTACGTCCCACAGGGGCGCCGCCTGTTCCCGTCGCTGACGGTCGACGAGCACTTGAGGATCGCGTCTCGCGGCGCGTCGACCGACGGAGAGAGCGCGTGGACGCGGGAGCGCGTCTACGACCTCTTCCCCCGGCTCGCCGAGCGGAAGCGAAACGGCGGCGCGCAGCTCTCGGGCGGCGAGCAGCAGATGGTCGCCATTGGCCGCGCGCTCGTCATGAACCCACGCCTGCTCGTGATGGACGAGCCGTCGGAGGGGCTCGCTCCCGCGATCATCGAGACCATGATCGAGACGCTCCAGCAGCTCGAGCGCGACGGCCTCGCGATCTTGCTGATCGAGCAGAACCTCGGCGTCGCGACTGCACTCGCGGAGCGCCAGCTGATCATGGTCGCCGGCCGCATCGCGACCGAGACCACCGCCGAGGCGCTCTCCGGCGATCCCGAGCTGCAGCGGCGCTACCTCGGCGTGGAGCCGCTCGCCAGCGAGGCTCCACCTCAGAGCTTGTCTCCCCGCGACCCATCGTGACCGGCAAGGCGCTCTCCGCCGCCGCTGCGGCCGGCGTCCTGCTGCTGCTCGCCGGGTGCGGCGGCTCCGTGCCGCGGGGCGACGCCATCGCCTTCGTCAGCTCCCGGGACGGCGACTATGCGATCTTCGTGATGGACGCCGACGGCGGCAACGAGGGGCGCCTGACCGACGAACGGGGCGACACCTCGACCGCCGGGGGCGTCGAGTTCCAGACCGACCCGGCATGGTCGCCGGACGGCGCCAAGATCGCCTTCGCGAGCGCCCGGGAGGGGTCATTCGACATCTATGTCATGAACGCCGACGGCACGGGCACGACGCGGCTGACGTCCTCGGACGCGAACGACCACGGCCCGACCTGGTCGCCGGACGGCAGCCGCATCGCGTTCGCGCGGTCGAGCGACGGAGGCCACGTCTGGCTGATGAACGCCGACGGGACGGGCGCCCATCGCTTGACCGACGACGACATCACGGCCGAGGGCGAGCCGTCGTGGTCACCCGATGGGAGCTGGATCGCGTACACCCATCGGGCGTCGGGCAGTGATGTCCTCGAGATCTGGGTTGCCCACCCCGACGGCTCGGGCCGAAGCAGCGTGACGAAGCTGCAGGCCAGGAGCTACGCACCGGCCTGGTCGCCGGACTCGAAGCGCCTGGCCTTCTCTGCCGACAAGGACGGCGTTCGCTACGACATCTACACCATCGGCGCCGACGGAAAGGGCCTGCGGCGCCTCGTCCAATCGCCTGAGGATGCGTTCGAGCCGACATGGTCCCCCGACGGCAGCGAGATAGCGTTCTCCCGCGATGGTGCGATCGTCGTCGCGACGCTCTCCGGCGTCGAGCGGCAGCTCACGGACCCGGAGGACAACGACTCCGGCCCGGCGTGGAACCCGGCGCCGGCGACAGACAAGGAGGAGAGCTGATGCCCACCGTCGTCCTCGTCGGCACGCTCGACACCAAGGGCACGGAGTACGAGTTCCTGCGCGACAGAGTTCGCGAGCACGGCGTCGACGTGCTCCTCGTCGACGCCGGGATCGTCGGCGAGCCGCTGGCCGTCCCCGACGTCACGCGCGAGGAAGTCGCGGCGCTGGTGGGGGCCGACGTGCAGGCGCTCGCCGCCGCGGGCGACCGCGGGGCCGCCGTCGAGACGATGAGCCGAGGCGCCGCGGAGGTGCTCAAGCGGCTGCACGCCGAGGGCCGCTGTGACGGCGTGCTCGGGCTCGGCGGCTCGGGCGGGTCTGCGCTCGTCACCTACGCGATGCGGCAGCTCCCGGTCGGCGTGCCCAAGTTGATGGTCTCGACCGTCGCCTCGGGCGACACGCGGCCGTACGTCGGCGCGGTGGACATCGCGATGATGTACTCGGTGGTGGACATCGCCGGCATCAACTCGGTCTCGGCGCAGATCCTCACGAACGCCGCAGGCGCGATCGCCGGCATGGTGAAGGGGACGGTGCCGCCGCTCCCCGGCGGCAAGCCGCTCATCGGCGCGACGATGTTCGGCGTCACGACGCCGTGCGTAACGAGGGCGCGCGAGCGGCTCGAGGAGCTCGGCTACGAGGTGCTCGTCTTCCACGCCACCGGCACAGGCGGGCAGTCCATGGAGGCGCTCGCGCGGGGCGGGTTCGTCACTGCCCTGCTCGACTCGACGACGACCGAGCTCGCAGATGAGGTGGGAGGCGGTGTGCTCTCCGCCGGCCCGGACCGGCTCGAGGCGGCGGGCGAGCTCGGCATTCCGCAGGTCGTCTCGCTCGGCGCGCTCGACATGGTCAACTTCGGGCCCCTGGATTCGGTTCCCGAGCGCCACCGGTCCCGGAACCTCTACGTCCACAACCCGACGATCACTCTCATGCGCACCACCCCGGAGGAGTGCGCCGTCCTCGGGGAGATGATCGCGCGGAAGCTCAACGCGGCGACGGGGCCGACCGCGCTCTTCGTGCCGCTCAAGGGCGTCTCGATGATCGCCGTCGAGGGCCAGGTCTTCCACGATCCGGCCGCCGACGACGCGCTCTTCTCGGCCCTGCGGGAACACCTCGATCCCAAGGTCGAGGTTCACTGGCTGGAGCTGGACGTCAACGACGAGCGGTTCGCGCTGGCGATGGCGGACCGGCTGCACGAGCTGTACCAAGCGTGGAGCGAGGCATGACAGTCGGCGCAGGGACAGAGACGTTGAAGAAGGGGGCCCGCGGGGGAAACATGGTTTCCCCCGCGCTGGACGAGCGGTTCGCGCTGGCGATGGCGGACCGGTTGCACGAGCTGTACACGGACTGGAGGGGCTCATGACCCGCAGCGAGGTGCTCGCCCGACTGCGCGCGCAGGTCGAGGCGGGCAGGCCGATCATCGGCGCCGGCGCCGGCACCGGGCTCTCGGCGAAATGTGCCGAGGCCGGGGGCGCAGACCTGATCGTGATCTACAACTCGGGCCGCTACCGGATGGCGGGCCGCGGCTCGCTCGCCGGCCTGATGCCGTTCGGCGACGCGAACGCGATCGTCGTCGAGATGGCGTCGGAGGTGTTGCCGGTGGCCCGGAAGACACCCGTGCTCGCGGGTGTGTGCGGCACCGATCCGTTCCGGCTGATGGACGTCTTCCTCGACGAGTTGAGGCGGATCGGCTTCAGCGGCATCCAGAACTTCCCCACCGTGGGACTGATGGACGGCACGTACAGGATCGGCCTCGAGGAGACGGGGATGGGCTACGGGCTCGAGGTCGATCTCGTTCGGATCGCGCGGGGCAAGGACATGCTCACGTCGCCGTACGTCTTCGACCCGCAGCAGGCGACCGACATGGCGGAGGCGGGCGCGGACGTGCTCGTGCCGCACATGGGCCTGACGACCGGCGGCGCGATCGGCGCCTCGACGTCGAGGACGCTCGACGAGTGCATACCGCTGATCCAGGAGATGCACGACGCCGCCCGACGGGTGAACCCCGAGATCCTCGTCCTCTGCCACGGCGGGCCGATCGCCGAGCCCGACGACGCGGCCTACGTGATCGAGCGCACCGAGGGCATCGTCGGCTTCTACGGCGCCTCTTCGATGGAGCGGCTGCCGACCGAGACCGCCATGACCGCCAACATGAAGCGCTTCAAGGAGATACCCGTATGAGCTTCAAGGCCGCAACGGAGATCGACCGCCAGGAGTTGGACTGGGGTGTCTTCGCCCCGGTCAGCTCCCCGCGCGACGGGCTCGGCGCGATCGTCACGATCGAGGCGACGTTCGCCCCCGGCAAGTGCCACGACTTCCACCGGCATCCGGGGCAGGAAGAGGTGATCTACGTGCTCGCGGGTCGGCTCGAGCAGTGGGTCGAACAGGAGCGGCGCGTGCTCGGTCCGGGCGACGCCGCGCTCATTCCCGCCTCCGCCGTGCACGCGACGTTCAACGACGGCTCCGAGCCGGCGAAGATCCTCGCGATCCTCTCGCCGGCCGTGGGCGAGGATGGCTACGGCGTCGAGGACATGTCGGGCGAGGAGCCCTGGGCCTCGCTGCGCGGCGCGTGATGCAGGCCACCCGCGTCCACGACGGCGGCGTGCTCGCCTACGAGAGTGCGCCCGACCCCGACCCCAAGCCGGGCGAGGTGGTCGTCGAGCTGAGAGCGGCCGGCCTCAACCGCCGCGACCTGCTCGTCTGCAAGGGGATCTACCCGTTCCCGCTGCCGATCGTTCCCGGCTCGGACGGCGCGGGAGTGCGCCGCGACACCGGCGAGGAGGTCGTGATCCTGCCCGCGCTGCGCTGGGGCGAGCGCGAGGACGCGCCCGGTGCGGGCTTCGAGATCCTCGGCGGCCCCACCAACGGCACCTACGCCGAGCTGATCGCGGTCCCCGAGGAGAATCTCTACCCCAAGCCGGCGGGCTTCTCGTGGGAGGAGGCGGCTGCTTTCCCGCTCGCGGGGCTGACCGCCTACCGCGCGGTCTTCACGCGAGGCGCGCTGGCAGCCGGCGAGACGGTGCTCGTGCTCGGCGCCGGCAGCGGCGTCTCGACCTTCGCGGTGCAGCTCGCCGCGCAGGCGGGCGCGCGCGTGCTCGTCACGTCCTCGTCGGGGGAGAAGATCGAGCGGGCGAGGGAGCTCGGCGCGGCCGGAGGTGTCCTCTACACGGAGGGCGACTGGGCCGAGGCTGCAAAGGAGCTCGCCGGAGGGCCGGTCGATCTCGTGATCGACTCGGTCGGCTCGACGTGGCCGGACTCCCTGCGCTGCATCAGGCCGGGCGGTCGCGTCGTCGTCTTCGGTGGGACCGGCGGAACCGAGGCGATGCTGCAGGTGCGCCCGTTCTACCTCGGCTGGCAGTCGCTGCTCGGGACGACGATGGGCAGCCCGCGCGACTTCGCGGGGTTGCTGCGGCTGCTCGACGACGCGGGCTGGCGTCCGGTGCTCGACTCGGTGCGGCCGCTCGCCGAAGCCGAGTCCGCGCTGGCGCGATTGGAGTCGGGACAGCACTTCGGCAAGCTCGTGCTGGCCGTATGATGCGCGCGCGCCGGGCCGGTCTCGCCACCGTGCCCGGCGCACTCCTCGCGCGGGCGCCGTAACGCGAGAATCCGCTCAGGCGAGGTGGTCGTACGCGGGCAACGTCAGGAACTCGACGAAGTCGTCTCCCAGCGCGACCTGCTCGAAGAGCGCCCGCGCCTCGGAGACGTCGGCGTCGAGCTTGGCGGTCTCCTCCTCGATCAGCCGCACGACGTCCGCGCGCTCGATGCGCCCGTGACGGAGCCACTGCCAGACCTGCGAGCGTGAGATCTCCGAGGTCGCCGCGTCCTCCATCAGGTTGAAGATCGCGACGGCGCCAGACCCCTGGAGCCAGGCGGCGAGGTACTGGATGCCGACGGAGACGTTGTTGCGAAGCCCCGTCTCGGTGATCTCCCCCGGCGTTGCAGCGACGTTGAGCAGGTCGGCCGCTCGCGCGGAGACGTCCGGTCGCTGCTTCCCGACCTGATGCGGCCGCTCGCCGAGCACCGCGTCGAAGCACGTCATCGCCACAGGCACGAGGTCGGGATGTGCGACCCAGGTGCCGTCGAAGCCCTGCCCTGCCTCCCGCTCCTTGTCCTCGTTGACCTTCGTGAGCGCGACCGCGTTCACCTCGGCGTCGCGGCGGGAGGGGATGAAGGCGGCCATTCCGCCGATCGCATGCGCTCCGCGGGCGTGGCACGTCTTCACGAGCAGCTCGGTGTAGGCGAACATGAACGGCACGGCCATCGTCACCGCCGAGCGGTCCGGGAGCACGAACTCGGGCCTGTGCCCGAGCTTCTTGATCACCGAGAAGATGTAGTCCCAGCGGCCGGCGTTGAGTCCGATCGAGCGCTCGCGCAACTCGTAGAGGATCTCCTCCATCTCGAAGGCGGCGAGGATCGTCTCGATCAGCACGGTCGGGCGCATGCAGCCGCGCGGGACGGCGAGCGCGTCCTCAGCGAAGCGCATGACGTCGTTCCACAGGCGCGCCTCGAGGTGGCTCTCGAGCTTCGGCAGGTAGAAGTACGGCCCGCTGCCGCGCTCGAGCAGCCGCGCTGTGTTGCGGAAGACGTAGAGGCCGAAGTCGAACAGCGAGCCGGAGACGGGCTCGCCATCAATCCAGAGGTGGCGCTCGACGAGGTGCCAGCCGCGTGGGCGCACGAGCAGCGTGGCCGTCTCGTCGTTCAGCCGGTAGCTCTTCTCGGGCGTGACGAGCTCGATCGTGCGCTCGATCGCGTCTGTGAGGTTGGCCTGGCCTTCGACGCAGTTCTCCCAGGTCGGGGAGTTCGCGTCCTCGAAGTCGGCCATGAAGACCTTGGCGCCGGAGTTGAGCGCGTTGATCACCATCTTGCGGTCGACCGGGCCGGTGATCTCGACGCGGCGGTCGAGCAGGTCGGCGGGCGGCGGCGCGACCTGCCAGTCCGCCTCGCGCACCTCGCGCGTCTCCGGCAGGAAGTCGGGCAGGACACCCGCCCGCAGCTCGGCGAGGCGCGCGGCCCGGCGGGCGAGCAGCTCGGCCCGCCGGCCGCGGAACTCGCGCTGCAGCGCTGCGACGAAGGCGAGCGCCTCGTCGGTCAGCACCTCGCCGGCGCGGCCCGTCAGCGGCCCGCGGATCTCGATTCCATCCAGCATCCCAAGACTCTAGAGGTTCGCGCCCCGTGTCGGTCTATAGTCGGCCCGTGCGCGCTGTTGTCGTCGAGCGACCCCGCGAGGCCGTCTACTGCGGGTCGTTCGCGTGATTCCCCGCCGGGACACCTACTACTGTGTCGCCGCGACGCTCGGGACATGACGGAGCTTGCGGAGCTTGCGGCGGAGCTCGTCGCGATCGACTCGGTCAACCCCGACCTCATCCCCGGCGGCGCCGGGGAGGGCGAGATCGCCCGTCTGGTCGCCGGCTGGCTCGAGCGGGCGGGGCTGGAGGTGTCGGTCGAGGAGGTCGCTCCGGGTCGGCCGAACGTCGTCGGCGTCGCTCGGGGGAGCGGCGGTGGGCGAACGCTCATGCTGAACGCGCACCTGGACACGGTGGGGCTCGGCGGCCCGGACGGCGCGCTGACCCCGCGCGTCGAGGGCGGCCGCCTCTATGGGCGGGGCAGCTACGACATGAAAGCGAGTCTCGCGGCGATCATGCTCGCCGGCGCCGAGTGCGCACGGCGAGGGCTGCGGGGGGACGTCATCGTGACCGCTGTCGCCGACGAGGAGGTGGCATCGCTCGGGACGGAAGCGATCTGCAAGAAGTGGAGCGCCGACGCGGCGATCGTCTCCGAGCCGACCGAAGAGCGCGTCTGTAGCGCCCACAAGGGCTTCGTCGCCTTCGAGATCGAGACGCTGGGGAAGGCGGCCCACGGCTCGCGCCCGGATCTCGGCGTGGATGCGATCGCCCGCATGGGTCGCGCGCTCGTCGGCGTCGAGGCACTCGATTCGCTGCTCCGTCTCGGGCCGGCGCACCCCCTGCTCGGGACCGGTTCGCTGCATGCCGGCGTGATCGAGGGCGGGCGGGAGTACTCGAGCTACCCGGGTCGCTGCCTGCTCACCGGCGAGCGGCGGACGATTCCCGGCGAGGGGGTCGAGCAGGTCGAGCGCGAGCTGAGCGCGCTGCTCGGCGATGTCGAAGGGCGGGCCACGGTGACGTCATGGCGGCCACCGCTCGAGACGCCCGCCGACGCCGAGATCGTGCGGCTCCTGCTTCGGCACGCAAACCAGGAGCAGGCTGGCGGTGTCCCGTTCTGGACCGATTCGGCGCTGCTCACTGCTGCGGGCATCCCGACGGTCGTCTACGGCCCTGCCGGCGAGGGCGCGCACGCCGATGTCGAGTGGGTTGACGTCGCGAGCGCGGAGCGCTGCCGGGACGTGTACGTCGCCGTTGCAGCCGATCTGTGCGGATGACGGCCCTCGTCGGTTACGTCGAGTGCGCCGAAACCGTGATCGTTCCACCCACGACTGCTCCGAGCAGCGACACGAGCCCGCCACCGTCGTACGGCTCGATGCCGGAGACGTCGCCGGCGACCGCGAGCGAGGGCTCGCCGCACTGCGGCGGCTGCGACTCGAGGACTGCGGTGCACAAGCGCAGCTCGCCGTCCCGCCGGATGAGGTAGCCCTTCACCTGGAGCGGGCCGTCGAGGTCGCTCGCGAGCGCCTCGGAGACCGAGAGGCCGCCGCCGGCGATCGGCATGCCGGCCGCCGGAACCGGCTGCTGCTCGCTCGCGCCGCCGCAGGCCGCGACGAGCAGGGCGAAGAGGAGGCTCAGGACCGCCAGCGCACGCATGACCGTTCTACGCCGCCGCGCCCTCGTCCGTCACGGGGAGCTGCTCGATCCCGCCGTCGCCGATCCGCCAGGCGGCGAGCTCGCCGGTGCGGACGGTGAGGATCACGTAGGTGCGGCCGCGCCACTGGCCGATGTTCTCGACGTCGGTGCGCGACGGTCGCGGCGGGGAGGAGAGGTGCGAGTGGAAAACGCCGAGCTCGTAGCCCTCGTCCTCGAGGAAGAAATCCTCCGGATCGCCGGGCCGCAACTCGAAGCGGTATGGGCTTGCCGCCTCGTTGACGCCGGGCAGGTACCTCTCGGCTACTCCCTCTCGAAAGGCGATCAGGCCGCACGCTTCATTGGGCGCCTCCGCGCGGGCATGCTCCTCCAGTGCCCGGCGCAGAGCGGCGGGCACTACCACCAGATGGTGCGCTCCATCGAGCGCTCGACGTCGCCCGCCTCCCAGAAGTCGGCCGAGAGGTACTTCCAGCCGCCGTCGGCGAGCACGCACACGACGATGCCCTCATCGAGCTCCTCCGCCAGCTTGCGCGCCACGTGGACGACGGCGCCCGCGGACACGCCGCCGAAGATCCCTTCGAGCTCGAGCAGCTCGCGCACCGACCGCACCGACTCCTCGTTCGAGACGAGCACCTTGCGGTCGAGCTTCGCGATGTCGAGGATCGGCGGCACGTAGCCGTCGGCGAGCGAGCGCAGGCCCATCACCCGGTCGCCCGGCAGCGGCTCTGCGGCAGCGACGACGATGTCGGGGAAGGTCTCGCGCAGACGGTCTCCCGTCCCCATCAACGTGCCGCCGGTGCCGAGCCCGGCGACGAGCACGTCCACGTGCTCGAGCGCCTCGGCGATCTCGGCGCCCGTGCCCTCGTAGTGCGCGCGCGGGTTGGCCTCGTTGCCGTACTGGAAGGGCATGAACCAGCTCGGGTCCGCCTCCGCGATTTCGAGCGCCAGGCGCACCGCCCCGTTCGAGCCCTCCTCGCCCGGGGAGAGGATGATCTCGGCGCCGTAGAGGCGAAGCAGCCGCTGGCGCTCGTCGGTCGCGTTCTCCGGCATCACGCACGTGAGCGGGTAGCCCTTGAGCTTCGCCACGAGCGCCAGCGAGATGCCGGTGTTGCCGCTCGTCGGCTCGAGCAGCGCGCGGCCCGGCTGGAGCTCGCCGGCCGCCTCGGCGGCCTCGATCATCGCCTTGGCAACGCGGTCCTTGATCGAGCCGGTCGGGTTTCCGCCCTCGAGCTTCGCGTAGATCTGCACCTCCGGCCTCGGCGAGAGCCGTGGCAGCTCGACGAGCGGTGTGTGCCCGATCAGGTCGAGCAGCGAGGGTGCGAGGGCCGGGCCCTGGCCACCTGCCATCGCGGGGAGGAGGATCACCGTCTGGTCCTCGGTGACCGGGGTATCGAGCCCGTCGAGCGTGCGCACGTCCTCGCCGCCGAGGTAGACGTTGACGAACGGCGCTATCTCACCGTCGTCGAAAAGCTGCCCGCCGAGCGCGGGATAGCGCGCCGCCAGGTCCTCGAGCACCTCCCGGACAGTCTCACCGGAGGCGTCCACCTGGCGCTCGCCGCCGACCTCGGCGCGCAGCGTCGGGGGAATCCGGACGGCGGCTACGAGACCACCCCGCGCGGCGCCTGACAGAACTCCACGTAGTCCACGTACTCGGTGATCGTCGGGTGCTCTCCGCACACCGGACAGGCCGGGTCTCGCTTGACGCTCACCTCGTCGAAGGTGGTGCCGAGAGCGTCGAACAGGAGCAGGCGACCTTTGAGCGTGTCGCCGATGTCGAGGATCAGCTTCAGTGCCTCGCTGGCCTGGATCGAGCCGATGATCCCGGGCAGGACGCCGAGGACGCCACCCTCGGCGCAGCTCGGGGCGAGCTCGGGTGGCGGCGGCTGCGGGAAGAGGCAGCGGTAGCAGGGACCCGCGTACGGCTCGAACACGGTCGCCTGGCCCTCGAAGCGGTAGATCGAGCCGTGCACGACGGGGATGCCGTGCCAGACCGACGCGTCGTTGACGAGGTAGCGCGTCGCGAAGTTGTCGGCGCCGTCCACGATCACGTCCCAGGAGTCGGCGAGGATCCGCTCGATGTTCTCGGAGGTGAGGCGCTCCTGGTAGGCCTCGACCTGGACGTCCGGGTTGAGCGCCTCGAGCGTCCGCTTCGCGGAGAGCACCTTTGGCTCGCCGAGCCGGTCGGTCGAGTGGACGATCTGGCGCTGCAGGTTCGAGTCGTCCACGATGTCGTCGTCCACGATGCCGAGCGTGCCGACGCCGGCGGCGGCGAGGTAGAGCGAGGCGGGCGAGCCGAGGCCGCCGGCACCGATCAGGAGCACGCGCGCGTCGAGCAGCTTGTGCTGGCCGGCCTCGCCGACCTCGGGGATGAGCACGTGGCGGCTGTAACGGGCGCGCTGCTCCGGTGAGAGCGACCGCGGCGTCGTGATGTCGAAGCCGCTCCGCTTCCAGTCGGTGAAGCCTCCGCTCAGGTTGCGGACGCTCGTGTAGCCGAGCTCCTCGAGCGACTTCACGGCGAAGGCGGAGCGGGCGCCCTGGGCGCAGTAGACGACGAGCTCACGCCCGCGGTCGGGCACGAGCGCCTCGATTCGCAACTCGAGCATCCCGCGCGGGACGAAGACGGCGCCCGGAACGTGGCCTTCCTCCCACTCGTCGCGCTCACGGACGTCGAGGAAGAGCGGCGCCTCCTCCGAGGCGTGGAGAGCGCGTGCCTCGGAGACCGTGATCTCCTCGATCTCGGCCCGGACCTGCGCCAGCAATTCCCGGTAGCTCGTCATTGGTTTCAAAAGTATAGCGACCGCGCGATGAGTCGCGTACCCGTTTCAACGCATCTTCACACGGTTCATTCCCGCCGCGGCTATGGTCGGCGCTGTGAGCTCCCGCGCACGCGTCTATGCGGTCGTCGCTGCGGTCGCAGCGCTCGCGGCAGCACTCGCGGTCGGTGCGGCGCTCCTGCCTGGGGACGAGCCTGGGCCTCCGGTCCCCGCTGCCGCTGCGACACCGCGGGCCGGCACCCCGCCGCTGGCGCTCGACCTGGGAGTGCGCGACGACGCCGAGGCACGCGCGCTGCGCCGGGCCGCCTCTCTCTACGAGCGCGGGCAGACGGCCGACGCGCTCGCGCTCTTCTCCCGCTACGGCTCGCTCGAGGCCCGCATCGGAGCCTCCTTCGCACGCTGGCCGGAGGGCACGGTGGACCGGCTCCAGCAGCTCGCCGGCCTCTATCCGCGCAGCGCGCTCGCCCAGTTCCACCTCGGCCTCGCCCGTTTCTGGGCCCGCCTGCCCGGTGCCGAGCAGGCGTGGCGCGAGGCGGCAGACGTCGAGCCCGACACGCCCTACGCCGTCGTTGCGGGCGATCTTCTGCATCCGGAGTTCGCGCGCGGGCTGCCGCTCTTCCTGCCGTCGTTCGAGGCGCCTGCGGCGATCCGGGAGCTCCCTCCGGCGCAGCAGCTCGCGGCGCTCGAGCGCGCGGCGGCGGGCGGTGGCGTGCGCGACAAACTGCTCTACGGCGTCGCCCTCCAGCGGCTCGGGCGGCCGCGCTCGGCGGAGCGCGTCTTCTCTGTCGCCGCCCGGCTCGCGCCCGCCGACGCCGAGGCCCAGGTCGCGGCGGCTGTCGGCCTCTTCACCAAGGATGCCCCGGCCGTCGCGTTCTCGCAGCTCGGGCCGCTCGCTCGGCGTTTCCCCGGCGACCCGACGGTGCGCTTCCACCTCGGCGTGATGCTGCTCTGGACCGGCCGGGTCGAGGAGGCGAAGCGCCAGCTCGGACTCGCCCGCAGGACCCGTCCCGGGAGCCCGCTCGCCCGCGAGGCGGAGCGCTATCTCGCGCGAGTCGAGCAGGCCGAAAAGGGTTGACCGCCGTCCGTCCCGGCCTCGTGGCAGACTTCCGCATCCCCGCCGTGACGAAATCGTTGACGGGGCTCGCCGCCGCAACTACGGTGCGGAATACATCCGGAGGGGGATCCGAGTGAGCGCGAGGGAGCCGGTCAGCACTACCCCGCCGCAGGTCGCCGACGTGCTCGAGACGGACGAGGCGAGGCTGCTGCTGGAGAACGGTCGCCGCGACGGCAGGCTCGGCGCGGACGAGATCGCACTCGCCCTCGACGAGCTCGATCTCGACGCCGGGCAGCTCGACGACTTCTACGCGACGCTCGACGAGCTCCAGATCGAGGTTGTCGCCCGCGCCGACGTCGAGGTGGACGTCGTGCCCGAGCTCGACCTCGAGGCGGACCAGCGCGAGGTCTCGACCGACACGCTGCAGCTCTTCCTCAAGGACATCGGGCGCGTCCCGCTGCTCACCGCCGCGCAGGAGGTGGAGCTGGCGAAGCTGATCGAGCGCGGCGACCATACCGCGAAGCAGGCGATGGTCGAGGCGAACCTCCGGCTCGTCGTCTCGATCGCGAAGCGCTACCGCAACCAGGGCCTGCCGTTCCTCGATCTCATCCAGGAGGGCACGATCGGCCTCGTGCGCGCCGCCGAGAAGTTCGACTACCGCAAGGGCTTCAAGTTCTCGACGTACGCGACGTGGTGGATCCGCCAGGCCGTGGCGCGCGCGCTCGCCGACAAGGCGCGCACGATCCGCATGCCCGTCCACGTCGTCGAGAAGCTGAACAAGATCGTCCGCGCCGAGCGGAAGCTGCGCTCGGAGCTTGGGCGCGAGCCGAGCTCGGCCGAGATCGGGATCGAGCTCGACCTCGAGCCCGGCGAAGTGGACCAGATCCGGCGCAGCGCCCAGACGCCGGTGTCGCTCGAGAAGCCGGTCGGAGACGAGGACGAGTCGGAGTTCGGCCACTTCCTCACCGACGAGTCGGCGCCGCTGCCCGACGAGGTGGCGGAGACCACGATGCGCCGCGAGACGCTGAGCTCGATCCTCGACACGCTTTCGCACCGCGAGCGGCGCGTGCTCGAGCTGCGCTACGGGCTCGACGGCGAGCAGCCGCGGACGCTCGACGAGGTGGGGAGGACGTTCAACGTCACCCGCGAGCGGATCCGCCAGATCGAGAACCAGAGCCTGAAGAAGCTGCGGGCGCTCGCCGAGTCGCAGAAGCTGCGCGACGTCGCCTGACGCGCCGCTCGCCGGCGTACGTTTAGACTCGCCCGCGTGACCGCGGAGACCCAGACGCTCGTCGGAGAGCTCGCTGAGCTCCTCCGCATCCCCTCCGTCAGCGCCGATCCCGCCCACTCGGCGGACGTCACGACGGCAGGGGAGTGGGTGCGCGATTTTGTGCGCCGGGCGGGCGGCGAGGCGGAGCTCGTCGACTGGCACGGGCAGCCCCTCGTGATCGGAGAGATCCGCGCCTCGTCGGGGGCGGACGGCCTGCCGACCGTCCTCTGTTACGGGCACTTCGACGTGCAGCCGCCGGCGCCGCTCGATCTCTGGGAGAGCGAGCCCTTCGAGCCGACCGCGCGGGACGGCTGGCTCTATGCCCGTGGTGTCGCCGACGACAAGGGCCAGCTCTTCATGCTCCTGAAGGCCGCCGAACAGCTCGCTGCCGAGGGTGCGCTGCCGGTCAACGTGCGCTTTGCCTGCGACGGTGAGGAGGAGACCGGCGGCCACTCGATCGTCGAGTTCCTCGAGTCCGACGAGCGCGGCGCCGACGTCGCAGTCATCTTCGACGGCGGCATGCTCGCTCCCGGCAAGCCCTGCTTCAACCTTGCCACCCGCGGCCTCAACTACTTCCATGTCACCGTCTCGACCGGCGAGCGAGACCTCCACTCAGGCGTCTACGGCGGCGCCGCGCTGAACGCGATGCATGCGCTCATGCAGACGCTCTCGGGTGTGCTCCCCCGCAACGGCCGCGTGCCGGAGCCGCTGCGGGCCGGCGTGATCCCGCCGACGGCGGCCGAGCTCGCAAGCTGGGCCGCCCTCAACCCGGGCGCCGTCGAGCTCGCCGATCAGGGTGCACGCCCGCGCGACCCGCTCGCCGCCGCGGAGTTCTACCTGCGCACCTGGGCCGAGCCGTCGGTGGACGTGCACGGAATCAAGGGCGGCGAGGCGAGCTTGCAGAAGACGGTGCTCCCGGTGCGCGCCGAGGCGAACGTCTCGATCCGCCTCGTCCCCGGCCAGGATCCCGACGAGCTCGCCGCGGTCTTCGAGCGGCTCCTGCGCGAGGCAGCGCCCGCGGGTGCTGACGTCGAGGTCGTGCGCTGGTCGTCCGCGCCCGCCGGCGTCGTCGCGGCGGACGCTCTCGCGGTCAGGCTCGGCCAGGACGCCTTCGAGGCCGCCCTCGGCGTGCGCCCGCTGCTCGTCCGCACCGGAGGCTCGCTCCCGATCGTGCCCGCCCTCGCCGACAAGGGCATCCCGGCGATCGTCACCGGGTTCGATCTGCCGAACGGGAACGTCCACTCGCCCAACGAGCGCCTGCTGCTCGAGTACCTGCCCCTCGGAGTCGCGACCGCGCGTGAGCTCTTCCTCCGCTTCGCAGCCCTCGGCTAGCGCCGCCCCGTTCGCGTCGCCGCTCGCCGGCGAGCTGGCGGAGGATGCACTCGAGCGCTTCCTGCGCTACGTCCGGATCGACACGCAGGCGGCGTACGGCTCGACGACGTACCCGAGCACCGCGAAGCAGCTCGACCTCTCCCGCCTGCTGCTCGAGGAGCTGCTCGAGCTCGGGCTCGAGGACGCGGTGCTCGACGAGCACGGCTACGTCTTCGCGACGCTGCCGGGAACGGCAGAGGCGCCGACGATCGGCCTGATGGCGCACGTGGACACGTCGCCCGACGCCCCGGGGACCGGTGTCCAGCCGCTCGTCCACCGTGCCTGGGCCGGCAGCCCGATCGTCCTCCCCGGGGACCCGAGCCAGGTGCTCGATCCTGCTGAGAGCCCGGCGCTCGCCGCGCGTGTGGGCCACGACATCGTCACGAGCGACGGCTCGACGCTGCTGGGAGCCGACGACAAGGCCGGTGTGGCCGAGATCATGGCCGCGGCCGCGTATCTCGTCTCACACCCCGAGCCGGCGCGCGCGCCGGTGCGGATCGCCTTCACCGTCGACGAGGAGGTGGGCGCGGGCACGAAGCACCTCGACCTCGGTGTCTTCGGGGCGGATGTCGCCTACACGCTCGACGGCTCCGGTGCGGGCGAGCTCGAGATCGAGACCTTCAACGCGAAGGCCGTGACGGTCACCTTCCGCGGCCGCGGCACGCACCCGGGCACGGCGAAGGGTGACCTCGTGAACGCGATCAAGCTCGCCGCGGACTTCGTCGCCTCGCTCCCGCGCGACGGCCTCTCGCCGGAGACGACCGAAGGCCGCGAGGGGTTCGTCCATCCGGGGCGGATCGCCGGCAATGGCATGGAGACCACGATCCACCTGATCGCGCGCGACCACGATGCCGCCAAGCTCGAGGAGCACGTCGCGCTGCTCGAGCGGCTCGCCCTCGAGGCGGCCGGGCAGGACCCGCGGGCGTCCGTCGAGGTCGAGGTCGAGGAGACCTATCGCAACATGCGCGAGGTGATCGACGCACATCCGCGCGTCGTGGCGGCCGCGGACGAGGCGATCCGTCGCGCCGGCCTCGAGCCGAAACGCCCGATCATCCGCGGCGGCACCGACGGCGCCGAGCTCTCGCGGCGCGGCCTGCCCACGCCGAACCTCTTCACCGGCGGCCAGGAGTACCACTCGGTGCGGGAGTGGCTGTCTGTGCAGGACATGGCTGCGGCGACCGCGACGATCGTCGAGCTCGTTCGCGTCTGGGCCGAACCGCAGCCTTAGGCTGCGGTTCTAGAAGGGCGGGCATGGCTCTTGCCTAGCCGCGGTCAGAACCACGACGAAGGTGTAGCGCGAGCACGAGGTGGGCCTACCGAGCGGCCGTACGCCGAGCCCACCTGGAGGTTTGACCGGCGCAGCCGGTCAAACGTCGTGGACGCCGCAGCCGAGCTGCTCGTGGCCGAACTGCCGCATCTCGGCGATGATCGGCAGCAGCGCGCTGCCCTTCTCCGTCAGCTCGTACTCGACGCGCGGCGGCGACTCGGGGTAGCTGCGCCGCTTGACGATGCCCTCCTGGTCGAGCCAGCGCAGGCGCTCCGAGAGCGTGCGCGGGCTGATCCCGGCGCAGGAGTGCTCCAGCTCGGAGAAGCGGCGCGGCCCTTCGGACATGTCGTGGACGAGGATCGCCGTCCACTTCGCGCCGATGATCTCGGCGCACGCCGCGACCGAGCAGGTGCGGTCGTGGATATCCCTCATCGTGCGAGCAGACATGGCCCTATCGTAGCTCCGCGACCGGCTCAATCCCACGGCGGCGGGTTGTGGACCCACCGGCCGCCCACCATGGTCGCCACGACCCTCACGTCGCGGAGCTCCTCCGGCTCGCAGGCAAGGGGGTCGCGGTCGAGCACGACGAGGTCCGCGAGGTAGCCGGGTAGGAGCGTGCCGCGCCGCCGCTCGTCGCCCGCGAGCCAGGCCGGATTGACCGTCGAGGCGATGAGGGCCTGCTCGACGGACACCGCCTGCTCGGGGTGCCAGGCGGGCCGCTCGTCGATCGTGCGCAGCACGCCCGCGCAGATCCCCGCCAGCGGGTCGAGCTCCTCGACCGGTGCGTCGGAGCCGTTGGCGACGAGCGCGCCCGACTCCCACAGCGAGCGGAACGGATAGGCACGCTCGGTCGTGCCGGCCCAGAAGCGGTCAGCGAGGTCGCGGTCGGAGGTCGCATGGCTGAACTGGACCGAGCAGGCGACGCCGAGCGCCGCAAAGCGAGGGAGGTCCTCGGGCGCGACGCACTGCGCGTGCTCGATCCGCGGCCGGAGGCCGAGCGGCGCCCACTCGTCTCGCGTCGCTGCGAAGGCGTCGAGCGCCTCGCGGTTGGCGCGGTCGCCGATCGCGTGCACCGAGACCGGCCAGCCGGCCCGCGCCCCGCGGCGGACGATGTCGGCGAGCTCCTCGCCACTCGTGATGGACAGCCCGGAGCCGTCGAGCATCAGTGCCGTCCGGGAGCCGAGCGAGCCGTCCATGAACGCCTTCAGGTACCCGATCCGGAGAAAGTCGTCGCCGATCCCCGAGCGCAGCCCGAGCTCGGCCAGCTGTTCCACCTGGGCATGCGGGACCGAGCACCAGACACGGAGCGTCAACCCCTCGGCGGCCGCGATCCGCTGGAAGATCCCGGGCGCGCCGAGCCAGCCGTCCTTGTCGTGGACGGCGGCGACGCCGCGACTGTGGGCCAGCTTGATGCCCGCGCGCGTCGCCTCGACCCATTCGTCGGCGCTCGTGCGCACGTGCTGCCGAAACGCCCAGGCCGACTCCTCGCGCAGGATCCCAGTCGGCTCGCCCGCGCCGTCGCGCTCGACGATTCCGCCCGGCACGTCGAGCGCTCCCCCGGCGGCCGCGAGCGCTGCGGTATTGAGCCAGAGCGAGTGGTAGTCCTTGGCCCAGAGAGCGGCCGGCCGCTCGCCCGTGACCTCGTCGAGCACCTGGCGCGTCGGCGGCGACTCCCAGGTCTGGTCGCGCCAGCCGGTGCCGCGCAGCCAGCGGCCGGGGACGAGTGTCTCCCCGTGCGCGCGCACGCGCGCGAGCGCCTCGGCGAGCGAGCCCGCGCCGTCGAGCGCGGCCTGCGTCTGCGCGAGCGACCAGGTCGGGAAGTGAACATGCGCGTCGCTGAAGGCCGGCAGGACGCACCGGCCGCCGAGGTTCACGACGTCGTGGCTCGGCAATGCCGCCTCGTGCGTGCCGACCCCGCCCGCGATCCGGTCGGCGGCGATCGAGAGCGCTCCGGCGGTCGGCAGCGAGGGCGACATCGTGCGCACGACGCCGTTCTGGAGGATCATGTCTGTGACTCTAACGGGAGGGTTCCGATGCTCGACCACATCACCGTCACCGTCTCCGACTTCCAGCGCAGCAAGGCGTTCTACGCGGATGCGCTGGCTCCGCTCGGCTACTCGGTCGCCTACGAGTGGGAGACCGGCGCCGGGTTCTCGTCGGGCGAGGGAATCCCGGACTTCTGGATCCGCGAGGGCGATCGCCCGGCGCCCGTCCACATCGCCTTCGGCGTGCCGGAGCGGCAGGCGGTTCACGCCTTCCATGCGGCCGCGCTCGCCGCCGGGGGCGCCGACAACGGCAAGCCCGGCCCGCGCGAGCAGTACGGCCCCACCTACTACGCCTCGTTCGTCCACGATCCCGACGGCAACAACGTGGAGGCGGTGTGTCACAGGGCGGAGTAGTCGGCAATTTCGGGCCGTTCGATGCGCGAGGCCCTGTTCGACCGAGCGCGGCGCTCCGGCGCGGCGCCGGGCTTTGCCCGGTGCCGCTTGGAATAGGCGGGCTTCAGGCAAAGGAGGGGGCTCGTGGGGGAACCATGGGTTCCCCCACGCTGAACGTGGAGGCCGTGTGCCACGCGCCGGCGTGAGCGGCTACCTCCCCTGGCGGATCGAGGGCACCTATCTCGAGTCGTGCAACTGCGAGGCGATCTGCCCGTGCCGCATGATCGGTGGGGCCCCGGGCGGCCGCTCGACGTACGGCGTCTGCCTGGGCGCCCTCTCGTGGCACGTCGAGAACGGGCACGCCGGGAAGACCGACCTGTCGGGGCTCGCCGCCGTGCTCGTCGTCTCTTACGACGACGACGAGCCGCGCTCGCCGTGGACGATCTCCCTGCACGTCGACGAACGCGGTGACGAAGCACAGCAGGAGGCGCTGGCCGAGATCCTGCTCGGGCGGCTGGGCGGGGCTCACATCCAGACCCTCCCGTGGGTGCGCAAGCCGAGCACGCTGCTCGGCGTCCAGGCGGCTCGAATCTCGCTCGACCACACGACCGAGCGGAAGTGGTTCCGGGTGGCCGAGTGCGTCGAGTTGCGCGTCTCGCATCCGGTCGAGACCGATCAGACCGTGAGCTGCGTGATCCCCGGGCACGACAGGCCGGGCACTGAGCACTACGCTGAGTGCCTGCGCGTCGAGGATCCGGTGTTCGACGCCGTGTTCGAGGGCAACTGCGCGTTTTCGACCAGGTTTGCGGACAGCTCGACCATCTAGACTCCGGCCGTGCCGTACGACGTTTTGAACGACGAGCAGCGCGAGCTCCGTGAGCTCGTGCGCACGCTCGCGCGAGAGAAGATCGCCCCGCGCGCGGCGGAGATCGACGAGTCGCACGACTTCCCGTGGGACATCGTCGAGCTCTACCGCGAGGCCGGCATCTTCGGGCTCTTCTTCGAGGAGGCCTACGGCGGAACCGGCACCGGGGCCTTGCTTTCGCTCGTCGCGATCGAAGAGGTCTCGAAGGTGTGCGCGACGAGCGGCCTCCTGCTCGCAGTGCAGGAGCTCG